>DASPXK010000375.1:0-12548 GCA_035637315.1 Chloroflexota bacterium
TAGCCCCAGCTTCACCGCCGCAGGGGGCGGGCGCGGAGGCCTCGCTTGCCGCGCGCACCGAGGATCGCGACATGCGGGCTGCCCGAGTCTGCCAGCTCGCGCACCCGCCCGGCCGCGCGCTCCGCGACCTGGCGAAGATGCTTTCCGACCAACTCGGCCGCCCGCTCGGCGTCTCGTGGACGGCAGGCCGCGACCAGCTCGAGATGGCCGAGATGGGGTCGGTCGAGGGGCAACAGATAGCGCTCGACCTCTCGCTCGAGGCGATCGATCATCGACCGCCAGCGCGGCCGGCCGAGGTCCTCGAAGAGGGTTGCATAGAATGCATGGTTCAGCCGAGCGCGCGCGGCCATGTTCGACTCGGCTTCCTGGCGCTGAGCGATCTGGTCGAGTCGTCTGACCTGGTCGTCGGTGAGGTGCGGGACCACCAACCGCAGCGCGGCAGTGACCAGGACGAGGCGGATCTCGAAAATCTCGACGATCTGCTCTGGCGACAGCCAGACGACCGAGGCCCCGCGATGAGGCTCCATCCGCACGAGTCCCTCGGACTCGAGTTGGAGGAGCGCCTCGCGGACGGGAACGCGGCTGACGTTTAGCTCGCTGGCGATCTTGTCCTGGACCAGGTGCGCGCCGCCCCGAAGGCGGCCGCTCAAGATCGCGTCGCGCAGGAATTCAAAGACGAGCTCCTGGGTGGTCCGGCGCGTCCGTACGACCGAGGCGCCGTCGAGGTCCCCTATTCTCAATCCTTCCGGAACTGCCACTCAGAGCTCCCCGCCAAATTGCATGCAGTATACTCAAATCTCTCCTGCAGCAAACGCCCGGACGGAACGGAGATTTGCACCAATCGCCGACCCATCCTGGGAGCGCGGGCGTCTCGCCCGCTGAGCGAGGCGGGCGAGACGCCCGCGCTCCCAGCGCCGCCCGGCTCGAGCCGCCCGGGGCATCAAGCGTATCGGGCCACCATCACAGAGGCACAACCTACTTCTGGGCGCTGCGGCTGATCACGCTGGTAGGCGTCCTGACGGGCTGGGAGCTGCTGGGCGCCCGAGTAAATCCAATCTTTCTGTCAACGCCCAGCCGAATCCTGGCCGCCCTCTTCGATCTGGTCCGGACCGGCCAGTTGCTGGTAGCGCTGCGGTTGAGCCTGCTGGGCATCGCGATCGGCTTCAGCGCGGCTATCACGATGGGGGTCCCAGTCGGCATCATGATGGGCCGCAGCCGGACCGTCGAGGCGATCCTCGAGCCGTACGTTAGCGCCCTCTACGTCACGCCCCGGGTCGCCCTCATACCGCTGCTGCTGATCTGGTTTGGGATCGGCTTCGAGGCCCAGGTAGTGGTGATCTTCTTGTCGAGCGTCTTCCCGATCATCGTCAACAGCTACGCGGGGGTGCGCGACATCAGCAGCCAGCTGGTCGACACGGCGCGGTCGTTTTGCGCCACGGAGCGCCAGCTGTTCTTCGAAGTCATCTTGCCGGCCTCGGTGCCGTTCACGATGACCGGCATTCGGCTGGGGATCGGGCAGGCGGTCATCGGCATGGTGGTCGCGCAGATGTTCCTGGCCCTGAGCGGGCTGGGCAAGCTGCTGGTCAACTACGGCGATTTCTTCAAGACCGATTACGTCTTCGCGGTCGTCATCGTCATCGGGGTGCTGGGCATTGCGCTCACCGAAGCGGTCAAGCTGATCGAGCGCCGATTCGCGCATTGGAAGGAATCGGAGCGAGCCTTCATTTGAGCCAGCCGATGATCCGCGCAGATCAGGTTGGCAAGACGTTCGTCAGTCGTGGTCGGGAAGGGACACGGCGAGTCGAGGCGCTGCGAGACGTCCGCTTCGAGGTCGGCGAGCGGGAGTTCGTGAGCATCCTCGGCCCCAGCGGCTGCGGCAAGACGACCTGCTTACGGATCCTGGCTGGCCTGACCAGCTACGACCAGGGCGACGTGACCGTATTCGGCAAGCGAGTTACGGGGCCGGGCCGTGAGCGGGCGGTGGTTTTCCAGGCTTTCAACCTGTTCCCGTGGAAGACGGTTATCGAGAACGCCGAATTTGGGCTCAAGCTCCAGGGGCTGGCGAAGGCGGAGCGCCGCGAGCGGACCGTCCCATACCTCGAGCTGGTCGGGCTGACCGGCTTCGAGCATCACTACCCGCACCAACTGTCCGGCGGAATGCAGCAGCGAGTGGGCATCGCGCGGGCCCTAGCGACCAACGCCGAGATCCTGCTCATGGACGAGCCGTTCGCCTCGATCGACGCCCAAACCCGCGAGCTGCTCCAGGACGAGCTGCTGAGGATCCTCGACCGCGCGCCGAAGACGGTCGTGTTCATCACCCACAGCATCGACGAGGCGGTCTACCTATCCGATCGGGTGCTGGTCTTTCGGCCACGACCAGGGGCGGTAGCCGCCACGTTTGACGTCGATCTACCGGCGCCCCGCTGGAGCTACAAGGCGCGATCGGACACGCGCTTCGTGAGCATTCGCGAAGCCGCCTGGGACGCCCTTCGAGACGGAATCCTGGCCACTTCTGCCGGATGACCCCTCCCCAGCCCCTGAACCGAGTGACGTGGCGCGGGGGCTTGTCCCCGGCTCTTTTGGCGGGGAACCCCTCCCCAGCCCCGGAACCCGAGTGGCGTAGCGCGGGGGCTTGTCCCCCGCCGGACAGAGCGGGGGACAAGCCCCCGCGCTACGGTGGCACGGTGAGCCAAGCGGTGGGATCAACTAGCCGCAGCCTGCCGATTGCATGCAGTATACAGGGGGCATTCTGGCGCAGCCTGAGCTGGCGCGACCGTACCGGAGCGGGCGGTAGACAGGCCCCCGCGCTGCGCCAGGACAGCCCAGGTCCGTACAGCCGTAGCAAAAACGAAGAAACAGGAGCTGCGCAGAAATGCCCGATCAACAGCCCGACAGCACACGCCGCGCCAGCGTCAAGCCAGAGGAGAACCTGCCGCTGGAGGAGATCCTGAAGGTCGAGGTCCCCGAGGAGCGCGTCGAGCGGCTCAAAGCGCTCACCAACGTCGACATGCCAGGCGTGAGCGACGAGGTGTTTACCTGGCTCGTCCGCCAGCAGGCGCAGTGGGTGAACATGCAGTATGCCCGCTTTCTGGCGGGCGCCAAATTCACCGAGCAGGACGTCGACGAGCTGCTGACCAACGCGGTCGACAGCCACTGCCACGGCGGCTCGGACCCCATGGAGCGACTGCTGCTGGAAGACGATATCGGCATCGACTACACCGAGGCTGGGATGCGGGCGATGGTGGTCAAGACGTGGTACACGCCCTCGGCCTCACGCAACGCCCTCGTCCAGAAGATCGTCAACCGCCACGCCGAGCAGCGCGGGTTACGTCCGACGCTCTGCTACGGCGGGATCGTGTTGAACTATTCGGTGGGCGGCTTCAACCCCGAGGCGGTCAAGAAGTGCCTCGGCTTCCCGGGCATGAAGTACGTCTGGATGCCGATGGTCGACAGCTATCACCACCGGCGGGTGGTCTACGACGACTGGTCGGGCTATGGGCTGAGCTTCCTGGACGAGAACCGTAAGGTGCTGCCAGTCGTCCAGGAGATCCTGCGGATCATCGCCGACAACGACCTGGTGCTCGCTTCCGGACACTATCCGTACGCCGACACGGCGATCCTGGTGGAGCAGGCGCGGCAACTGGGCGTGAACCGGATCGAGATCATTCATCCAGCCCACATCCACTCCAAGCACACGATCGCCGAGATGAAGGAGCAGGCCGCCCGCGGCGCCAGGCTGATGCTCAGCGGCCTGGGCGCGTTGGCCTTCCCACTCCATGAGAGTGGTCCGCTGTACGCGGCCAGGATCGTCAAGCAAGTGGGCCCGGAGAACCTGGTCTACGGCAGCGACTTTGGCCAGCTGCAGAACTTCCCCCACATCGTCGCCAACCGCTGGATGATCAAACTCCTGCTCGCCTATGGCTGCACCAAGGAAGAGATCCGGACGGTCTTCCAGGTCACGCCGGCCAAGCTGCTCGGGCTGGAGCCGCCACAGCCGCTGGGCGAGCCGGTTCACTCGGGACAGCCGTCGCCTCGCGAGGAGCGGCGGTACGTAGGCCATCCCCAGGCCGATCCGAACGCGCGGCGCTACGCGCACGGCATCTATCCGGCCGCGCCGATCCCAAACGCCAATCCCGACAAGGACGCCGCCTGTCTCTGTTAGGGGAGACCCCTCACGCCGCGAAGCGCACTTGTTCCCGGCCCCTCTTCCTCAAGGGGAGAGGGGAGGAAAACCTGGACATGAGACGTCACTAATGGAGCCGAGTGAGCGGAGCTGATGGACCGAGCTGAGCGCACGCAGCCGCGGCTCATGGACGTCCGTATGGCGGCGATGCCGCGAGTGTGGCGCTCGTACCTGGAGAACGAGCGGGCCATCTTCGGTGTCCTGAGCTTCGTCGGCTTCTTTGTGTTCTGGGAGGTCGGGGCTGCCGTCGGCTGGGTCGACCTGTTCTTCTTCAGCTCGCCATCGCGGATCCTGACGGCGGCGATCCGGGAGGTCCAGCTGCCGCGACTGTGGGACGACTTTCGGGTCAGCGGGACCGAGCTGATCGTGGGCTACCTGGGCGCCGTGGCCCTGGGCGTGCCGCTCGGGATCTTCGCCGGCTGGTATCGACGCTTCAACTTCTTCATCGACCCCTGGCTCAACTTCATGAACGCGCTGCCGCGCGTCGCCCTGCTCCCGCTGATCGTGCTGTGGGTGGGCATCGGGATCTGGTCGAAGATAGTGGTGGTGTTCCTGGGCGCCTTCTTCACCATCGTGATCAACACCCTGTATGGAGTACGAACGGTCGATCGGCGGCTGCTGGAGGTGGCCGCTAGCTTCAACGCCTCGCAAGTGCGAGTCTTCACCAGCGTGGTGCTGCCGGGCAGCGTGCCGTTCATCCTGGCGGGCCTTCGGTTGGGAGTCGGCCGAGCGCTCATTGGCGTGATCGTGGGCGAGCTGTACTCGTCCAACGCCGGGGTTGGGCACATGATCACGATCGCCGCCCAGACGCTGCAGACCGATCGGCTGCTCTTCGGGGTGATCCTACTGACCCTGATGGGGGTTGTGGCGGTCGAGCTGCTGCGGGTGGTCGAGCGGCGCTTCCAGGCCTGGCGGCCGAAAGTCGGAGCCGGCTGAGCTATGGCCAAACTACAGGCGACCGACGTGCGGATGGAGTACTACCAGCCAAGGACGGGCAGCCGCCTGCTGGCCATCGACAACCTCAGCATTGGCGTCGAGGAGGGTGAGTTCGTCAGTGTCCTGGGACCCAGCGGCTGCGGCAAGAGCACGTTTCTGAAGATCGTAGATGGTTTGATCGCTCCGACGGGCGGCCAGGTCATGCTGGACGGACGAGCGATCTCGCGCCCCGGGCCAGACCGCGCGATGGTGTTCCAGGACGCCGCGCTGTTCCCGTGGTATACGGTCGTCCACAACATCGCCTACGGGCTGGAGTGCCAGGGCCTCAGGAGCGCCGAGGCTCGCACGCGGGCCAAGCCGCTGATCGAGCTGGTCGGGCTGCGCGGGTTCGAGCACCACTACCCGTACGAGCTGTCTGGCGGCATGCAGCAGCGGGTGAACCTGGCTCGGGCCCTTGCCGTCGACCCGGAGCTGTTGTTGATGGACGAGCCGTTCGCGGCGTTGGATGCCCAGACGCGTGAGCTGATGCAATCCGAATTGCTCGCCATCTGGCAGCAGGCGCACAAGACCGTGCTGTTCATCACACACCAGATCGACGAGGCGGTCTTCCTGTCCGATCGAGTGATCGTGATGAGCGCGCGGCCCGGAAGGGTCCTCGCGGACATCGTCGTGCAGATCCCGCGCCCGCGCGCGCTGGCGGTCAAGCGCAGCCCCGCCTTCCTGGACTACGTCGATCAGGTGTGGAACCTGATCGAGTCGGAGGTGAAACGCACGATGGCCGCCGACCAGCTCACGACGGCCGCTCGCGTGAGCGGCCAGGTCGACAGGTAGCCGGCAGGTAGCGGGTGTCGGTCTCGGGCACCGCCGAGAGCATGCTGGTCGACGTTCGGCTGGCAGAGGCGCCGCTCTGGCAGCGCTGGTACCTGCGCAACGAACGGTTGCTGCTCGGCCTGGCGGGCTTCGTCTCGGTCTTGATTGTCTGGGACCTCGCGGTGCGGCTGGGCTACCTCAGAGTGACCTTCGTAAGCTCCCCCTCGCGGATCTTCGACGCGGCTCGGCTGGAGGTTAGCCAGGGCCGAATCTGGGGCGACATTGGGGTCAGCCTGCTCGAGTTTGGGCTCGGTTACGCGGCCGCCGCCGTGCTAGGGATCTCGATTGGGTTTGTCGCCGGCTGGTTCCGTCGCGCTAACTACATCATCGACCCCTGGCTAGCCGCGCTGTACGCGACGCCCGACGTGGCACTCGTCCCGCTGATCATCCTCTGGCTTGGGATTGGGCTGTGGTCCAAGGTGTTCGTGGTCTTTCTGACCTCATTGTTCGCCGTCGCCATCAATACGCTGGTCGGCGTTCAAAGCACGGAGGCCCGCTTCCTGGAGGTCGCACACAGCTTCGGCGCCAGCCGGGCGCGAGTCTTTCGCACCGTCGTGCTGCCGAGCACCGTCCCCTTCATCCTGACCGGCCTGCGGCTGGCCTCAGGCCGAGCACTGGTGGGGGTTGTCCTGGCCGAGCTGATCGCCGCCAACCAGGGAATCGGATTCATGATCAGCGTCTCCGGATCGACGCTCAACACGGCCCGGCTGATGGTAGGCGTCATCCTGCTCGGAGCATTTGGAGTCCTGCTGGGCGAGGTCATGCGTCGGGTCGAACGACGCTTCGACGCATGGCGACCGCAGATGGGGGATGGGAGATAGGAGATAGGAGGTAGGAGACAGGGGATGGGGGTTGGGGACAGGGGATGGGAGACGGAAACGGAAGTCAGGACGGCAAGGACGCTAGAATCCTCCTGGCTTCTGACTCTTGTGAAGGAGAGCTCGCGTGAAAGTACTGCGACGGTTCCCCAGGCGATTCGGACCTGTGCCGTGTCTCGTCGCCGCGGTGGCGGTGTTTGTGGCGGCCTGCGCGCCGGCCCCGGCCAGCCCGACGGCCGCGCCGGCCAAGCCAACTGAGGCGCCAAAGCCGGCCGCCTCGCCGGCCGCCGCCAGCCCAGCCCCGGCGGCCTCGCCGGGCGCGTCACCGGCAGCCTCGCCGAGCCCGGCTGCAAAGCCGGCCGCTCAGGCGATCTCGCTGCCCAAGCCCGAGCTGACCTCGCTCAAGCTCGGCCACTCCACCGTCGAGACGAGCCAGCTCTCGTACGCGTTCGCCAAAGACCTGGGGCTCTACCAGAAGTACGGCCTCGAGAGCGTCGAGCTGTTCTACAACGAGACCGACGCCAAGTCGGTCCAGGCCCTCATCTCGGGCGGCGTCGACTTGACCGCCCAGGGCGTGTCGTCGGCGATCTCGTCTCAGACCACCGACGATCCGCTCGTCTGCGTGGCGATGACCTCGACCATCCTGACAGACACTCTCGTCGGAGCAAGCAGCGTCAAGAGTGCGGCCGACCTCAGAGGCAAGCCGGTCGCCATCAGCACGTTCGGCAGCACGGCGCACGGCTCGGTCCTGCTGGCGCTCAAGGCGCTGGGGTTGACCGCGGATGACGTCACCATCGTCCAGATCGGCGGCCAGGCGGCTCGCATCGCTGCCCTGAAGGCTGGCAGCGTGGCCGGAGCGCCGGTCGACGTCGCCATGGAAGAGGAGATGAAGCAGCAGGGCTTCAACATCCTCACCCGCCCTGACCCGAGATTCGAGTACGGTCGCAACGGCATGCTCGTTCGTCGCGAGTGGCTCCAGAAGTACCCCAATACCGTCCTTGCGATGGTGGCCGCGGTGCTCGAGGCCCAGCAGCTCCTGTACACCCAGACCGACAAGGCGATCGACTCGTTCGCGAAGTGGGCCCAGTTTCAGGATCGTGCTCGAGCGGAGGGCGAGGTCAGGGAGTTCCTGAAATACGCTCGCCGCGACATGCGCTGGAGCAAGGAAGCCTTTGAGCTGACGCGCGACGTGATCTCCAGCGCGAATCCGGCCGTCAAGGACGTGGACGTGACCAAGGCCTACACCTTCGAGTTCCTCGACAGGCTCCAGGCGATGGGCTTCAACGACGCGGTCGGGGTGCCGAAATGAGCCATGTGTCGCGCCGCGACTTCCTCCGGGCAGGCCTGGCTTCGAGCGGGCTGTGGCTGCTGGCCGCGTGCGGCCCGGCCGCGCCGTCGACGGCGCCATCGAAACCCTCGGAAGCCGCCAACGCGGCGCCGAGCAAGCCGTCGACGAGCAGCGTGCGGATCCTGTTCAACGTGCCCCAAGATCCGACCTTTGTGCCAGATATGGCGGCCTACAAGCGGCTCAAGGAACAGTCCGGCATCGACTCGGATGTCCAGGAGATCACCGGCGCCGACGCGTCTATCAAAGGTCTCATCGCCGGCCAGGCCGACCTGGCCCTGTCCTCGCTGGCCTCGGGAATCCTGGCAGTCGGACAGGGTCAGCAGATCAAGGCGGCCGTCCCGTCTGGCTCAGCGCCGTATTTCACCCTGGTCGTCACCGGGGACATCCAGGATTGGAAGGCGCTCCAGGGCAAACGAATCGGGATCACCGCGACCAGCGACGCGAGCTACTACACGACCCTGCTCCAGTTGAAGAAGTACGGAGTCGATCCGAACACGATCGACTGGGTGACGGTGCGCGGCACGCCGGCCCGAGTTGATGCCATGCGGGCCGGCAAGATCGACGCCGGCCAGCTTACGGTCGGCGCGGCGTTGGAGATCGTCAAGGAGCCCAAGTTCAAGCGCTTCGCCGAGATCGGCAAGGACTTTCCCAACCTGCTCTTCAGTGCCTACTGGGTCAACGCCGCGTTCATGCGTGAGCACCCGGACGTGATCCAGGCTTTCGCCGAGGCGCTGATGCAGGAACACCGGGTCGCGCAGGACAAAGCTCGCTATGTCGCGACCGCCAGGCCGCTCTTCGAGGGCAAGATAGACGAGGAGACGATCTCTGCCTCCTATGACATCTTGAAGGAGATGAACGTCTGGGACCCGAACGAGGCGCGCTGGAACAACGACAGCGGTGAGTTCACGAGCAAGACCCTAGCCGAGTTCGGAGCCGTCGAGAGATACGTTCCGTTCGGCGAATGGGCGGCCATCCAGTTTTCTGAAGCTGCCCGCCAGAAGCTTGGGCCGTATAAGGGATGAGGAATGAGGCATGAGGAATGAGGAATGAGAATCAGGCTCATTCCTCATTTCTCATTGCTCATTCCTTGGTCGTGGGCTGGTTCATCATCCTCAGCATCTCTTGGCCGCCCGTCGTCAAGAACCGCCACACGAGGACGGCCCCGAGCGCCAGAAAGACCAGGTTGAGGATGGTGGTGTAGTTCCAGGTCGGGACGGCCGCCGCGATCTCGACCTGGTGGCCGGTCGGGACCAGGCCGATCGCCGCGAACAGGACCTCGACGACGTAGCCGGCCGCGACCATCGCCAGATACAGCACGCCAAGGATGTACAGCGCCATCTTGCCGCCGTAGTAGCGGCGATAGATGTCCAGGATCGGGATTACGATCAGATCGGCGAAGATGAAACTGACCACGCCGCCAAAGCTGATCCCACCCCGCCACAGGACGGCCGCCAGCGGCACGTTGCCTATCGAGCACACGAAGCTGACGACCGCCACGAGCGGACCGATCAGCGGACCGACGATCTTGGCCAGGCTGGGATTGTCGGTCAGGAAGAAAGCATGCCAGAACTCGTCGGGTACCCAGGCGGCCAGCGCGCCGGCGATCAGAATGCCACCGGCCACGTCGATCCAGACCGAGGCCCAGTCCATCACGAAGTAGTGGCTGATGGCGGTGAAACCGCGCGGGCTGAGCAGACGAGACAGGAGCGGTCCCTCGGACAGGCTCATGTCCATCTCGGCGTGACCTTCCATCCGCCCGGCTGTCCCCAGCTCGGCGTGTCGTCTGGCAAGCTGGATCAGGCGGGATGTGAGGGTCACGCGGAGGACCACGGCTGCCAGCGTGGCCATCAAGATCCCGCCGACGAATTCGGCCGCCGCGAACTGCCAGCCCATGAGCACGACCAGGACGATCCCGAGCTCGATGACCAGATTGGTCGAGGCCAGCTCGAAGACGATGGCCGCCGTGAAGCTGGCGCCCTTGACGAAGATCGACCGCGCCAGGGCCACCGCCGCATAGGAGCAGGAGCTGGAAGCGGCGCCAAAGAGGGTGGCCAGACAGAGGCTGCGCGGCGAATCGTCGCCGAGCAGGCGAGCCATCGAGGCGTGCGAGACGACGGCCTGAACCGCGGCGGACAGCGCGAAGCCGAGGACCAGCGGCCAGAGCACCTCCCAGAGCATCCAGAAGGCCGTCAGCAGCGCCAGGCCGATGGCAGCTACGATGTCCATCCAGGGGTCAGGGCCGCCTGGGAGCGCGGGCGTCTCGCCCGCTGAACCGGGGCGGGCGAGACGCCCGCGCTCCCAGGTTGTCGTCAGCGAGGCTGGCGTAGTAAGCCCAGCGGACGCGGAAGTCGACCATCGGAGCCGCCAGGCGCTCGATCTCGTCTGGCGGGATGACTCGCGGCGTACCCAGCTGAGCGGCGAGGTAATTGGCACGCGCCAGTCGCTCCAAATGGATAGCGGCGATGGTTGCCTCCTCGACGCTGGGTGCGACGGCCACGATGCCGTGGCCCTGGAGGTGGCAGACTGGATAATCGCCCAGCGCGGCCGCCACCGCGGCGCCACGCTCGGCGGTGTGGATCAGCTCCGGGGAAGGGTAGATCGGGATCCCCCGCGCCACGAGCGGCGCCTCGACGTGCAGCAGCGGAAGGATCTCGCGTCGGACGACGCCGAAGATCGTGGCCAAGGTCTGGTGGGTGTGGACTACGCCGCCGACGTCTGGGCGGGCGCGGTAGATCTCGGTATGGATGAATCGCTCGCCGGGTGGCGGGTCGCGGCCCTCGAGCAGGTTGCCGTCCAGGTCGATCGCGACCACCTTCTCAGCCGACAACTCACCCAGGCCGCGAATGGTCTGCGAATGGCGCGGCTTGATCAGGACTTGGTCGGTGCCGGGCAGCCGCGCACTCGAATGGCCCAGGTAGTCGGCCAGGCCTAGCTTGAACAGGATCCGGCAGGACGTCGCGACCTGTTCTCTAAGTCTCTCCTCGCTCGAATCGGCGCTGGCGCCGCCCTGCAAACGGCTACGCCTCGACGGCCGCCTTGGCCGGAGGCGTCGCGCCCTTCCAGCCGTGCTCCGAGATGTCGATCATCACGCCGTCCGGCCCCTTGAACTTCTCCTCGAAGAACGAGGTGGGAGAGGTTGGCCTGAGGTCGTCTCGAGGCTCGGCACCGGCCTCCACCAGCCGCTGGCGAGCTTCCGCGGCGTCCTCAACCCAGAAGCCGAAGTGGTGCAGGCCGAGCACGGGCCCCAGGCCGTCCTTTCGGTCCGCCGCCTCGGCCGTCTTGAACTTGAGGACCGCCATGTTCAGGTCGCCGTCGCTCAAGTAGATCCCGTCCGCCAGGGGCGAGTTGGTCCGTCCGACTTCCTGCATGTCGAAGACACGCTTGTAGAACTCGGCCGTCTTTTCCGGGTCCGTGGTATGCAGGGCGATGTGTCGCAGCTTGGGCATCGTGTCCTCCTCTGGCCGGGAGCGTGAGTGCGTCCGGCCGACGATCGATTCTAGCAGCCGCGCGGGGATGGTTCACGACGAGCGGACGGCCCGCCTCAGGCGGGTGCCCCTACCTCAAGATCCAGTCCCAGCGGTCGCGGGTGATCCGCTTCTCCTCCGGCTCGGGGCCGATCGCTGGCGGGAACTTCTCGCGCCACTCCCAGGGCCGCGTCGCATCGACGATCAGGCGGCTGTTGAACCCCTTCTTGCCGGGCTCGATCGCCGGGTCGAGCGGCCCGCTCCAGGCGCGATGGATGATGTCCAGGTCGCGGTCCGGGTCGGCGCGCGTGCAGACCGCCCAGATCACCTCGTTCAGGTCGGTGACGTCGATGTCGTCGTCGACCACCACGGTGATGCGCCCCAGGTAGGCCCCGGCTCGGCACTGGGCGGCGACGTGGCCGGCCTGGCGGGCATGGCCCGGATAACGCTGCTTGATGGCGACCACGTTGAACAGGCGGCAGCCGCCGACCGTATGGCACCAGGCGGCGGTCACGTCGGGCACTCCAATCAGTCTCAGCTCGCGACGCAGGTTGGCGCTTCGCAGGTACTGGCGGAAGCGATGCGCCTCGTACGGCGGCTTCTCCGGCGGACAGCCCAGGATGATCGGGTCGTTGCGATGGTAGAGCGCCTTGACCTCGAACACCGGCTCCTCGCGCGACGCTGAGGCGTAATAGCCGGTCCATTCGCCAAACGGACCTTCGAGCCGCTGGCGATCATGGCGAAGGAAGCCCTCCATAGCGATCTCGGCGTGGGCGGGGATCGGCAGCCCGGTGTACTTGCCGCGAACGCACTCGAGCGGGCGGCCTCGCATCCCGCCGACCCAGGCCAGCTCGCTCACGCCAGGGGCCATCTCGAGGACGCTGGCGATGAACAGCAGCGGGTCCATGCCGGCCACCACCACAGCCGGC
>DASPXK010000376.1:0-20294 GCA_035637315.1 Chloroflexota bacterium
GCTGCGAACCTGGGAAGTCGTCTACAACACCGTGCGCCCCCACCAGGCGCTCGGCTACCTCACCCCACTGGAGTTCGTCACGGCTTGGAATCAGCATCACGCGAGAGAGGAGGAGTGTAACGGAGGTACCGAACGAGTACAGAAGTTTGACATGCCCGCCTGACTCGCCTATACTCAGCACTGGAGGCCGAGCTTATCGTGGTCCGGTCGGCTTACTTTTACTTTAGGGGCGGCATGGCGGAGCTGCTGTGTAAGCAGTAGCGGGTCTGAGGCTCCGTCGTGCCGTCAAAGCAGAGGGAATACCCTCTGCTTTTTGGTTGTCCGGCGGGTGTCAGTTCCCTCGAGCGGCCCTGGGAGGGTTTAGGGTGATCATCGTCATGAGCAGTCAGGCACAGGAGGCACAGGTCGACGGCGTGGTCAGACGCCTGGAGGAGTTTGGGCTGGGAGCCCACATCTCTGGCGGCGCGGAGCGGACCGTGATCGGCGTGATCGGGGTCGGTTTCCCTCAGGAATTGCCGGAGCTCATGGAGATGCTGCCCGGCGTGGACCACGTCACAAGGATCACCAAATCGTACAAGCTGGCCAGTCGCGAGTTCCGACCAACCGACACCGTGATCCAGGTCGGAGCCGTCCGGATCGGTGGCGACGAGCTGGTGGTGATGGCCGGACCATGCTCGGTCGAGAGCCGCGAGCAAGTGTTGGCGACGGCGAAGGCGGTCAAGGCGGCCGGGGCGAGCATCCTCCGGGGAGGCGCCTTCAAACCCCGTACCTCGCCGTACAGCTTCCAGGGCCTCGGCCAGGACGGCCTCGAGCTGCTCGCCGAAGCGAGTGAGCAGACCGGGCTCCCGATCATTACCGAAGTGCTCGAGCCAGGCGATGTCGACCTGGTCGCCCGATACGCCGACGTCCTCCAGATCGGCGCCCGCAACATGCAGAACTTCCCACTGCTCAAGGAGGTCGGGCGGATCGAAAAGCCGGTCATGCTCAAGCGAGGCTTGGCCGGCACGATCGACGAGTGGCTGCACGCGGCCGAGTACATCATGTCATCCGGTAACTTTCAGGTCATGCTCTGCGAGCGCGGCATCCGGACATTCGAGACGGCGGTCCGCAATACGCTGGATCTGAGCGCAGTCCCCGTGATACGGAGGCTCAGCCATCTACCGATCATCGCCGATCCGAGCCACGGGACCGGCAAATGGTACCTGGTCAGGCCGATGGCCCTGGCGGCGATGGCAGTTGGGGCGCACGGACTGCTGGTGGAGGTCCATCCTTCGCCCGATCATGCCCTGTCCGACGGGCCGCAGTCGCTGAACCTCGAGAACTTCGCCGAGCTGATGGACCGCCTGCGGTCTCTGGCCGAGCCACTCCAGCGGGTGGTGGCGGGCCCCGCCCGCCAGACTGTCGTGGCGTGAGCGCGGCCGCGGCCACCCTGCGGCGGGCTGGCGAGAGCGTCCAACTGCGCGGTCCCGCGGAGATCCTGGGGTGCATCGAGGCGCCCGGCGACAAGTCGATCTCGCACCGCGCGGCGATCATGAACGGCCTGGCTCGAGGTCGGGCGACGGTCAGCAACTATTCGCCGGGTGCCGATTGCCTCTCCACGCTCGCCTGCCTGCGGGAGCTCGGAGTTGGCGTGGAGCAGTCAGAAGCCGGGCGTCGCGCCGGTCCGACCGTCTCGATCGCAGGCACGGGCGGCCGGCTTACCGAGCCGATCAGGCCGCTCGATGCCGGGAATTCCGGGACGACAATGCGACTGCTCGCCGGCGTCCTCGCCGGCCAGCAGATCCTGTCGGTCCTCGTTGGCGACGCGTCCCTCAGCGCCCGTCCGATGGGTCGAATCGTCGTGCCGCTTCGACAGATGGGGGCCCGTGTCCTCGGGCGCCGTGGTGGCGAGCTAGCACCGCTCGTCATCGACGGCGGCAGCCTGCACGGGATCGACTACGTGGCCCCCGTGGCCAGCGCCCAGATCAAGTCGTGCCTGCTGCTGGCCGGCATCCAGGCAGATCGCCTCACCACTGTTCGAGCGCCAGCTGCCTCGCGCGATCACACCGAGCGCTTGCTGCGTGCCCAGGGAGCCTCGGTCGTGGAGGACGGCGCGACGGTGACGGTTCAGGGCGCCGCCGAGCTGATGGCCGTTGACGTGGAGGTCCCGGGCGACTTTTCGTCGGCGGCGTACTGGCTTGCGCTGGGCTGCTCTCACCCTCATGCCCAGGTCGAGGTGCAGAACGTCGGCATCAATCCGACTCGCACCGGCTTCCTCGACATCCTGAGCGAGATGGGCGGCGAGGTGGAGGTGGTGGGCCAACGCGAGGTGGCCGGCGAGCCGCGGGCCGACCTGAGGGCACGCAGCAGCCGCCTGCGAGGGGTCGCGGTCGGGGGCGACCTGGTACCACGCGCCATCGACGAGCTTCCCCTTGTCGCCATCCTGGGCCTGTTCGCGAGCGGCGTGACCGAGATCCGTGACGCGGCCGAGCTGCGAGTCAAGGAAAGCGATCGGATCGGGAGCCTGGCTCGTGAGCTGACCCGGCTCGGCGCACGGGTCGAAGAGCTTTCGGATGGCCTCCGTGTCGAGGGTGGCCGGCGACTGGAAGCCGCCGAATGTGAGTCGTATGGCGACCATCGGCTTGCGATGAGCCTCGCGATCGCCGGGCTGGCCGGGCCTGGGATCGTGATTCGCGGGGCTGGCTGCGTCGGCATCTCATATCCGGAATTCTGGGACCACGCCCGCGTCCTCGGAGCTATCGTGAACGACCTGGAGCCGGGCGCATGTCACTGAAGGCCCTGCCGTTCGTGACGGCCGGCGAGAGTCACGGCCAGCAACTGACGATCGTGATCCAGAACGTGCCGGCCGGCCTGGAGCTTTCAGCCGCGCAGATCAACGAGCAGCTCCGGCGCCGCCAGGGCGGCCACGGCCGCGGCGGGCGGATGAAGATCGAGAAGGACCAGGTCCAGTTCGTAGCCGGCGTCCGCTACGGCTACACGATGGGCAGCCCGATCGCGATGGTGATCCCAAACCTCGACTGGCCCAACTGGGCGGGCCGAATGGACGTCGAGCGCCCGGCCGAGGAGACGCCCAAGGTGACCAAGCTGCGGCCTGGGCACGCCGATCTGGCGGGCATCGTGAAGTTCGCCCACGACGACGTGCGCAACGTCCTGGAGCGGGCCAGCTCGCGCGAGACGGCGTCGCGGGTCGCCGCGGGCGCAGTGGCGCGCGTCTTCCTGGCGCAGTTCGGGATCGAGCTCCGCAGCCACACGGTCCGGATCGGTCCGATCGAGGCTCAAGTCCCCAGCCGAATCCGGGGCGAGTATCGCGGCCCCGCCAACCCCGAGATAGCCGCGTTCTGGGAGCAGGTCGAGTCGTCTGACGTGCGCTGTGGCGACGCCGAGGCGACCCAGTGCATGAAGAGCGAGATCGATGCCGCTCGCACGGCCGGCGACACGCTCGGCGGGGTGTTCGAGGTGATCGCCTACAACGTGCCGATCGGCCTGGGCAGCTATTCGCAATGGGACGAGAAGCTCGATGGCCGGTTGGCCGGCGCACTGCTGAGCATCCCCTCGATCAAGGGGGTCGAGATCGGGGATGGCTTTGCGGAGACCGCGCGGCGGGGCTCGACTGTGCACGACGTGATCGAGTACGACCCCCAGCGTGGCTGGTCGCGGCGGACGAACAACGCCGGCGGGACCGAGGGCGGCGTAACGAACGGCGCTCCGCTCGTCGTGCGCTGCGCGGCCAAACCGATCTCAACCCTGATCAACCCTTTGCCGTCGGTGGACCTGGCCTCGAAAGAGGAGAGCCCGGCTCACGTCGAGCGCAGCGACGTCTGCGTCGTGCCGGCCGCCGGCGTCGTCGGCGAGGCGATGGTTGCGCTGGTCCTGGCGGACGCCTTCCGACAGAAATTCGGCGGGGACAGCATGGCGGAAATCGGGCGCAACTTCGAGGCGTATGTCGAGACCTACGAAGTGAGTAGTGAGTAGTGAGTAGCCCGGCGAACGTAGTGTTGATCGGCCTGAGCGGATCCGGCAAGACGACCGTGGCTAAGCTGCTCGCCAGGCGGCTGGGCTGGCGCTTCGTCGACACCGATCACGAGATCGAGCGGCGGGCCGGCCAGAGCGTTGCCGAGATCTTCGGCCAGCAAGGCGAGCCGGCCTTTCGAGCACTGGAGTCCGAGGTTATCCAAGACACCTGTGCGCGCTCGCATCAGGTCATCGCGACCGGCGGCGGGGCTGTGATCGACGCCGGGAATCGCGCCAGGCTGGTTGACGGCAACCTGGTGATCTGGCTCGACAGCACTGCCGAACGGCTGGCCGAACGGCTGGCCCACAGCGTCTCGCGCCACCCACGTCCGCTGCTGGCCAGCGCCGACCTCGCCGCCCGACTCGACGAGTTGGCCCGCGAGCGCGAGCCCCACTACCGCTGCGCCCATCACGTCGTCAACACCGACCGACAGACCCCCAGCGAGGTAGCCGATGCGCTCGCCAGGCTCGTTCGTGGCCGCTAGCGGGGCGGCCGTGCAGGCCGTCGCGATCCGGGCCGGGTCATCCGCTTATCAGGCCTTCGTCGGCCCTGGCGCGGTAGTCAGACTCCCCGAGTGGCTCGATGCGGCCGGCCTACGGGGCCGCCCGCGGATCATCGCCGACGAGGCAGTCTGGTCCACCCATGGCGCGCCGATCGAGAGCGCTCTTCGGGCCGCCGGGCGCGACGTGCGGGTCGCGCTGGCCCCCGGCGGTGAGGAGCATAAGTCGCTCCGCTCCGCAGAGCGCCTCTACGACTGGCTAATCGAAGCCGGCACCGACCGCGGAGACTGCATCGTGGCCATTGGGGGAGGCGTAATCGGCGACTTGGTCGGCTTCGTGGCCGCCACGTTCCTGCGCGGGGTGGCCCTCGTCCAGGTGCCCACCACGCTGCTCGCCCAGGTCGATTCGAGTATCGGCGGCAAGGTCGCGGTCAACCATCCGCTCGGCAAGAACCTGATCGGCGCCTTCCACCAGCCAGCCCTCGTCGTGGCGGATACGCGACTTCTCCGCAGCCTGCCGGACCGCGAGTACCGTGCCGGCTGGGCCGAGGTAGTCAAGATCGCCATGATCTCCAATGCGTGGCTATTCAGCACCCTCCAGCGAAAGGTCGACCTGCTGCTCGGCTTTGGCGACGAGAGGCTGCTGGGCGAAGTGATCAGGAGAGCGGTCGAGCTGAAAGGCCAGGTGGTGGGAGAGGATGAGCGCGAGGATGGTCGGCGCGTGATCTTGAACTATGGCCACACGATCGGCCACGCTCTCGAGGCGGCGACCGAGTACGGACGCTACCTTCACGGCGAGGCGGTCGCGATCGGGATGGCCGGGGCTGGCTACATCGCCCGCGAGCGTGGTCTGCTGACCGACCACGACCTTCGGGCTCAGGCCGACCTTTTAGCCCGCTTCGGCCTGCCCGCTCGCGCCGAAGGGGTCTCTGCCGCGTCCCTGCTCGGCCCGCTGTCGCGCGACAAGAAAGCCCGAGCGAACACGCTCCAGTGGGTCCTCCCAACCGGAATTGGTTCTGTTACAACCGCCCGCGATGTAAACCGGGAAGAGGTCCGCGCGGCCGTCCAGAGCATCGGCTGCCACTGAGGCACGGCATGTTGTCCGCGAACCGGTGCCCAGCGGAACCAAACGGCTCTTCTATTCGTCGTTTCCGCTGAGGCGCCGCGCCACCCCTATCCCTCACTACTCGCTACCCACTCACTACTCACTACTCACTACTCACTACTCACTACTCACTACTCACTACTCGTATAATGCGCCCGCCCAAGCCGGGCGCCACTCAACCGGAGCGCCATGCGACCATCGCCTGAGGACTTCGCACCACTCCTGCCGCCACCTTCTCCGCGGCGTGGCTTCAGCCCTCGGCTGGCGTTCATGAGCTTCGCCTTCACGACGTTCGTGCTGGGCGGGTTCTGTTTCGGCTGGTTGTTCCTGGCTAACTGGAAGGTCCTGATCCAGTTCCAGTCGACGCAGGTCCAGCTCCCGTACGGGCCGGCCATCACTGTTCCGTCGCGGCCGGAGATCGTTGCGGTCCCGCAGCCGCGTCTGCCCAATCCGGCGCCCACACCGGGCCAGGTTGTGCAGAACCCGGAGCTCCCGCCCTGGGTTGGGACGAGCCGAGTCAACATCCTCCTGCTCGGCATCGACCACCGTGACGACGAGCCAGTCGAAGGCAGCCGAAGTGACACCATGATAGTGGTGAGCATCGATCCAGCGACCAAGTCGGTCGTGATGATCTCGTTGCCACGCGATCTGTGGGTGAGCATCCCAGGCTTCTACAATCAACGCATCAACGTGGCGCACGCGGTTGGCGGACCCGAGCTCGCGGCCCGCAGCGTCGAGGCAAACTTCGGGCTCAAAATTCATCACTACGCTAGGATCGACTTTCACGGCTTCGAGCAGATCGTCGATGCGCTCGGCGGCGTGATCGTCGACGTTGAACGGCCGATCAAAGACGACGAGTATCCGACCGACGACTACGGTGTGATGCGGTTGTACATTCCGCCAGGGCCACAGATGATGGATGGCAAGCTTGCGCTCCAATACGCTCGGTCGCGGCACAGCGAGAACGATTTCGGACGGGCTCGGCGCCAGCAGCGCCTGCTGCTCGCCATGCGTGACCGTGGCCTGCAGCTCAACATCTTGCCCAGGATCCCGACCTTGGTCGGCCTTGTCCAGTCGGCGGTCCAGACCGACCTCGGAGTCGCCGACCTGCTCGCGCTAGCCCGGCTGGGGTCGGAGATCGACCGCGATCGAGTCCAGACGCTCGTCATCGATACGAACCTGTCCGACCCATTCCTGGGCTCGGGCGGTGAGAACCTGCTGATGCCACGCCGAGCCGACATCCAACGCGCGATCGCCCACTCGTTCGCCGAGGCGGCCGGCCAGTCGGCCCGCCTGGAGGTGTTGAACGGAACGACCCGGGTTGGGATCGCCCGTCGCCTGGCCGACCAGCTAGCGGCGGCCGGTTACGAGGTCGTGCGGGTCGATACGGCGGATCGGACCGACTACGCCGAATCGGCACTGATCGTGCTGAACAGCGACGACCAGAAAGCAGCCGCCACGCTGGCCGGCCGGCTGCGGCTGCCCCAGTCAGCCGTCCAAGTTGCCCCGATCGCGAGCAGCCCGGCCGACATCCGGATCATCCTGGGCCGGAACTTTCAGCCCTAGGCAGTCGAAAGTCGAAGGTCAAAAGTCGAAGCGGGTGCCGCTCGCTTGACTCTCCGCCCCCAACTTCAGACTCTTAACTCTGGACCTTTTGACCTTACGAGGGGGTGGCGGCGGTTAACGCGATAGACGTAGCGGGTCTCAAACGTCTGGGAGTCGCGGTCAAAGAACGTGCGGTGGTCGGCCAGGAGCAAGCAGTCCGCGACGGCCGCCTCCACGAGCTGGCCGAGCTGTTGCGCTGGAACGGAGCGGTTCGAGCGTCGGGTTGCCGCGGCCTCGATGTCGGCCATCGTTACGAACGCCTTGCGCCGCTCCAGCCGCGCCACCAGGCGTGCCAGTGACAGGCGTGGATCGGCTTTAGACAATCTCCGTGCCCACCCCCTCAGTGGAGGATGCGCGCCGTTGCGATCAGCACCAGCAGTTCGACGACGAGCGCCGACGCCCACAGCATCCGGGCTGCCGCTCGCTCTCGCGCGTACAGGGCGAGACCCAAGCCAAGATTTCCGACCAGGATCGAGGCGCCGACAGCGGGAATCCTGAAGACGTCTTCGCGAGGGCCGAACATGTTCGGCGTTCCGTCGGCCGCGAAATGAAGTGGGATCGTATCCGGGAGGCCATCCCACTTCAGCCAGACATAGCCTAGGCATATGGCCAGGAGGGCTAGCGATCCGAACAGCAGGGCCGGCAGGCTCAGGTCTCGCAATACGGGCGGAAGCGGCGGTACGGCGAGCTCGTCGTCTAGCGTCTCAGTTGGCTGGTCGCTGTCCTCGACGTGCCTGATCAGCTCGCGGCGAAAACCTTCAACATCGGCGGGCGACAGCGCATACGTCGCCGATGGTGTCACTATCAAGGCTACGTCGCCGAGGTCACTCGTTGTGGTGTAATAGCGGACCAGCCCCATCGCCCTGGTCCGCCCGATGCCAACGTGATAGCCGGGCCAGTTCAGGCCCCGCACGCGCATGGCCTGGCCGAGTCGCGAGCCGGCAAAGATGCCGTCTACGGCCCGGTACGGCACGACTTCCTCACGGCCGAGCCAGCGAATGACCAGCGCGCGCTGCTCAAACCGATAACGGAGCGCAAAGTAGCCGTACGTGAATATCAACAGGATGAGACCCAGGCCGCCGCAGATGAGCCCGACGAGCAAGCCCAGGAACATCGCGAAGCCGACCGGTTGGCGAATGGCGAAGAGCACGCTGGCCAACGCCGCCAGCGAGAGCAACAACACGCCCCCGAGCCCCAGAGGCCCAGCGGTCGATCCACGAGGCCGCCACGACGTCGGCGCCAGACTTGATCCAGTGGCCAGGTTCGTCGGACGGCTCCGTTGCCGCGCGCAGGCAGGACTACGCGGGGTCGTTCGGGCGCGGATTATCGCCACCCACCTCGGACGGCGTCAAGCGCATTGACGGAGCTCTGATCAGTGAAGGTGGCGCTCAGCGCGCAGCTCTTGTCGGCCTCGGCGACCTATCGGACCGCTGGCATCAGTCGGGTAATTTACGAGCTCCTCGCCCACCTGCCAGGAGTCCCCAGTTCGCTCGAGTATCTGGTCTTTGCACCCGACTCGCCCCAGAGCAGGGGCCTGTTGAGCACGCGCATCCAGGGGCGACTCACCCGGCTGCCAATGGACCGCCCGGTTGTCAGGCTAGCCTGGGAGCAGTTGGCGCAGCCTCTGGAGCTGGCGTGGCAAGGGGTCAACCTTGTGCATGCGTTGGGCACGGTTGCCCCGTGCGCCTGGCGCGGCCCAACCGTGGTCACCCTGTACGACCTGAGTTTCATGCGCTTCCCCGAGCTTTTCAAGCGCGGCAACCGCCTGTACCTCAGACTTCTGGCCCCGCCCTCGCTGCGGCGCGCCTCACGGGTCATCGCCATCTCCGAGCACACCAGGCAGGACGCGATTCGGCTGTGTGGGGTCGCGCCAGAGCGGGTCACTGCCATCCACCTGGCCGCGGACCCTCGATTCCGGCCCGCCGACGCGGCCCAGGTGACCAGGTTCCGCCAGCAGCGGGGTCTGGCCAGCCCGTTCATCCTCTACCTCGGAACGCTGGAGCCGCGCAAGAACGTAGCCACGCTAGTCAGAGCTTACGCCAAGCTCGGCGCAGCCGAGCGGACGGGCCTGAAGCTCGTCTTGGCGGGCGGGCGCGGCTGGCAGTACGAGTCGATCTTCGCGCTGGTGCATCAGCTTGGCCTCACCGACGACGTGCTCTTTCCTGGCTTCGTTCCAACCGGTGAGGAAGCGCTATGGTATACTGCCGCGGAGATTTTCGCGTTCCCGAGTCTGTACGAGGGCTTCGGGCTTCCACTTCTGGAGGCGATGGCGTGCGGCACGCCCGTTGTCGCATCCAACACCTCATCTCTCCCGGAGGTTGTCGGGAGTGCCGGACTTCTCGTCGAGCCGACCGATGTCCACGGTCTCGCAGCCGCGCTCCAGCGGTTGATCGATGACGATGATCTGCGCGCCCGGCTGCGCGCCGCCGGGTTAGCGCGGGCGAGCTTGTTCTCCTGGCAGCGGATGGCCGAGCAGACCGTCCAGGTGTATCGCGAGGTCTTTGGGGCCGCATGAGCCGAATCGGAGCGTTCGCCCCGCCGAGCGTCGAGGCACGATCGCGATGACGGTCACCCAGCCGGCCTCCGCCCAGATGATCGGCCCCCAGCCAGTTCCCGCGCTGCCGGACGACGCTCGGCGGCGGCAGGGCCTCGGCTGGCTATCCCCCGCGTGGCTGGTGATCGTCGACGGCCTGGCCATCAGCGTCGCCTTCTACGCGAGCTGGTACACGCGCTACGTGGCCGAGGTAGGGCCAGAGATCGAAGAGTTCAATTTCGTCCCCTATTCGGTTTATTTCCCGCTCCAGCTCTGGCTGGTGGCCATCCTGGTCATCTCTTTCCAGCTCGCCGACCTGTACCGCCCACGCCGCGGCATCGAGTGGTTCGACGACATTCCGGCCATCGTTCGCAGCACGGCGGTTGGCGTCATGGCGCTATTCGCCGGTGCGTCGCTGCTCCGCTATCCGGCCTCGTCACGCCTCACCTTCATCCTGGCGTGGCTGTTCTGCTCGGTCCTGGTCGTCGCCGGACGGGCCTGTGTCCAACTCATCCTTGGGGCGCTGTATCGGCGCGGGATCGGGGTGGAGCGAGTGCTGGTGGTCGGGGGCAACAACCTGGGCCGGATGATCATGCAGAGCCTGGCTGCCCGCGGCCATCTCGGCTACCGCGTGGTTGGGTTCCTGGACGACGATCGGGCCGAGGACTTTGGCCGTTTTCGGCACCTTGGCGGCCTGGACGACGTCGAGCGTGTCGCCGACTCCCATCATGCTGACCAGATCGTCGTGGCCTTGCCGGCTGCCTCGCACGCCGCCATCCTGAAGATTGTCGACCACTGCCGAAGGGGCAGCGTGCGCTTCAAGATCGTCCCCGACCTGTACGAGATGAGCTTGAGCCGGGTGGACGTCGACACGGTCAGCGGGATCCCATTGATCGGGCTCAAGAAGGTCGCCATCGATGGCCTCGAGGCGGTAACGAAGCGGGCCGCGGACGTCGTCGTGTCGGCCGCAGCGCTGCTCGTCTGTGCCCCGCTCATGGCAGCGCTGGCGCTGCTGATCCGGCTCGAATCACCAGGTCCGGTCATTTATCGCCACGTCCGAATCGGAAAGAGCGGCCAGCCGTTCACGATGTACAAGTTCCGCTCGATGAAGCAGGACGCGGAGCAGTTCCGCGAGCGGCTCGTCCAGGTGACCGACGGTGACGCGCGGCTGTTCAAATCGCGCGAGGACCCCCGTCGGACCGGGGTAGGAGCCGTAATGCGTCGGCTCAGCCTGGACGAGCTGCCCCAGCTGTGGAATGTGCTCGTGGGCGACATGAGCATCGTGGGACCTCGACCCCAGATCCCAGCCGAGGTCGAAACGTACGACCCCTGGCACCATAAGCGGTTGGCGGTCTCGCCGGGTATGACCGGACTCTGGCAGGTGAGCGGTCGCAGCGAGTTGAGCTTCGACGAGATGGTGATCTACGACATTTACTACATCGAGAACTGGTCACTCGGTCTAGATTTCCGAATCTTGCTGAGGACCGTGCCCGCCGTGCTCCGCGGACGCGGCGCGTTCTAGACGCCGCCATGGCTGTGGGTGCGGCCGGCCAGTTCCTGCCGGCCGGGACACGGCTGGCGGTCGCCCACGAGTATCTCAACCAGTACGGCGGCGCCGAGCGAGTCCTGGAGCGGATGCACGACCTGTTCCCGGACGCCCCAATCTACACCTCTATGTACGGACCCGGCATCATGCCCGCCGGGTACCGCGCGTGGGACATCCGGACGTCGTTCATGCAGCGACTGCCGATGGTCACCACTCGACATCAGATGTACTTGATGGCCTATCCACTGGCCTTCGAAAGCTTCGACTTCTCCAACTATGACGTAGTCCTATCGAACAGCAGCGCGTTCGCCAAGGGGGTCGTGACAGGGCCTGAGACTCTACATGTCTGCTACTGCCTGACACCGATGCGCTGGGTCTGGCGGTATCGGGAATACGTCCATGGTGAGAACCTGGGATTCCTGGCGCGCTTTGTCCTGCCGCCGTTCATTCAGTACCTAAGGCTCTGGGACGTGACCTCGGCTAAGCGGGTCGACCGTTTCATCGCCATCTCGCGCGCCGTCGCGGCGCGGATCGAGAAGTACTACGGGCGCCAGGCTGAGATCATCTACCCACCCGTCGACACGGACCACTTCTCTGCCAGCGGCGAGCCTGACGACTACTATCTGACCGTCGCGCGACTGATCCCATACCGCCGCATCGACCTGGTGGTCGACGCCTTCAGTCGGCTCGGGCTGCGGGTCAAGATCGTCGGGGATGGACGTGACCACACCCGGCTGCGGGCGCGGGCTTCAACCAATGTCGAGTTCGTCGGACGCGTCGACGACGAGACCCTGACTCAGCTTTACGCTGGTTGCCGCGCCTATCTGATCGTGGCCGAGGAGGATTTTGGTATCGCGCCTGTCGAAGCCCAGGCGGCGGGCCGGCCGGTGGTGGCATACGCGGCCGGCGGCGCCCTTGACACGGTGATCGACGGCGAGACCGGGGTCCTCTTTCGGGAGCAGAGCCCGGAGGCACTCGCCGAGGCGGTGCGAAAGCTCGAGCAGTCGTCGTTCGACTCGAGTCGCATCCGGGCGAACGCCGAACGCTTCAGCTCGAACGTGTTCCGAGAGCGGCTGTCCACTTTCCTGGCGCGGGCCTACCAGGAGTGGCGAGAGCGAGGTGGCCTCCGCGAGCCAGCGCTGGCAGGATGAGGCCCGCGCCTCAGTCGTTCCCTTCGGGCCTCCTGGTTACCGCGATCCTGGCAGCCACAACCATCGCCAGCCGCGCGCCCTTCACCAGCTCGATGCTGTACGCGTACGACTCGGCCAACTACGCCTTTGCCGTTCGCGACTACTACCACGTCGGCCATCACCAGCCCCACCCACCCGGCTATCCACTCTACGTAGCGAGCGCCTGGCTCATCAACCGTCTCGTCGACGACCCGAATCGAAGCCTGGTCGTGGTCAGCATTTTGGCGAGCGCCGTCGCCGTCGCGGCGACGCATCGCCTCGGGGTGGCGCAGTTCGACGGGGCGATCGGACTGGCCGCCGCACTGCTGCTGGCGTTCAGTCCAGGCTTCTGGGCCTACGGCGAGGTCGCATTTCCGTACACGACGCTGGCCTGCTTCGCGGCCTGCATCGCTCTGCTCGCACATCACCTCCGCGCGACCGCCTTCGCCAGCCACGTGGCAGGCTCGGGGGCTCTTATGGGTCTGGCGGCCGGATTTCGGCTCGATTTGCTCTTCGAGCTTGGGCCGCTGTGGGCGCGGGCCCTGCTGCGCTGCTCTTCAGGCGCGCGCCTGCTGGCGGTGGCGGCGTGCCTGCTCGTCGTAGGCGCCTGGGCTGCGCCGATGGTATGGCTCAGCGGAGGCGCGAGCGAGTATCTCGCTGCGTTCGCCGCCCAAGCGAGATACGTAGTACGCGCGTACTCGGTGGCCGCGGAGGGCGAGGAGCGCTTGCGATACAACGTCGAACTGCTGCTTCAGGCGTTGCGGCTGGGGGTCGGCGCGCCGGTCCTACTGCTCCTGCTGTACTCGTTGGGGCGGACATTCAATGCGCTGCGCATCGCCACGGATGAACGGCTTCGATTCCTGCTCGTCTGGATCCTTCCGCCCTCGGTCGTCTTCCTCTTCATCCATATCGCCGTCGAAGGATACGTGCTCGTCTTGCTACCAGCGCTCAGCATTCTGGCCGCGGCCGGACTGGCCGATCTTCGAGACGATCTGGGCGCGGCTGCGCGGGTCCTGGCGCTAACGACCTCGAAGGCGTTCGGGCTCGGGCTGGGGCGGCTAGCCGCGGCTGCGCCAGGCGTCATCTTGCTGGTGCTGCTGTCCTGGAACATCTCGGTCTTCCTGGCGGCGCCCGGCCCGGCCCGCCTGTCCGCTATCCGTCGGGTTGACGACCTGCTCGAGTCCCAGGTCGCGTTCGTTCAGCGCCAGCTCAGCCCTGGCTCTACGGTCATCCTGGCCCACGACCGCTTTCGCCAGCTCCAGTACTACCTGACCGGCTACCAGGTAGTCATGTTGTTCGACGAGTACGAGCGGGACTACCAGGAACGCCGCCAAACGTTTCTGGTTCCAGATGGAGCAACACATCTCTTGATCGCCGACGACTCACCCCGGCTAGGCGCCAGGGCAACCGCCCGGCTCAGGCTCGTCGACCTGCTCGACGAACCGGGTGGCTCCGTGCGCCTCATCGATCTAGAAGGCGTGAGAGGCGTGGAATTCGGGTACGGGTGGGTGGAGTTGTCGCCGTAGGGGTCGCCCTCACCCCCAACCCCTCTCCCAAATTGGGAGAGCGGGCCCGGGGAACAGGTGCGCTTCGCGGAAACAAGCCCCCGCCCTGCCGGGGCGCGGTGTATAGTTTGGCGGCGCGGGCGCGGGAGTGCGATGGAGCTGAAGACGTACGGAGCGGTGATTCGGCGTCGCTGGCAGATGGTCGCGGCCATCACGCTGGCGACGTTTGTCGTCTCGATCGCACTGGCCCTGCAGGGTCCAACCACGTATACGGCCTCGATGCGGCTGGCAATCAGCGTCGTTCCCGACCCTCGCGTCGGCGAGTTCTTCAAGTACGACTCCTACTACGCCTGGCTCAGCTCCGAATACCTCGCCGACGACTTGAGCGAGATCCTCAAGAGCGATGCCTTTGCCCAGGACGTCAGCGCCGAGCTCGGATTCAGCTTGGACCCGGGCACGATCGCGGGCCTGACTCGCACGAAGAAAACCCATCGCCTGCTCGACGTCTCGATAACGGGTGCCGACCGCCAGGTCACGCTGGCGATCGCCGAGGCATTCGAGCGCGTCTTGAACACCAAGCTGCCGGAGTACCTGGCGTTCTTGCAAGCCAACAACGGCTACGTGCGGATCATCAATCGCCCCAGAGTCACTCGCACCAGCACGCTGCCCCTGGCAGCCGCCGAGGTTGGATTGCGGACCACGGCTGCCCTGCTTGTCGCCGTTGGGCTGGCCTTCCTGCTGGAATATCTCGATGACCGGGTGCGGGACCGTCGTCAGGTGGAAACCCTCCTGGAAGCACCGGTCCTCGGCGAGATCCCTGCAACCTGAGTGGCCGTGGCCCTCACCCCCAACCCCTCTCCCAAGCGTGGGAGAGGGGAGGACACGCTCGTGAGCGTACCGTCACCGCTCGCTGCGCTCAGGATTATCTCGACAGCTCCTCGAGTGTGCGGCCGGTCGTCTCCTCGCTCAAGAGGGCGATGCCCGCGACGGCCGCGAAGAGGAGGGCTGCGAACGGCAGCATTGCCAGCAGGCGCCCTTCACCGGCCGGACTGAGGAGCAGGCCCACCACGGCCGGGGCGAGGATGCCGCCGAACCGCGCGCACCCCGACGCCCAGCCGCCGGCAGTGCCGCGCATCCGAGTGGGGTAGAGCTCGGATGCCCAGGCGAGGACCACCGGCCACGCCGCCAGGGTACCCATCGCCACCGCCGCCGCGCCCATGGCCACCCACACCGCGCCCGGTCCAGCCGCCATCACCAGCGCACCCACGCCGGCCAGGCTAAGAGAGCCCAGGATCAGTGGACGGCGGCCGGTTCGTTCGATCAGCAGCGTGGACGTCAGGGCCGCCGGAAACATCATGAACCCCACGAAGGCAGTGACCCGCGGCCCGAGCGAGCCAAGGTCAGCCAGGAGGAGGGTCAGCCACACGATCGGTCCGGTGAAGGCCGCGTTCATCGCCACCCAGGTGATCCACAACGCGACGGTGCGCCGCCGGAATGGCGGCCGCCACAGCTCGATCAGGTGGCCCAGTGGCGAGGCGACCCAGGGCACGTGCGGCGCCATTCCCAGCGGCACCTCGACGCCGTGCCGCTCGGACAGCCGACCAGCCAACGCGAGCGCGTCGGCATGACGTCCGCGGGAAAAGAGGAAGCGGGGCGATTCTGGCACCAGTAGTAAGCCCAGCAGGCCAATTCCGATGGGCAGCCCGCCCAGGCCGAGGATGCCGCGCCAGCCGAGCTGGCGGGCGAACCAGCCGCCGCCGATGGCCGCCGCGCTCCAGCCCAGCGTCCAGAGGACCTGGGTAAAGCCAAGCAATCGCCCGCGGTGGGCGGCTGGCGCGAACTCGCTCACCAGCGCGCCCGCGACGGGCGCCACGCCGCCGTAACCTAGACCGCCGAAGAACAGCGCCACGCCAAGCAACAGTGGGTTCGGGGCAAGGCCGGCTAGGCCCGTCCCGGCCCCGGCCATCATGCTGGTCGAACAGAATGCCAACCGGCGGCCGAAGCGATCCGCCAGCGAGCCAACCACTATGGCGCCCAGAAGCTGGCCGACTCCAACCGCCGGCAAGACCAGCCCGAGGTCAGCCGGCACCAGGCCCCACTCTGCCCTCATGCCTGGCAGCGCGAAGCTGATGACGCTCACGTCGATGCCGTTGCCCGAGAAGGCCAGACCAGCCAGCGCCGCGATGCGCCAGTGAAACGGCCGTAGCGATTCGGGGGCTACGGCGCGCCCTCGACGTCGAGCAGCTCTTCCACCGCGCGTAGGTAGTCATCGGCCACGAGCGAGGGGTCATCCAGGTAGCCCGCTGCGTCGAGCAGGGTGGCAAGCGGCCGCCCAATCCAGCGCAGGTGCCACGGCTCATAGGTGTAGCCGGTCCGACTCTCACCGGGTCGCGTGTATGGCAAGACGAAACCGTACGCCCAGGCATGTCGGGCGATCCAGCGGCCGGCCGGGGTCTCGGCGAAGCGCGGGTTGATGGCGTAGCTCAGCTCCCAGCTGGAAAGGTCCACAGCCGTGCCGAGCTGATGCTGGGAATGGCCAGGCGGAGCCACGAAGCGCGCTGCCCGCGCCTCGGCCTCGCCGCGATCAATCGCGCCACGCTCGCGAGCCAGTTGCCGCCAGACCGACGCCTCAAATGCGGCCGCCTGCTCGGCCGGCGAGCGATAGCCGGAGATGACGGCCAGGTCCACCTCATCGATGGCCGCTGCGTCGATCATCGCGCGCAGGTCTGGCGCGATAACCGACCGGACGGGCCGACCGAATGTCCAGACCAGATCGGGCGGCCGATAGCCTTCTGGCAGCGATCGCTCCTGGGAAACGGGCAACAACAGCAGCCGCGCCTCATCGACCGGCAGATCGAAGACCGAGACCGCGCGGCCACCAAGATCACGCACCAGCGCCTGCGGCTCGGCCGCCAGGCGGACCGCCAGGGGTGAGAGTCGAGCTGGAGCCAAGGAGGCCGCCAGGAGCAGCGTCGCCAGGGCGCCGCCAAGCAGCAGGGAGATGAACACGACAACGTGCCCGACGCAGAGGAATTCGGCGCTCGCTGGGCCGGCCAGCCGCGGGCTGGCTCGTCCGCGTGCGACCATGCTACGGTGACCGAGTACCCCGACGGGTGTGCTCGTCGACCTATTGTATCCTGGTCAAGGTCAGGTGACACGGCTCATCAGGCGCGGCTATTTGTACGTCGTCGTCCAGCTTGTTGCGATCGGCCTTCTGCTCACCCCGCCTGCTCCGCGGGCGGGCGCGCAGAGTGAGGCGCCGTGGGAGGCAATCGGCTACTCGCAGGCGGGCCAGCCGATCGTCGTGTATCACGTCGGCGAGGGCAAGGCGAGGGTCCTCGTCCTTGGCGGCCAGCACGGCGGGCCGGAGGAGAACACCGTCCGCCTGGTCAGGATGCTGCTAGCCCATTTTGTCGAGCGCTCGTCTGACGTGCCGCCCGGGGTCGGCCTCGACCTGATGCCGGTCGCCAATCCAGACGGCCTGGCAGCTGGGACTCGCCAGTACTTGAGCGGAGTTGACCCGAACCGAAACTGGGGCGGCCCGGAGTGGCGCGCCGACGCCTTCGACTCCAACGGCCGATTTCGGGCCGGGCTGGGCGGCCCGGAGCCCTTCTCTGAGCAGGAGACCCGCGCCCTAGCCGACTGGATCCTCGCGACACGGCCGGCCCTGGTCATCAACTACCACAGCGCAGGCGGGTTCATGTTCGGCGGCCGCGAGGGGCTGGGCGGTGAGCTGGCCGCGGCGTTTGCCGGGGCCAGCGCCTACCCGCGCCCGAACCCCGGCGGCGGGCAGAGCGCGCTGTCCTACCGCGTGACCGGCAGCATGAACGTCTGGCTGCGCGAGATCGACGTGCCCGGCATCCTCGTCGAGCTGACCACCCCGTACGATCCCGAGTTCGAGCGCAACATGGCCGGCGTCCGCGCGGTGCTAGTCCGCCTGTCCGAGCTGGCGAGCCCGTCACTCCTCGGCTGACATCGATCGGCCCTCACGCTCGCGGCCCGTCTCGCGGTCGACGAGCCAGCCAACCACGGCAGTCCCACCGTATGCGGCCGCGCCGACCGCCAGCGCCGCGCTGGCGCCGAACGGCGCCACGGCCGCCGCGACCAGTGGCAGGACAAAAGCCGCCATATTCCGCGGCATCGGACTGAGCGCCATAACTGATGTCTGCTCGGCGGCGGGTAGTATCCGAACCAGGTGGGCATAGAGCAGGATGTTGGAGGCGGCGAAGGGGAAGGCGCGGCTCCACGCCAGCAGCGCGACCACCCAGAGCTGGCTGGCCATAGTCAGGCCAAAAGTGGCGACGGTCGCCACTGCCATGGCCGGCCAGAGCCAGCGGATCCCGCCCGTCTCGTCGACGAGCCGACCCGCAAGCCAGGTTGACACGGTCGTCAGCACGCCGTAGACGCCCAAAATCAGTCCGATGGCTGGAGCCGGATCGGCTACCAGCTGCCCGATCCTGACCGGCAGATAGACGTCCACGATCGCTCGAGCGCCGTGACTGAGGAACCACGCCAAGAAGTCCCAACGGATGGCTCGCCGGCCCCAGACGAGCTTGCCCGTCTCCAGCGTCCTGCCCAGGATTGAGGCTGGCTTCTCCTGACTCGGCGGCTCCGGCATGAGGAACGTCACCAACAGCCCCGATACCAGGGCTAAGGCCGCGTCCAACAGGAACAGGCCACGCAAGCCGATCAGCTCGACCAGGATTGCGCCAAGCGGCGGCCCGAAGCTCGCCGCGATCGGCATGGCGATCTGAATTGTCGCGATCGCCGAGCCGACATGCCGGCGCGGTGTGAGCAGAGCCTGGGTTGCGATGATCATGGCGTGGCTGCCGAACGTGCAGCCGAGCAACAGGCGGGCGGGTAACAGCCAGCTGACGTCGGGCGCGAACGCCGTCAGGGCGTAGGCGGCCGCGCCCAGGTACTGGCCACGCACGATCATCAGTCGGCGCGAGTACCGCTCGGCCAGCGCCCCCCAGAAGGGCGCCAGTGGGAAGGCGATGGCCATCATCGTGGCGTATAGGAAGCCGGTCCACGGACCGACATCGCCCGGCGCCAGTCCAAGCTCGCGCAGATAAAGCGGCGTGAACGCCGTCAGATGGCCCATCGCTAACGAGTCGAGGGCCGTCGCCACGAGAAAGAGGGCGTTGACCGCCCGCCAGTGGCCCATCAGCGCCGATCCGGACTCCGAAACCTGAGTCGCGCCCGATTGTAGCGAGCAATCGGTCCGCGCACGCCTTGCAGCCACGCGGTCGTGCGAGTAAGCTCGGAAGGGTCCAGCAACGAGGAGGTCCCGGTGGCATACGCAGTCGTCGGCCGCACAGTCCCGCGGGTGGAAGGCCCGCTCAAGGTGACCGGCGCCGCCCGCTTCACCGCCGACGTGGAGCTGAGCGGTCTGCTCGAGGCGAAGGTCCTGCGGAGTCCGCATCCGCACGCCCGGATCGTGAGGGGCGACCTGTCGCGAGCCCTGGCTCTGCCCGGCGTCGTGGCCGCGATCAGCGGTTTCGAGATACCGGACGTCCGGACCGGCAAGACGGTCAAAGACATGCCGATCCTGTGCCGTGACCGAGTCCGCTACATAGGCGACCCGGTCGCCGCGGTCGCGGCCGAAGACCCGGCCGTCGCCGAAGAGGCGCTCGGCTTGATCGACGTTGAGTACGACGAGCTGCCGGGAGCCTTCACGCCGGCTCGGGCGATGACGCCCGGCGCGCCGCTGCTCCACCCGGACAAGGACACCTATCAGGGCGGTCAGGTGCTGTCCGACGAGCCGAACGTCCAGTCACGGACCGAGTTTGGCAAAGGCGATGTGGAGCAAGGCTTCGCCGAGTCCGACCGCATCTTCGAGCACACGTTCACGACTCAGCGCATCCATCAGGCGTACATCGAGCCGCGGGCCTGCACGGTCCAGATCGGCACGGATGGGCTGGTCTCGGTGTGGAGCAGCTGTAAGGTGCCGTACAGCCTGCGCGACCTACTCGCCGAGCTCTTCGAGCTGCCGGCGGAGCAGGTCGTCGTCATCCCAACGAATATCGGCGGCGACTTTGGGGGCAAGGGCGCGCTTGGGCCCGAGCCCATCGCCTACTACCTGGCGCGGCGAACGAGGCGGCCGGTCAGGCTGGTCCTCAGTTATGTCGAGGAGCTGCTGGCCGCCAACCCCAGGCATCCGACCACCATCACGGTCAAGACTGGCATCAAGAACGACGGCAGCATCATCGCGCGCGACGTCCAGGTGATCCTCGATGGCGGCGCGTACGCGGCTTACAAAGCGACGCCCAATGTCGGCCTGCCGTCGGTCGCCAAAGCGCCGGGTCCATATCGGATGC
>DASPXK010000377.1:0-16147 GCA_035637315.1 Chloroflexota bacterium
GGCCCCGGTCAAGGGGCTGCCAGAGCCAATCGAGTTGTTCGAGCTGCTCGGAAGCGGGCCGGTCCGCAGCCGGCTTCAGGCCTCGGCCGCGCGCGGACTGACCCGCTTCGTGGGGCGGCAGGCCGAGCTGGAAGCCCTTTACAACGCTCTCGAGCGAGCGGCCAGTGGCCACGGCCAGGTGGCGGCGCTGGTGGGCGAGCCGGGGGTGGGCAAGACCCGCCTGGTCTGGGAGCTGACTCACTCGCACCGCACGGAAGGCTGGCTGATACTCGAAGCCGGTTCGGTCTCCTACGGCAAGGCCACGTCCTACCTGCCGGCCATCGAGCTGCTCAAGGCGTACTGCCGGATCGAGCCCCGCGACGACGCGCGCCCGATCCGCGAGAAGCTGACTGGTAAGCTGCTGACGCTGGACGAAAGCCTGCGGCCGAGCTTGCCGGCCTTGCTGGCCTTGCTGGACGTGCCGCTTGACCCTTCGGCAAGCTCGAGGCAGGCTGCCTGGGACGCGCTCGACCCGCCCGAGCGCCGCCGGCTAGCCCTGGACGCCCTAAAACGCCTGCTGCTGCGTGAGAGCCAGGAGCAAGCCCTATTACTCGTCTTCGAGGACTTACACTGGGTCGACGCCGAGACCCAGGCCCTGCTCGACGGCCTGGTCGAGAGCTTGCCGACCGCTCGCATCCTCCTGCTGGTCAACTACCGCCCGGAGTTCCAGCACGCCTGGGGCAGCAAGACCTACTACACCCAGCTCCGGATCGACCCGCTGCCGCCCGAGAGCGCCGGGGAGCTGCTGCACGCCCTGCTCGGGGATGACCCGGCCCTCCAGCCGCTCAAGGCGCTGCTGATCGACCGCACGGAAGGCAACCCGTTCTTCCTGGAGGAGAGCGTCCGGACGCTGGCCGAGACCGACGTGCTGGTCGGCGCGCGAGGCGCCTACCGGCTGGTGAAGGAACTGCCGAGCGTCAGGGTGCCAGCCACGGTCCACGCGGTCCTGGCGGCGCGGATCGACCGCTTGCCGCCGGACGACAAGCGCCTGCTCGAGACGGCCGCCGTCATCGGCAAGGACGTGCCGTTTTCGCTACTGCTGGGCGTGGCGGATCTACCCGACGAGGAGCTGCGTGCCACCCTGACCCGGTTGCAGGCAGCCGAGTTTCTATACGAGGCCAGCCTGTTTCCGGAGCTGGAGTACACGTTCAAGCACGCCCTCACCCACGAGGTCGCTTACGGTGGCCTGCTCCAGGAGCGGCGCCGAACGCTGCATGCCCGGATCGTGGAAGCCATCGAAAGCCTGTACCCGGACCGCCTGGCAGAAGAGGTCGAGCGACTGGCTCATCACTCCGTGCGCGGGAGGTCTGGCAGAAAGCCGTCGCGTACTGTCGCCAGGCCGGCCAGAAGGCCGTAGAGCGTTCGGCTCACCGACAGGCAGTGGCGTACTTCGAAGAGGCGCTCGGGGCGCTGCGGCATGAGCCGGAGACTCGTGAGACTATTGAGCTCGCGATCGATCTCCGGTTCGACCTTCGCAGCTGCCTCTTCGCGACCGGAGCAGTCGGACCGATTGTGGACCAGATGCGGGACGCCGAAGCGCTCGCCGAAGGCCTCGGCGACCGACGTCGGCTGGCACGCATCCTCGGTCACATGGCCAACGCGCTTTCGGTCGGCGGCGACAATGAGCGAGCCATCGAGGCGGGCGAGCGTGCGCTCGCCATCGGTGCCGAGCTTGGGGACGTCGGCCTCCAGGTGGTGACCAGCGTGCACCTGGGCCAGATCTACTACACCACCGGCAACTATTCCAGAGCGATCGACGGGCTTCGGCGGAACGTAGCGTCCCTTGAAGACCAGCCGGTCCATCAACGCTTCGGCATGGCCGGCTACCCCTCCGTCGTCTCACTCGGCTTCCTGGCCGCCTGCCTGGCCGAGGTCGGCGATTTTGCCGAGGGGATGGCGGCAGGAAACGAGGCGCTCCGGATCGCTGAGGGCCTGAAGCAGCCGTACAGTCTTGCCTTGGCAAGCTGCTATGCGGGCACTCTCTATCTGCGTAGGGGTCGACTGCGGGAGGCCGTCACTGTGCTCGAGCGTGGCCTTGGACTCTGCCACGCGTGGGACCTGCCGGGCTTGTTGCCGCAGGGCGCCACCGCGCTGGGTTCTGCCTATGCCCTCTCTGGACGCCCCGCCGAGAGCCTGCCGCTTCTCGAGCAAGCTCTGGAGCAGGCCGCGTCCAAGGGCTTCGTGACCCGCCTTTCGGCGGTGGCCGCCGCGCTGAGCGAAGCGTACCTGTTAGCAGGCCGACTTGACAATGCGATGTCGCTGGCTGAGCGGGCCTATGAGCTGTCGGTGGCGCATACGGGGCGGGGCCCCCGGGGCTGGGCCCACCGCCTCCTCGGGGAAATGGCCGTGCGCCGCGAGCCACCCGATCTCCAAGGGGCCGAGACCAACTACCGGCAAGCGCTGGCGCTGGCCGAGGAGCTGGGGATGCGCCCGCTCCAGGCCCACTGCCACCTCGGGCTCGGTGTATCGGAAGATCGGGCGGCTGGAGGAGGCGCAGCCTGAGCTGGCCACCGCGGTCGCGATGCTGCGGTCCATGGGGATGACGTTTTGGCTGCCTCAGGCGGAGGCGGAGCTGGCGGAAATCAAGTCGTAACGCGATGTATCCGGCCCTGCGCTGACCGAGCGCACGAAGTCGCAGCCCTAGGCCCGTTGGTCTGGCCGCGTCGCCTCGAGTACTTGCACGCGTGCCCTGACCTCGCGCTCGAGGCCAGGTGGGAGCCGGCCGGGATCGGCGCTGAGATACGTGGGCAGCTTGCGCTGCAGACGGACGTCCAGCAAACCCACCAGCGTGGCTGGATTCACGGAATCGCGCGAACCCGGAGCCGTGGCCCACGTGAGATCCAGGTCCTGAAAGAAGCAAGCTGCCTCACGCCCGAGCGACTCCCGCGCGACAGTGTTCCACAAGGCGGCCTTCAGCGCGCTGCCCGGCAGATAGCATAGCCTCTTGTGGCGCGCCGCGAGGTCTCCGCCCGCGTCGCGAAGACGGATATTCTCGTTGCGCAGCACCGCTCCGACCCGTCTGGCCAGGACCATCAGCAGCTCCCGCGTCCCCGCCTCCGGCGGCGCCAGGATCGCGAGGCCCACCTGGTCGTCGGTCGTGCGCGACAGGTACCCCTTGAACTGGGCCAGCAGCCGCTCGTCCACGCCCAGCGCAAGCAGCTCGTCCTGCTCCAGATGGAGGAGCTCGATCGGCATCTGGACGAGCTTCATGTGAAGCTGGGATATTCCAGACTCTCAGGTAATCGCCTAGAGTCTAGCAGGAGGCCGGCATGCGCGAAACGACGATTGGCGGGCGTCGGCTGAGGCTCGTTCAGGGCGACATCACCCGAATCGAGGTCGACGCGATCGTGAACGCCGCCAACGAAGCCCTCTGGCCAGGCGGCGGGGTGAGTGGGGCGATCCACCGGGCTGGCGGGCCGAGCATCGCGGCCGAATGCCGTCGAGTCGGCCAAATGCCGACCGGACAGGCGGCGATCACGGCCGGCGGGCGGCTGCCGGCCCAGCGCGTCATCCACGCGGTCGGGCCCGTCTGGCATGGCGGCCAGCAGGGCGAGGCCGAACTGCTCGCCTCCGCCTACCGCGCCAGCCTCCGCCTCGCCGATGAGCACGCGCTCAAGACGATCGCATTCCCCTCGATCAGCACCGGCATCTACGGCTACCCGATCGACCAGGCCGCCCGGGTCGCACTAGAGGCAGTTGTCGAGTACCTGCGCGGCGAAACCAGGCTCGAGGAGGTCACCTTCGTCCTGTTTTCCGCGAGGGACCTGGCGATCTACGAGTCGGCACTTGACGAAGTAGGACTGAGGACTGAGGACTGAGAAGCCGCGACTCGGTCCTCAGTCCTCAGTCCTCAGTCCTGTCACGGCTCCAGCTGCGCCCGATAGCGTCCGTCGTACTTCGCGCGGCCGACACATTCCTCGAAGATGAACTGGCAGGCGGCGATGCCGGGCCGAATCGCGAGCGGCATCGGGCCAGCGTTGTTGATCTCGAGGGCCTGCTTGTTGTCGACGCCGGGCTGAATGAACGCGGCCGTGATGTGGACCATCAAACCGACCCGTGCGAAGCGGCTGCGGCCCTGCAGCCAGCCACAAAGCGTCTCGGGAAGACGGATCCGCTCGCGCGTGATCCCGTGCGCGGTCTCGCCCGGCATCAGGACGAAATAATCGTCGTCGCCGACCTCGACGATCTCCGTCACGTCGCCGTAGTCCGCGCTCTCGGTGACGTGAAAGATCTCGCGGACGCGGCGGAACACGCGGAAGTGGTTGGCCAGGTGCAGGTCCACCGAGGCCGGCCCGACAGCGCGCTCGTCGAACGGGTCGATCCCGATCTCTCCAGACCGCACCCGCCTGATGATCTCGTCGTGAGTCAGAATCGGCATGCCGTCCTCCCCAGACCCGTGGTCTAGTCTGGCCCCCGCCCGCACGCGAGGCAGGCAACCGCGCGTTGGCCGACCGTCGCCGGTGGGGCGTCTAACGAGAACGAGAACAGCGCCTCGAGAGCGGCGTCGACCATCGCCGCTCTGCGGGCAGGATCGCTCCGAATCGCGAATTCGTGCTCCATGTGGAAGAAGCGGCCCCCGATCGAGCGGGTGTAGCGGCCCTGCGGGTTGATGGTCGCGCCCAGCTCGCCCCAGTCGCGGCCATCGAATATGCCGACCGTCTCGCCGCGCGCTTCGATCGCCGCCTTCAGCAGGAACAGCTCCGGCTGGGGATTGGGGCTGCCGTTGCTCAGCACGACGTTCGGGTAGCCCGGATGGTTGCGCAGGTTGAAGCCGTGGTACTGGAACACCTGGGTGTCCGGACCGGTTAGTGCCTCGTGCATCTTCTGGAAGACGCTATTCGGGTTGCGAGCCATATCCGAGACTGGGCTGTCGGGCCCGTTGGCGTAGCGGTGCGTGCCGGCCATAGAGAATTCTCGCGCGTCCATCCGTAGGTAGGCGTCGATCGCCATCTCGGGCGCCAAGGCGTCGAACAGCGGATGGGGCGCCTCCACGGCCACGTCGCGGGCCGTGACTGAGCGGCTCAGCACGTACAGGCCCCAGCACCGCCCGCACGGCGTTCTCTCGCGCAGCACCAAGTGCCAGACGCTCGATCCCAGGTCCAGAAAGGACACCAGGTCGTAACCGAACGTGTCGAACCGGCTCGCCGCGTCGTCGAGGTCCCCGCCAAGAGCGGTGGTCGTGGCGGCCAGGAACCGCACCGCCTCGCCTGGCTCCGGCTCGACGAATGCGTGCGAGTCGTGGTCCGGCAGCGTACCCTTGTAGGCGATCACGAGCGCCTGAAGGTCGCCGCTTTCCTGCAGGGCGCGAGGCGTCTCCGCGGGCGCGGGCTCGGAGCGGACGCCCGCTGGCGACGAGAGCCAGAGCGCCAGCGCGGCAGCCACGAGCGGCGTCGCTCCCACAAAAGGCCAGCGGCGCTGGTCCGGCTGCCGCGCGGCCTGATAGCCGGTCCGCATGGCGGCAAGTCTACGGAGGCGACGTTCAGGCAGCAAGGCGACATGCTGGCTGGCTGCCTCCGTTACGCTTCCCTTTAGCGGGCATCCATGCCAGGGGCCGCGACCTGTTCCCTCTCCCAGAGGGCTGATCTTTGTACAGAACTGGCTGTGGTCCCGCCGTCGCACCATCCCGCTCCGTCTGGGAGAGGGCCGCCGTCGCACTTTCCCTCTCCCTCTGGGCCCAGAGGGAGAGGGGACTGAAAAAACCGGAATTTGGTCATGCAGGCTACTGTTATCCAAGTAGTCGATGCACAATCCCACGGGTGGGGAAGGAGACACCATGAAGGCGGCGCGGATTCACAGACAGGGTGGACCTGAGGTACTCCAGCTAGACGAGGTCCCGCGCCCGGTCGCGGCGGAGGGCCAGGTGGTCGTGCGGGTCAGCAGGGCCGGCCTCAACTTCGTCGACGTCTATCACCGGCGCGGCCAGTATCCGCTGCCCTCTGTCCCCTGGACGCTCGGGCTGGAGGCGGCCGGCGTGGTCGAGGAGGTGGGGCGCGAGGTGTCGGAGGCGCGGGTCGGCGACCGCGTCGCCTGGAACGGGGTGCCCGGCTCGTACGCCGAATACGTCGCCGTGCCGGCCGACCGCCTGATCCCGCTGTCCGAAGGCGTCGATTTCGATGCGGGCGCGGCCCTGCCGCTCCAGGGGATGACCGCCCACTATCTGGTCCATTCCCTTCACGAGACCAAGCCGGGCGAGACGATGCTCATCCACGCCGCGGCTGGCGGGGTCGGCCAGCTTGCGACTCAGATGGCCAAGCTGGCCGGCGCGCGTGTCATCGGCACGGTCTCCACCGAGGCCAAGGCGCGCCTGGCGCGAGAGGCGGGAGCCGACCACGTCATCCTCTACACCCAGCAAGACTTCGTCGAGGAGGTCAAGCGGGTGACCGACGGGCTCGGGGTCGACGTCGTGCTGGATTCCGTCGGCAAGGACACCTTCGCCAAGAGCCTCCAGGCGACCAGGGTGCGTGGCCAGGCGATCATTTTCGGCTCGGCGAGCGGCCCGGCCGATCCGATCAGCCCGAACTCCCTCCAGAACCCATCCAAGACGATCAGCGGAGGCAGCCTGGCCTTCTTCACCGCTACCCGACAGGAGCTGCTCGAGCGCGCCAACGCCGTCTTCGGCTGGTACGAGCAGGGCGAGCTGAGGCTTCGAATCGACCGCGTCCTACCGTTGGCCAAGGTGGCCGAGGCGCACCGCGCCCTGGAGAGTCGCGAGGCGGCCGGCAAAGTCCTGCTGGCTGTCGACTAGCTGCTGTTCTGAGAGGAGCTTCCCGAGCCGGAGCGTTGAGCGGGGGCTTGTCCCCCGCCAAGCGAGCGCGGGACAAGCTCACGCGCCACGGGGCCGAATCCAGCGTTTCAATGCCTGCCCCAGGCCTCGCGCGGTCGCGTGACCGACCTGTCGGCTCGGAGCCGGCTCATGGCTCGACGTGCAGCACGGCTTTGCCCTCGACCTGTCGCTCGCGCAGGGCCGCCATCGCGCCCGGCAGATCGGTCCAGGTGCCCTCGAAGCCGACCTGCGGCCTGAGGTGTCCGGTGGCGATCTCGGAGGCCAGCAGCCTCAGGTCGGCGCCGAAGCTGGGCGGCTCACCCGACTCGTATACGAAGAACGCGTACAGGCGGGCGTGGGGGTGGCCCACGAAGCTCGCGAAGCTCACCTGGCTCTCTTCGCCCGAGGAGTTGCCGAACAGCACAACCAGGCCATCGCGTCCGACGAGCCTCAACGCCGTGGTGAGTGAGGCACCCCCGGTCGACTCGAGGATCAGGTCGAAAGGCGCCTCCAGGTCAGCCAGGCGGGTGACCACCTCGGAGGCGCCAAGCTCGCGCAGACCCCGCGCCCGTTCCCCGCGAGCGACGCCAGTGACCCGGGCGCCCGAGCGGGCCGCGAGCTGAACGGCGAAATGGCCCACGCCGCCGGCCGCACCGGTCACCAGCACAGACCGTCCCAGTAGCATCCCGCCTAGACGCAGGGCGCGCAGGGCCGTCAGCCCCGCGACCGGCAGGCTGGCAGCGGCGGCAAACGAGACGCTCTCGGGCAGCACTGCCAGGCGCGAGGACGGCACCGCCACGCGCTGAGCCCACCCGGCCTGGTCCACGAGCGCCACCACCCGCGCTCCCTGGGGTGGTCCGCTGCCGTCGGCGGCGGCTCGCACGACCACCCCGGCGATGTCCTGGCCCGGACGCCAGCCGGCGGCTCGAGTGGCGAGCAGGCGCAGCTCGCCGCGGTTGAGCGACAAGGCGCGTACCTCCACTAACGGCTGGTCTGGGCCCACCGCCGGCTCGTCGACCTCCCGCGGCTCGATCGGTGTCTGCGCGTCGCCGGTTGCCACCAAGGCTTTCATCAGCCGTTCTCCCGTGCGCAGGCTGCTCCGCGCCAACCACGGCTCGGCAGGCGAGGACTGTGCCAAGGGGAAATGTAGCCGAACTCCTGGCCAGCCTTCACTGCCCGCGTGGAGCGACAACCGGCCTGGATGCGGACCGCGGGACTAGTGTCGCGCGCTATGGGGCCGGGTTTTGCCGTCTCATCGCCCGCGCCATTCTCCAGGCCACCGCGTGCAGGAACGGGCCACCCCACAGGCCAACCGAAAGAACTGCTCCGAACAGCACGACCGCGTCGATACTCTCGCGGCCCTCGCGCTCCCAGTAGACGTCCTCCAGATTGAGCCACAGAGCAAACTCGTCCAAAGTCAGCGCCGCGCCGATCCCGTACAGCAGGGCAGTCAGGCCCGAGAGCCGAGCGGCGAGCCGGGTCGCCCCGAGATCGGCCTGGATCAGCCAGAGGTAGCCCACCACGAGCAGGAGCAGGATGCCCCACACGAGATGGTGAATGTGGGTCCCGCCGGCGGCCACGTCGCGGAATGGCCCGATGCCAGCCCGAATCGCGTGGGTGATCACCCGCACGGCGGCGAAGGTGAGGAGGAAGCCCACTGAGGAGAGGAATAGCCGCTCACGTCGCGGGTCGCTGAAATGCACGCGGTAGGTGCTATGGACAGACGACCTGCCTTCTTGATCCACGCCTGGCCTCCAGGTGTCGAGTCGACGCTGCGATGGTACAGTTTGAGACCATGCGTGACGCTCGTCGGCTCCTTGCGGCCCTGGTCCTTCTGGCGGCCGCACTGCCGCCGTCACTGCCCTCCGACCCGGCGCGGGCCGCGCAGCAAGACCAAATCGACCATCTGGTGATCATCTATCTGGAGAACCACGCCTTCGATAATCTGTATGGCAAGTTTCCGGGCGCCGACGGCCTTGACCGGCCTGGCGCGGCGGTAGCCCAGCTGGACCTTGGCGGCGCCATCTTCCCGATCCTGCCGCGCCCGGCCAACAACTACGGACCCACGGCCGGCCAGCCCGACGAGCGATTTCCCGCCAATCTCGCCAACGCGCCGTTCCAGCTCGACCGGTACGCCCCGGCCGACCAGGTCATCCCATCGCCCATTCACCGCTTCTACCAGTACCACCTCCAGATCAACGGCGGCAGCATGGACCAGTTCGTGGCCTGGACCGACGTGGGTGGGCTGGTGATGGGCTACTACGAGACCAGCCTGCTGCCGCTGTATCCGTACGCCCGCGAGTACACCCTGGCCGACAACTACTTCACGGCTGCCTTTGGCGGGTCCGGCTACAACCACCACTGGCTGATCTGCGCCTGCACGCCGGTCTGGCCGAACGCTCCCGCCGACATGGTCGCGGCGCCCACGTTCGATTCGTCCGGACGGCTCGTCGGGCTCGCCAGGGATGGCGACGTCACGCCGGACGGTTACGTGGTGAACAACGTCCAGCCATTCGCGCGACCGTACATGGCTAAAGTCGACGACGCACACCGGATGCCGCCTCAGACGCTGCCAACCATTGGCGACCGCCTGAGCGAGGCGGGTGTCTCGTGGGCCTGGTACGCGGGCGGCTGGAACGACGCACTGGCCGGCCGGCCCGACAGCACCTTCCAGTTTCATCACCAGCCGTTCGTCTACTTTGAGCGCTACGCCGAGGGCACGCCGGATCGAGCCGCCCACCTCAAGGACGAGAGCGAGCTCCTCGACGCGCTGGGCGAGGGGAGCTTGCCAGCGGTCTCGTTCGTCAAGCCGCTCGGCACCTACGACGAGCACTCCGGGTACGCTGTTCTGATCGACGGCGAGCGCCACGCGGCTGAGTTGATCGAGCGAGTCAAGCGTTCTCCCTACTGGTCGAGCACGGCGATCATCGTGACCTACGACGACTTCGGCGGCTTCTACGACCACGTCCCGCCGCCGGCGGTGGACCGGTGGGGCCCGGGCGGCCGGGTGCCCGCCCTCATCATCTCCCCGCACGCACGCAAGGGTCTGGTCGACCACACCCTGTACGACACCACCTCGATCCTGAAGCTCATCGAGTGGCGCTACGGCCTTGCGGCCCTGTCCGACCGCGACGCCCGGGCCAACAACCTGTTGGCCGCTTTCGACTTCTCGTCCCGCACAGCTCCGGCCCAGGCACGTCGGAGTTGAGGGAGAGGGAACGCTGGGCGGGTCGGGTCAGTTCAAAAGCGCGGATGCTAGCTCCCGCCACTGCGCCAGGGGAATAGTCGACGGCTCCGGGGTGATCAGGTGGACACTCACGTGGTTGGCGCCCGCGTCTAAGTGCTCTTTGACCCGTCGCGCTACGGCGTCCAGGTCGCCCCAGGCAACGATGGCATCGACGAGTTGATCACTTCCTCCGTTCGCCAGGTCCTGCTCGGCAAAACCAAGCCGACGTACGCTGTTGGCGTAGTTGGGCAGGCGCAAATACCGAGCGGTATGCTGCCGCGCCACGTGGCGTGCCTGACTGGGTTCCGTCTCCAGGACGATCGCCTGTTCAGGCGCGAGCAGTGGCCCCGGGCCGAGCAACTGGCGAGCCTGGACGGTGTGAGTGAGGGGGACGAAATATGGATGGGCTCCCCACGAACGTTCGGCGGCCAGGGCGAGCATCCTCGGCCCCAGCGCGGCGAGCACGCGGCGCAGGTCGGTGCGCGGGGAGATGGCCGTGAACGGTGCACGGTCCATTGCGTCGAGATACGCGCGCATGTGCGCCACCGGCTGCTGGTAGCGATGCCCTCGCACGTCTTCGACTGACCGCGCGTGGCTGACGCCCAACCCGAGCAGAAACCGATCGGGATAGGCCTCGGTCAGAGTCTTCTGACCGTTGGCCATGGTGATCGCGTCGCGCGCGTAGATGTTGGCGATCCCGGTGGCGATGGTGATCCGCCGGGTGGCAGCCAGCAGCAGCCCAGCCTGGCTCAAGGCTTCTCGGCCCAGCGATTCGGGAAACCAGAGCGCGCCATAGCCTAGCGCCTCCAGCTCGCAGGCCACCTCCTGGGCCTGAGCCGCCGGCAGGGTGTCGAGCTTGTTGGTCCAAATGCCGATTGTTCCAATGTCCATGGGCCGCTCCTCTCTCAACGCGCGGACATGGCGAACCGATCATCCCCACGAAGGTATGGGGCCCACCGGATCGCCGGTCAATGCACGTTGTCGAGCTCGGGGAGCAGCACGACGCTCTCCTGCTCGTTCGGGTCAGTCCGGGCGACCACGGCGCGCGCGGGCTCGGTCTGGCTCAGGTTGACCGGTAGGTGGGGCACGCCCGCGGGAACGTAGATAAAGTCGCCGGCTCGCGCGACCATCCGCTCGCGCAGCCCCTCGCCGTAGAACGACTCGACCTCACCGCTCAAGACGTAGATGGCGGTCTCATGGCTCTCGTGCATGTGGGCCTTCGCTCGGCCGCCGGGTGGGATGGTAATGAGCTCCATACACAGCCCGCGAGCCCCGGCGCTCTGTGCCGTGATGGCCGGAAAGATGTAGGTCGCTTGTTTACCGCGCTGGTCCGCCTCTCCGCCCCGGACCAGTACACAAGTTGGCGCCTGCGACGTGGACATCGATCATCCTCTCCCTCTGCTCACTCCTCGCTACTCACTACGTTTCAGCCATCGCTCGAACCAGGTCACAGCGCGCTCCGACCATCAGCCGACGCGGCCAGGCGAATGCTTCGCCCCTACATCTTCCATTGCCTGTTCTATCAGGCGGCTGACCGGCCACGGCCAGGGGAAGTCATGCCCGGCCCTGATATCCAGAACCACTGGCCCATCCGCTGCCAGCGCCTGATCCCAGGCCGCGTCCAACTGCGAGGGATCGTCCACGCGTATCCCGTGCCCACCGAACGCCTCGGCGTAGCGGACGAAATCGACCTCGCCGATCTCCGTGGCGTAGGCACGCCCGTAGGCACGCGTCAACATGTTGGTGATCATCCCGATCTGGCCGTCACTGTGGACCGCTACGACGACCGGCAGTCCAAGCTGGCAGATCGTCCCGAAGTCGCTCGAAGCCATCAGAAACGAGGTGTCGCCGGCCAGCCCGATGATCTTCTTCTCGGGCCGCAGCAGGCCAGCCGCCAGGACCCCCGGCAGCGCGTAACCCATCGCCCCCCAGGAGCCGGCCTGAATGTGGGACTCCGGGCCGAAGGCCGGCAGCTGCAGGGGAGCCCACAACTTCACGTTGCTGACGTCGCTGACGACGATCGTGTCCGGCGTTATCCGCCGCGCCAGCGCGTCCAACGCCAGGCCAATGTGCCAGGGCCGAGCTGAACGATGCCGCTCCAGCTCGATCTCCAACCCGCGCCTGAGCAGCTCACGAGCCTGAGCGCAGGCCTCGAGCGCTGCCGACGCGGCTGGGCGGGCGCGGCACTCATCCGCCAACCTCGCCAGAGCCGCCGCCAGGCCGTCTACCGAAGGTATCGCCACTGGATCGCTCGAGGCGCCCAGATCGGACGGATTCAGCAGCACGAGGCGCTCGCCGGCCTCTTCGGCCAGCCCGAGCGTCGCCTCAGTCCCCTCCCGAGCTCCGACCCCGAGGACCAGGTCGGCCTCGGAGACCAATCGCGCAGCGATCGGGTGGCTGCGGGCCTCTCCCCACCACAAGCTGGCGGATAGCGGATGGACGGTCGGCATCGCAGCGTGGCCGTCCCAGGTGTGAGCGACAGGAGCGCCGATTCGCTCGGCCAGGCGGACCAGCTCTGCGCTGACCCGGGGCCACCATGCCCCCTTGCCCGCCACGATGGCGACGGATTCCGCGCTGTCGATCCGCTGGATCAGGGTATCGAAGCCGGGGCCCCCACCCCAGCCCTCCCCCAAATCTGGGGTAGGGGTGGGGGCAGCAGTCGATACGTCGACCGGCTCCTCCTTCAGCGCGTTCTCGGCGATCTCCACGTGGACCGGCCCGGGCCGCCCCGCGACGGCGATCGCGAAGGCCCGATTGAGCGCCTTTGGGATCTGGCTGGCTTCCGTAACCCGCGCCGACCATTTGGTGACCGACTCGAAAGCGCGAAGCAGGAAGTCGGGCTCGTCGACGCCGTGGAAGGCTTCCTTGGCGGAACCTGGAGCGACTCCGCCGGAGATGTGGACGACCGGCGCGCCAGCCGCGTAAGCGCCCGCGACGCCAGAGAGCGAGTTGGTGGCGCCCGGCCCGGCCGTTACCACGACTACGCCGGGCCGCCCGGTCAGCCGGCCGTACACCTCGGCCGCTATGGCCGCGTTGTTCTCGTGCTTGACGGTGATCGACCTGATCTCCGGCGCGTCAGAGAGGGCATCATAGATCTGGATGACGTGCGACCCGTCCAACCCGAAGACGGTGTCCACACCGTTGGCGCGCAGACAGGCCACAACGGCCTGCCCGGGGCTCAACCGCTGCGCCGATCGCTCGATCTGCTCCGTCGCCTGCATCGAATCCTCCAGCCGGGATCTCGCGGCATGATAGGTTAGGGGCGGCGACGCGGCAACGCCGAGGCCGTGGGTAGGGACGCTGCTTGCTGCGCCCTTGTCAGATGGAAGGGCGCCATAGGGGCGCAGCAAGCAGCGCCCCTACGTCAGCGACAGCGCGGCGCGCTTGACGGCCTCGTAGTCGGCGGGCAGCACGACCGGGCTGTTGGCATGGCAGTCGCCGATCCCGTCCAGCGTTCCCTCGTGATAGCGGATCTTGAACTCCGGGAACTTCAGCCCGTTGGCGGTCGATATGACCACGATCCGATCACGCGCCCCGAATATCCCCTTCGCGACCAGTTGCTCGAGCGCCGCCAGGGCGACCCCCGTGTGCGGGTCGGTAAACAGCCCGGTCCGATCGGCGCGCGCGGCCGCCTGGGCCAGCTCATCCTCGGTCGCCTGCTCGACCAGCCCGTCGCATTGACGGATCGCGCGGACCGCCTTCTCGTAGCTGACCGGATTGCCGATCTGGATCGCCGTCGCCAGAGTCGGCTGGGCGAACATCGGGTCGAGCACGTCCAGACCGCGCTGAAAAGACTGGTATAAGGGGTTGGCCCTTTCGGCCTGGGCAACGACGATGCGCGGCAGACGTTCGATCAACCCTAACTCTCGCATCATGGCGAACCCGGCTCCCAGCGCGGCCGTGTTGCCCAGATTGCCGCCCGGGACGATCACCCAGTCCGGTATCGCCCAGTCGAACTGCTGGACGATCTCGATGCTCACGGTCTTCTGGCCCTCGACTCGGAGCGAGTTCATCGAATTGGCCAGGTAGATGCCCGGCTCCTTGGCGAGCCGCTTGACAAGCGCCATACAGCCATCGAAATCGGTGTCGACCGACAAGACCAGCGCCCCGTTGGCGAGCGGCTGGACGAGCTGGGCCGTGCTGACCCTGTCGCGCGGCAGGATCACCACGGCCGGAATGCCGGCCACCGCGCAGTAAGCCGCGAGCGCAGCGGACGTATCGCCGGTCGAAGCGCAGGCCACCGCCCGAATCGGCGCCCCCTGGGCGATCATCTGCTTGACCGTGGAGACCAGGACGGTCATGCCCAGGTCTTTGAACGACCCAGTGTGGCTGTTGCCGCACATCTTGACCCACAGGTCGTCGAGACCCAGCTCGGCGCCGTAGCGCTCGGCCCAGAACAGGTTCGTGCCGCCCTCGTCGAGCGAGACGACGTTGCCGTCGTCGACGTGCGGCGCAACCCATTCCTTCTTGCCCCACACCCCGCTGCCGTACGGCCAGGTGGTGCGCTTGTAGCGCTCGTCGAACAGTTTCATCCAGGCGGCCGAGCTGCGCTCGCGCAGACGGTCCAGATCGTGCGCCACTTCGAGCAGCGCGCCACAGGCCGGGCACTGGTAGGTCACCTCGGTGAGCGCATACTCGCCGGGACACCCGGCGATGCAGCGAAACCACGCCCGCTCGCTCACGCGCTCTCCTGCCTCAATGGCGCCCGTTGGGACGGCTGCTCCTCCGAGACATTCTACGCTATCGGCTTCCTGTCATCTGAGCGAAGCGAACGATCTCATGCTCCTCACCAGCTGTCTCTTCGTTACGCCACCACCAGACATTCGGCTAGATGCGAATCGTTTCTGGAGTGACGTTTTTCATTACGCCCTCTCCCCAGTAGGGCGCGATGAATCGCGCGCCTACCACTACTCTCGTCACGCCGCGCGGTCTGGCAGCGTTGGTCTCGGCCCGAGGAACTGCTCGCGGATCTGGCGAGCCTGCCGGACGGCCTCGATCCGCTGTTCGCGAGAGACGTGTTTGGCGGCCAGCGGCTCGATCACGATGTCGCACACGTGCGCCAGGGCCGTCACCAGCCCGTTCACCTTCTTCTCCAGCCCTTCGACCTGTGCCATCTCCTCCTCCGCTGTTAGCTCGATCCAGACCAGGGCGAACGGACCGAACTGGTCCCATTGGTCGCGGCTCAGCATGTCGCCGACGCCCTTCCAGCCGGGGCTCGGATTCGCCAGCTCGAGCCCGTTCCCAGGCGTCGCCCGTCTCACGCCGACCCAGTGGTACCAGCCGCGGCCACCGATCGCGACCGGCATCAGCCCGACCCTGGCCACCGCGTCGTCCCAACCTGCCGTGCCCAGGCTGCCACCTCGAAGCCCGAGCTCGGCCAGTGTCTGGACGAGCCCTGCTCCACTCGCGTCCACCAGCCCAACCTCTGGATCGATCCGCGGTCCGAGAGCCACTACCGCCTGGTCCACGCTCGTCGGGCGACCGATGCTCTCGAGCATCCAGGCCAGAGTGGCGGCCGAGCACTGCCAGGCTCCGGGCTGCAAGACGGCTGGCGTGGCTGGGTCGAAGCGCAGGGTCGCGGCGGGCTGGGGGCCAGGGAGCCCGAGCAGCTTCCTCGCCTCCGCGATCCCACGCCTGTAGTTCTCTCGGTTAGGATTGGCCGACGGCGCTCGAGCGGGCCAGTTGTACCGGCACAGCGCATCGAGCACGTCGCCATTCGAGACTTCCAGCCAGTGCTTGATCTGCGTGGCTGCCAGCCGGGCGGCGTGCTCGGGGTCGTAGTAGCGCGCCACGATCTGCTCGGTCGTCTCGCGACCGGGGTAGCCGCCGCCCAGCCCAAGCCCCGCGTACTCCGCCGACCAGCGCACGGCCTGCTGCCAGACGCCGGCCGAGACGTCGGGCCAGAAGCGCTCGTCGTCGGCCGGATCGGGCGGCCGACGGGCGTTCCAGCGCAGGTCCGACTCGGCGATGGCGCAGCCCAGCATCGCCTCGCGCGCCACCTGGCACTCGTCGGCAATACGGTTGCTGAGCTGAACGATCTGCGCTCGGGTCCACACTGTCTCCTCCGGCGACTTCGGCGCGGGGCCCCGCTTCGCGGGGTTGGCGGTCTCGCCCGCGGT
>DASPXK010000378.1:0-3621 GCA_035637315.1 Chloroflexota bacterium
TGGAACGGAGCTGGCCCCGGGGATGTGGGCCGCGTTGTACTCGCCGTGCTCGCGCACGTCGATCAAGGCCAGTCGCGAGTCGCGAGTCGCGAGGAGCGAGCGGGGATAGGTTCCTATCGTCGACTCATCCCCCGCCACTTGCATCTCGCTACTCGCTACTCGCTACTCGCTCAGCAATTGTCGAACTTGTCGCTGGCGAACGGCTTCATCTGGCCCGTTTCGAGGTCGTACCGGAAACGCGGCAGCCCGACGAGGTCCTTGCCGTACACATGGATCTCGACCGTCGAACGATCGCTCAAGTTGTCTATCTGGTGGATCTCGTCGACGTCGGGAATAAGCAGCGAGACGTCCCCGGGCTTGACCAGCATGGTGCGGTCCTTCTCGAGCCTGGCGTAGCCCTCGCGGTCGCGGTCGTCCACTCGCCGAAACCGAGTCTCCTGCATCGCGTTGCCCATCACTCCGATCATGCCCCAGGTGCGATGATCGTGTGGGTCGACGTGGTCGCCGGGCCCCCACACCACAGCGCTAACGAACAGCCCGTCGCTGCGGTGAAGCGCATAGCTGCCGTGGTTTGGGCGTTTGCCACGCCCGGACGGGCGCTGGAACTGCTCCGGCAAGGCCTCAGGGTTGCCGACGAGCCTTTCCAGGTAACTGGAGCCGCGATCGAACAGTTTCTGCTGGTCGGGGTGGCTCGCGACGAGCGCCCTCATGTCCTCGACGAATTGCTCGACGGAATACCGGGTAAGCACCATCACGCCGCCTCCGCTATGTTTTCGGGCAGTATAGACCACCAGAGACGGAGCACCGACGACCGACGATAGACGACCAACAGGTCGCGCTCCCTGACCCCTCGTGCGTCGCCTATCGTCCGTCGTCAGTGGTCTCGAGCATCCGCTTCAGGTTGGCCAGCGCCTGCTCGAACTCCCGCCGAGTCTGGCGTTCGGCCACCAGCCGATCGAACAGCTTCCCGATCCCACCCCCCGGCACGGTGTACTCCAGGGTGGCTCGGACACGCGTGCCATCGTCCTCCGGGCGCAGCTCGGTGTCGCTCCGACTCGTCGCGCCCAGGTCAGTCTGGCTCTCGATCACCATGCGGTGGGGGGGATCGAAGACGGTACACCGCCCAGTAGCCCGCTGCCGTGTCCCCAGCGCCTTAACCACTGCCTCCGTCGTCGAGCCGACGCCGACAGGGCCCTCGCTGGTGCGACGAATGGACACGACCTGGGGCGACCACTCCGGTGTGCGCTCTGGCTGGGCCAGCAGCGCGAAGACCCGCTCCGGCGGAACGTCGACGAAGATCTCGTGCTGCAGCCGGGCCATGGCGAACTATAGACGGAATTGAGAATTGAGAATTGAGAAATGACGGGACCGTCATCGAACCGTCATTTCTCAATTCTCAACTCCGTCGCGAGCCCTGGCGCGATCGTGTACCACCAGCAGAACGCGGCGTGGCTGCGCCAGCCAGCCCAGAGCTCGGCCAAGGCCCGCACCTCCGCCTCGGTCGCGGTCCGGCCGAGTCCATAGGCGCGGCCGATGGCCGCCCTTAAGCCGAGGTCGGCGGCGGGGATGACGTCGCGATGGCCGAGGCCGCGCATGCAGACGTACTCGGCTGTCCAGCGCCCAACGCCTTTCAACCTGCTCAGCTCGGCGACGGCCTCCTCGGTGGGCAGCGCCCTAAGCTCCTCCCAGTCGATCGCGCCGTCGGCCGCCAGCCGAGAGAGCGCGACGACGTATTCTGCCTTTTGGCGGCTAAACTGAAGCTCGCGCAGCTCGGCCAGGTCGAGCGGTGCCAGCCTGGCGGGCTCGGGGAACAGGTAGTAGGTCCGCCCCTCGTGCTGGAGCCTGTCGCCATAGTGCTCGACGAGCGCGCGCTTGAGCTTGTACGCGAATCCGACATTGATCTGCTGCCCGAGGATGGCCCAGATCAGGGCCTCGAAGGGGGAGGGCATCAGGATGGCACGCGCGCCCCGCAGGGCGCCGAGCAGCTTGCCAAAGACAGGGTCCGCCGCGGCGACGACCTCGAGCCCGCTGGGGTCCTCCTCCAGACGGAAGCAGCGCCTGACCAGTCCTTCCGCGGCCAGCAGCAGAGACGTACTGGCCGGCGAGCAAAGCAGGCGAAGCTCGAGCGATGGCTGCTCCGGCGGCCCGACCGCCTCGAGCTCCAGCAGTGTTGGCCGGTCTTCGAGCCGAACCGCGCGCCGGTACCGGCCGTCCGCCACCACATCCAAGGGCTCGAGGGGCGAGCGGGCGAGATAGCGGATGGAGAGGCGGAAATTGAAGGGGTGCCGCGGGTAGAGGGTGCTGGTGCTCGGAGCCATCTGGAGCGATGGCTACTATGGCAGGTCGAGTGGCCCGATCTCCAGATGATCGGAGCCGTCAGCCAGGCGGACGGCTCGCCCCTCGGCGTCCCTCCACCCGAGGCTGGCCCGGTACAGACCGGGCATCAGAGCGGTTGGGGAGCGAAGATCGATCGACTCGACCACGAGCTGGCCGCGCTCCCAGCGTTCGGGCGGCAGGACTGGGTCGAGCGGGACCGCCTCGACCTGGATGATGGCGCGGCCATCGGCATCCAGCAGCTCGGCCACGCGTGTCCAGTGCAGCGTGCGGCCAACTGGCTCCCAGTACGCGCTCACCCGGACCCCCTCGCGCAGCCCCTCCAGGTCATAACCGTTCAGCCTGAGCGTCTCGCCGAACAGCGCGCTGGCGGGCCGGCTGGGGCTGGGGCGCTCGCGGCTGAGGAGCAACACGTCGTCGCCGAAGAGGCGCGTGTTGAGTCGGGGCCGCCTCGTGAGGAGTGTGTCCTGGTCTGTCGGATCGAGGGCCCGCCGGGTCGGCGAATCGCTCAAGTCGAGCAGGAAGACGTCGACTTTGCTGAGGTCTGGGCGCATCGACGCCGAATAGAAGGTGGAGGGGAACTGGTAGAGCTCAGCGCGTTGGGCCAGGTGAGGGACGATCCGGCGGGTGGCGTCGAGCCGTGCGGCGGGCGGCACCAGGGCCGCCGCGCGCGCCAGGTCGTCCTCACGCTCGGTCCACACGAAGTGTTCGACGTCGAAGCCTCGCCCGCCGGGAAAGAGGCTGTACCGCGCGTATGACAGCCCGCTGGCCAGGGCAACCGCGACCACGGCCAGGCCCAGCGCCAGATCTCGCCGCCGCCCGCACAGGCTCGCCAGCCGACCGAGGGCCGCCGCGGCAGCGAACCAGCAGATGGGCAGGAACGGCGCCGACCAGTGGCCTGCGAACGTGCTCTCGCGGTCCTGCAGGAACAGGACCAGGAACGACGGCGCCGCCAGGGCCAGGACATCCGGTGCCAGGAGCGGAAGGCCGGCCGCCGGGGCCAGGAGCCAGGCCGCGGCCTCGGCCCCGCGGGGGCCAGCGAGCCACTCGAGCGCCACGGCCGGCCGCTCGCGGACCAGGTCGAAATGGGCGGCCACGCGGTTAGGCTCGGTTCGGCTCGCGCTGGCCGAGCCGGAACGGCTTTGAACGGCTGGCATCAGTCCGCTCACGACGACACCCAGCCAGAGCGCCGCCAGCAGCCCGAGCGCGAGGCCAGTCCGACGCCGATGGACCAGCAGCAGGTACGCACCGGCCGCCCCAACCAGCGGCGCGGTCTCTTCCTCAAAG
>DASPXK010000379.1:0-3060 GCA_035637315.1 Chloroflexota bacterium
CGAGGCCGGTCTGGAGAGACCGAAGGCGTTCGTCGTCGCCAGACCTGGCCAATCGTCGCAGACACTCGCCGCTGAGCTCGGCGAGTTCGCCGCTGGCCGTCTGGCTCGTTTCAAGGTGCCACGTTGGATCGAGCTCGTCGAGGAGCTGCCGAAGACGGCGACCGGCAAGATCCAGCGGTTCAAGCTACGGAGCCAGGGGGGTCGGGGGCCAGGGCCCAGGGGCCAGGGGTCGGGGGTCGGGGTCGCGGGCCAGGGAGCGAAGCGCTGACCCGTGGTCTCTAGCTCCCGCCCCTGACCCCTGGCCCCCGACCCGTGACCCCTCGTCCTACGTCCAGGGCATCGTGCCCCAGCGCAGCACCCGCTCCTGCTGGATCTTCGCTTCGTCTAGTTCCATGCCCATGCCGGGCGCGTCTGGGACCATGACCAGACCGCCCTCCGGCTTGAGCGGCCTCTTCAAGAAGAACTGGTGGACCTCGTTCCACTTGACCAGGTACTCCAGCAGCGGGCAGAGGTTCGGCGGCTGGGATGCGATCAACTGAGCCGAAGCCGGCGTGGAGTGGCCGTGTGGGATGACGGGCAGGTCGTAGGTCGAGGCGAGCGCGCAGATCTTCAGCATCTCGGAGATGCCACCGGCCCAATAGATGTCGGGCTGCAGCACGTCGACCGCTGCAGCGTCCATGAGCTGCTTCAAGCCCCAGCGCGTGTACTCGTGCTCGCCACCCGAGATCGGGATGGCCACCCGGCGACGGATCTCGGCATAGCTATCGATCTTGTCCGGCATGACCGGCTCCTCGAGCCAGCGCGGGCTGAACTCGTCAAGTCGCTCCGCCATCGCCACGGTGTACGGCACGTCCCAGCTCATCCAGCAGTCGAGCATCACGTCGACGTTCTCGCCCACCGCCTCGCGAAGGGCTCGAACTAGCTCCACGTTGCGGGCCATCCCGTCCCGACCGTCGCTCGGGCCGTTTCGGAAGAACCACTTCGTGGCCCGGTAGCCCTGGCCGACGAACTCGCGGGCGCGCGCCGCTGCCTGCTCGGGTTCGATCGAATAGCCAAGCGCGCTGGCATAGGCCGGTATTTGCTGCCGCGTCGGGCCGCCGAGCAGACGATGAACCGGCGTGTTAGCCCATCTGCCTTTGAGGTCCCATAGGGCGCAGTCGATCGCGCTGATCGCCATCATGGTCGGCCCCTTCCGACCATGGACGGCATAGCGGTACAGCTTGTCCCAGATCAGCTCGTGCGCAAGCGGATCAGAGCCTTCGACCAGCCCCCGAAGCTGCGTGTCGATGATAAAAGCCTGGTCGAGCGAGATCGGCCCACCGGTCCCGCTGACGCCCTCGTCGGTGAGAAGCTCGACGAACGTCGCCTCGATTCGGTAACTACCCTCGCCAAGCTTGTCGAGAAATGCTGGCCCCTCGGCCCGGTGCTCAGGGTAAATGTCGATTGGCCTGATCAGCCGCTCCTCCCAGAAGTCGCCGCCAAACTCCATCACCCCCCTGAGCTGGCGCAGGCGAAGCTCGGTCACTCTCATCGGACTAACTCCCAGGTCGCCAGGTTTGCACGCTCAGGGTAGCTGCAACTCTCGGTGGACGCCAGACCAGGCGGCGTGGCAGGTCCGCGGGCGCGCTCAGCGCAGCGCGAAGAGCGCCAGGTCGCCGGCTTCCGAGAGCAGCCGGTACTGGGTCCGTGCGGCCTCGTAGATCGGGTCTCCTTCGGCCCTTCGGGTCATCAAGAACCAAGGTCGCTCCGGAGGTCCGATCGGCTCGATCAGGCCTCGTCCCCGCAGAGAGGTCCGACCGAGGAAATAATCCGTGCCCGGCATCCGCGCCCCCTCCAGCACGACGACGGCGTTGGCCGGCAGGCGCGACGCCATGGTCTCCACTCGGCGCTTCTCACGGCTCCAATCCACCTTGCTCGGCAGGTTACCGTAGGGCCGCACGCCCGTCCCCGCGAGGGCTGTGATCAGCAACCCCGCCCCCACGACTAGCGCGCCGTAGCGCAACCCTGTCGAGTGGCCGACTGCTGTCCAAATCAGGCCGACTGCCAGGGCGACCGCGATGCTGCCTGAGACTGCTACCTGATCGATGGTGTGGACGTGCTCATGGCTGTGCTGACGCAGGAGGATGAACCACAGACTCTCGCTCGACAGGACGACGCCCAGCCACGTCAGAGCGGACAGTTCAGGCCGCCACCGTCTGCGGTACGCCAGCAGGCCCGCAAAGCCGACGCCGGCGAGGGTCACGGTTAGATGGAGTGGATAGTACGCTCCGAGCCGGTACAGAAGCTCTTCCAAATACGGTTGGCCCCCATACAGCTCACCATAGTCGGCGAACGAGCGCCTCGCGAAGACGGCAGCGAAATCGGTCAAAGCCGGCCCCGCCCCACCCAGCATGCAGGCGTTGTGGACGATCCTGGACAACATCCCGCCCAGCAGGCCGGCAGCGACGAAGAGCGCCGAGAGCAGTGTCGTCCGCAAGCGCTCAGCGCGGGGCGTGAACAGGAGTGGGAACAGGACGCTGTACGACCCGATGGCTGGGGCCATCTCAAAGCCAGACAGTGCAAGTGTGGCGAATGCTGCCACGCCTGCCGTGACGAGCCAAGCCAGTCGCCGCCAGCCTGAGCTAAGCGTCCCGAGAGTGATGAAAAGAAAGGTCCAGGCTTTGGCGGCGAAGTCGTATGAGGGGTAGGCGAACGAGTCCGAGAGCAAGCGGAAGGGGGCCGAGGACGCCAGCGCGAGCAAGGCGGCGATGCCGGCCCGCCAGTCGCCTAGCACGCGCCGTGTCACGAGGTAGACCGCGATCAGTGCCGAATGGGAGACCAGCAGCGGGACGATCCGGGCTTGTTCTGTAGACAGGCCGAGCCGAAAGAGCAGGCTGACAATGATGGCCGGAAATGGCGGCCAATGCGGGAAATAGGATGGCTGTAAGCCAATCTCTGCTCCGTCATCCAGTGTCAGGCCAAAGCAGAGCCGTGCGTAGCCGTATCGATTGAATTTATCCGCGGCTACAAGGTGGAGCATGTCGGCCCACGCATCGCCATGGTCGGGCACGGTCGCCCGTT
>DASPXK010000380.1:0-5167 GCA_035637315.1 Chloroflexota bacterium
CCCTGGGGGGGTCAGACCCGGACGCTTATCGGCGCGGCCATTCTGGCGGCGCTCGGCATCTACCTGCTCGTCGTGGACCAGGGGTTGGCCCTGTCGCTCGTCCAGGGCAACCTGGCCTTCGATCAGAACTTGCTCCACGAGCTTCTCCACGACGGGCGCCACGCCCTGGGCGTACCCTGTCACTAAGCGACGTTCAACGTTCCTGGTTCGACGTTCAACGTTGGGCTGCGGACGTCGAACGTGAACGTTGAACGTTAGTCTGCGCCTCGGCACCGCGCTTAAGGCGGCGGTGCTGGGCGGGGTTCTGGCCGCGCTGGTCGCAACGGCCTGGCATGAGGTCGTTACCGAGCCATTGGTCGATCAGGCCATTCAGCTCGAAGAGGCGCGCCACGGCGGCGAGGCCGAGGCGCCCGTCGTGAGTCGGCGGACCCAGCGCTTCGGCTTGGGTCTGGCGCTAGTCTTGTACGGTGCGAGCTGGGGTTTGGCGCTAGGTGGTGTCTTCGCCCTGGCGCAGCGCTGGCTGCCGGGCGGCTCGCCGGGACGGCGCGCCGTCGCGCTGGCACTGGCCGCATCCTGGGGATTGGCGCTGCTACCGTTCCTCAAGTACCCGGCCAACCCTCCAGGCGTCGGCGACCCGGAGACGATCGGGATGCGCCAGGCACTGTATTTCGCCCTGCTGGGGCTTGGCTCCCTGGGCGCCCCGGCTGCCCTTGCTGTGGGCAACGGCCTCTCGGCGCGCGTGCGTCCAGGTTGGATCGCTGGCGCGGCCTGGCCGATCGCCATCGCCGGATACCTCGTCTACTGCGGCGTCATCTACGTCGCCTTGCCACCCAACCCGGACCCGACGCCAATCCCCATTGAGCTGCTGAACGGTTTTCGTTTGCGCTCCGGGCTGGGGCTCCTCATCTTCTGGGCGGTCTTCGCGGCCGCGTTCGGCTACCTGGCCCGGCGCTGGAGCGAGCCTCAGGCTAGCGCTCTCGCAGAGGGAGGGGGGTTACGCCCCACGCGCTGACCAGCGCCGGGCGCCTGGCCCAGCGCGCGTAGCGCTGTTGTGATATACCCTCTGGACGCCGCGACGTCTCGACCGGAGAGCACGATGCCCTTGTCGCACATCCGCGTGGTCGATCTTTGCCGAGCCAGGGCCGGGCCGACGTGTGTCCGCCAGCTCAGCGAGATGGGCGCCCAGGTCATCAAGGTTGAGGCGCCGGGCGAGGAAGACGACGACGTTGGGGGGCGGCACGCATTCGACTTTCAGAACGTGCATCCGAACAAACGCAGCATCACGCTCAATCTCAAGACCGAGGCTGGCAAAGAGGTCCTGCGGCGGATGGTGGCCCAAGCCGACGTGCTGGCCGAGAACTATCGCCCGGACGTCAAGCACCGGCTTGGTGTCGATTACGAGGCCATGAGCGCGGTCAATCCTCGGCTCGTGTACGTGAGCATCTCCGGGTTCGGGCAGGAAGGGCCATACCGCGATCGGGCCGGCCTGGACCAGATCGCTCAGGGGCTGTCGGGCTTCATGACCGTCAACGGCTTCCCCGGCCAGGGGCCGTTGCGAGCTGGGCTGCCCGTGGCGGACCTGACAGCCGGCTTCATGGCGGCGTACGGGGTCGTGGTAGCCCTTCTCGAGCGCGAGCGGTCTGGCAAGGGGCAGTGGGTCCACACCTCGCTGCTCCAGGCGATGATTCGGCTCATGGACCTTCAGGCTGCCCGCTGGTTGATCGGCGGCGAGGTTCCAGGCCAGGCCGGCAACTACCACCCGGTGGGCGTGCCGACCGGCGTATACCGGTGCAGGGACGGCAGCATCATCATCCAGGCCGCCAGCAACCGCCTGTACCAGCGAATGTGCCGCGCCCTGGAAGCCGAGGAGCTGATCGAGGACCCGCGCTTCGCGCACTCGGCGGACCGGCGGCGGCGGCGCGAAGAGCTGACGGAAGAGATCGAGCGCCGCCTGGCGCGCCGTGATATGGCCGACTGGCAAGTCCGTCTCAACGAGGCCGGCGTGCCGGCCGGGCCAATCCTGGACGTCAAAGAGTGCTTCGAGGACTCACAGGTCCGCACGCTGCCCGTTGCGCGTTCCGTAGAGCATCCCATCCTGGGGCGGCTCACCCTCATCGGACACGGCGTCAACCTGGAACGAACGCCGCCCTCGATTCGCTCGGCGGCGCCTGAGCGCGGCGAGCACAGCGACGAAATCCTGCGCGAGCTGGACTACAACGACACCGAGATCGAGGCCCTTCGGGAAGCCGGAGCCGTATAGAGACACCAAGACACCAAGAGGAGAAGGGAGAGACCGAGCAACGTAGCGAACCAACTTGGTGTCTTGGTGCCTTGGTGGTGAGCCGGATCAGAGACCCATGACAGAAGAAACGCTGTTCGAGCAGGACGGGCCGGTTGGGTGGCTGACATTCAACCGCCCCGAGGCTCGCAACTCGATGACGTGGGGGATGTACGAGGCGCTTCGCGAGACGTGCGAGCGAGTCGACGAAGACCCCGCGATGCGAGTGGTGGTCCTGCGAGGGGCCGGCGACAAGGCGTTCGCAAGCGGCACGGACATCCGCCAGTTTCTCGATTTCAAGACCCGCGAGGATGCTCTCGCCTACGAGGACCGGCTCGACCGCTCGATCGGTCGGCTGGCCGCGATGCAAAAGCCGGCCATAGCGATGGTCCAGGGCGACGCCGTCGGCGGGGGCCTGTTTCTAGCGCTGTCCTGCGACATCCGGATCGCGGCCGAGCACACCCGCTACGGCGTCCCGGTCGCCCGCACGCTGGGCAACTTCCCGGCCCCCGCCAACTTCTCGCGCCTGGTCGCCGCGATCGGCCCGGTGCGGGCCCGAAACCTGGTCCTCACCGCCCGCCTGATGGACGCCCAGGAGGCCCAGGCCGTCGGCCTGGTGGACGAAGTCCTGCCCGCTGATAGGCTGGAGGAACGGGTCCGCGAGCTGGCCCAGCGCATCGCGGGCCTCGCTCCGCTCACGCTGAGCACCATCAAGGAGGCCGCCCGCCGCGTGGCCGAGCCGTTCGCGCTGCGCGATGCCGAGGAGCTGCTGCTGACGTGTTATCTGAGCCAGGATTTCCAGGAAGGGGTGCGCGCCTTCCTCGAGAAGCGAACGCCAAACTGGAAGGGCGTGTAGGAGCATCCGATGGACTTCGTCAGAACTGAGCGGCGAGGCGCCGTGGGGGTGGCGTACCTGAACCGGCCAGCCAAGCTGAACGCCATCAGCGCGCAGCTTGCCGACGAGCTGATCCAGGTCATCGACGAGTACGAGGCCGACGACGAGGTCCGCGCGATCGTTCTTGCCGGCGCCGGGAATCGCGCGTTCTCTTCTGGCGCAGATATGACCGAGCAGGTAGACCGATTCGGAGCCGCGGCCAGGCGACCGCCCAGTCCGCCGCTCGCGAAGCGAGTCCGCGAATGTCGAAAACCAGTTCTGGCGGCCATTCGCGGCTATTGCTACGGCGGCGCCGCGATCCTGGCGATCAACTGCGACATCCGCGTCTGCGGCGACGATGCGAAGTTCCGCTTCGTGGGCGCCTCCTATGGCCTGGCGCCGGGTGGGGCGATGCTGCCCCGCATCGTGGGCGAGGCGAAGGCCAAAGAGCTGCTCTTCACCACCGACGTCGTCGACGCCGCGGAGGCGCTCTGGATCGGGCTCGCCAACCACGTGGTCCCGGCTGCGGCGGTGATCGACCACACGGTGGCGATGGCCGAGCGGATAGCCGCCAACTCGCCGCGAGCGGTCATGGCGCTGAAGCAGATCGTCAACGCCGCGCTGCCGGTAGACGAGGCCCTGGCGCGCGAGAGCGACACCACGCGTGAGCTGATGGCCCGCGAAGAGACCGCCAGCCGTTTCCGAGCCGCCGCCGATCGGGTCGTTGGCGCACGGCAGTCCTGAGCGGCATTTTTTCACCAGACTTTCAGTTCAGCATTGCGACGCGGCGGCTACACTACCGCAGCGATCGTGATGGGAAGGGCAATCGCGCGTCCCTGGCCGGCGCGGTGGCCGACCGGGCTGGCCGTACGTCTCGGCGCTCTGAGCCGTCTGGACGCGCTGGCACTGGCGGCCGTCTGCGTGCCGGCCGCGATGGTGCGTCTGCCGAACCTGGCGGCGATCCCGGTCTTCACCGACGAGGCCGAGGAGATCGGGCTGGGCCTCGCCATCCTGCGCGACGGTTTGCGGCCGCTCACCGACGTCGACCCCTACATCGGCCCACTCTGGAATTACCTGCTGGCGGGCGTTTTCTGGCTGGTCAGCCCAAGCCTGGTTGTGCCGCGGGTCTTGATGCTGGTGGCGGGAACCGTGACGGTGGGCTTCGCGTACGCATTAGGGCGGACGCTGCATGGTCGCGCGGTCGGCGCGCTCGGGGCAGCCCTGCTGGCAGCTTCGCCCGTCCACATCGGCGTGAACAGCCACGTGGCCTGGTCGAACTGCTTGACGCCACTGTTCACCACCCCGGCGCTCTGGCTGACGGCGCTCGCCGTACGCGACGCGCGGCCGAGGCTCTTGGCGCCCGCCGGGCTGCTGTTCGGCCTGGCGTTGCACACTCATCCCAGCAGCGCGCCCATCCTAGCCGGCGCGGCGCTGGCAGTGACGGCGACGAGCGGCTGGATGCTGCGCGGCCGGTGGCCCTACGTCGCCACGCTGGCAGGCGTGGCGATGAACGCCAACCTGGTCGTCTACAACCTCCTGAGCGGGGGCCGCTCGTTCACCTATGCGCAGGAAATCCAGCAAGACTACGTTAGAGAGGTCGGCCGCAGCGTCGGCTACGCCGAGCGATTCGGGGACTTGATCGTGGGCCTGCTGCGAGCGCTCGGAGGGGCTGTCGATACCCGAGCGGGAGTGACCCAGTACCTGCGCGATCCGCTGGTGCTCGCGGCGGCCGCGCTGACGCTGGCGGGGCTCGTCCTAGCCATCAGGAAAAGGACCTGGCTTCCGATCGTGGTTTTCGCGGCAACCATCCTTCTGTTGCCGCTGGCGAACCCGAAGTATGAGCCGATCTTGAACGGCCGATACCTGGCGCCGATCCTGCCGCTGGTCCTACTGTGGATCGGCCTGGCCCTGGCGAGCCTGGCCGGACCTGCGCGGGGTGCTCACCCCCTTGCCCTGCGAAGCGCACTTGTTCCCTCCCCCAAGCTTGGGGGAGGGAACAAGTGCGCTTCGCAGGG
>DASPXK010000381.1:0-5753 GCA_035637315.1 Chloroflexota bacterium
ACTAAGACCACGATGACGACCAGGCCCATCTTGCACCCCCTCTCTCAATGACGCCGGAGGCGGCGGAAAGGTTGCCGCCCGACTGGTCGCGCTTCTTAGTGGCCGCGAAGTTTGGTTGGCGTGACTCGGAGGGCGACCGAGTACGCGTCCGCGAAGCCCTGTGGGGTCATGCCGATCCGAGCGATTCCGTCCCGGTAGCGCTCCAGGTAGGCAGGGATCCTGGTGGCCGGAGCGGCGTCTGTCTCGACTCGGGCCTGGCCGGTGAACACGACGATGTCTCCGCCCCGCCCGTCGCCGTCCAGGCTAAGCGAGACGCTCGGGTTGCGCGCGATGTTCCGCAGCTTCGGGCTGCTCGGCTGGCTGTAGATCAGGAACGTCTCACCATCCCAGAGGAACCAGACCGGGCTCGGCTCCGGGGTGCCCGCGGGCCGGACCGTGGTTAACCAGATGATCCGCTCCTCTTCTAACCGCCGTGCCACTCGCGCGCCGAACTCCGTGTTCGTGTCGATCAGCATGTGTGCTCTCCTTACCTGACTCTATCCCGATCCCAACTGTTCATTGTCATCCTTAGCCTGATTGACATCCCAACTCTTAAACGGGAGCACGTACCTGGATGGCCACTCCTTCTTCGGAACCACCGTCTCGGTCTGGAGCGCCGCCGTCCAGCGCTTCCTGGCGCGCTAACTCTAGGCAGTTTCGGGTTCCAAGTTCCAAGTCGGCCCACCGGCCTCGACTCGGAGCTTGGAACTCGCCACTCGCGGTGCTATATTCGCTCGACCCGGCGGGGCGACGGGCAATGCGCGTGGGAGTGAGCGCCGATGTTCGTGTTGACTTCGCTGGCCCGACCCGGTCGCCGACTGGTGCCGCTGCTCGTCGTCGGCCTGCTGCTCACCGGCCCCGCGGGCGGTGTCCCGAACGCGCAGGCCAGTGGCGTTGGCCTCGCGGTCCGGCACGCGGGCCAACCGCCTCGGATCCATGATATCCAGGGCGTCGGCCATATCTCGACGCTGGACGGCACCAGCGTCTCGAACGTGCCCGGGATCGTGACCGCCAAGCGCTCGAACGGTTTCTACATGCAGGACCCCAGCCCGGACAGCGATGAGCGTACTTCGGACGGTATGTTCGTCTTCACCTCGTCGGCGCCCAGCTCGGTCAGCGTCGGAGACTCCGTGCTCGTAGGCGGCACGGTAACCGAGTTTCGATCGGGTGGCACCACCAGCACCAACTTGACGACCACCCAGATCAATTCGCCCGCCATCGTCAAAGTGTCGAGCGGCAACGCCCTTCCAGCCCCGATCGTCATCGGGATAGGGGGCCGGATCCCACCTCAGCAAGTAATCGAGGACGACGCCAGAGGCAGCGTCGAGACCAGCGGCGTCTTCGACCCGGCCTCGGACGGCATCGACTTTTATGAGAGTCTCGAGGGGATGCTGGTGCAGATTAACAACGCCGTCGTCGTGGGGGCGCGGTCTAGCTTCGGCGAGATCCCGGTCCTGAGTGACAACGGCGCGAATGCCGGGCTTCGCACCGCGCGTGGCGGAATTGTCGTCAGGCCGACCGACTTCAACCCAGAGCGGATCATCCTGGACGACGAGATCCTGGCCACGCCATCCGCTAACGTCGGCGACCGCTTCCCGCTGGTCGTGGGGGTTCTCGACTACAGCTTCGGCAACTTCAAGCTGGAGATCACCCAGTCACTGACCGTCACATCAGGCGGCCTGACCCGTGAGATCACATCGCCGCCCGGCGGCCAGCAGCTCGCCGTCGCCACCTTCAACGTCCAGAACCTGAGCCCGGCCGATGGACCGGATAAGTTCAACACCCTGGCTGGCCATATCGTCAACAGCCTCAAGTCGCCGGACCTGCTCGCGCTCGAGGAGATTCAGGACAACAATGGTCCGGTCGACAACGGCGTCGTAGACGCCACCGTCACCTTCAATACGCTCATCTCGGCCATTCAGGGGGCCGGCGGGCCGACTTACCAGTTTCGAAGCATCAACCCGGTCAACAATCAGGACGGCGGCCAACCGGGCGGCAACATTCGTGTCGGCTTCCTTGTCCGCACCGACCGCGGTCTGGCCTTCATCGACCGCCCCGGTGGCGGGTCGACTATCGCCACGAGCGTCCTCAGCGGCCCGGGCGGGCCGCAGCTCTCCTCCAGCCCCGGCCGGCTCGATCCCAACAACGCCGCCTTCAACGCCAGCCGTAAGCCGCTGGCCGGCGAGCTCACATTCCTCAATCAGAAGCTCTTCGTCGTCGCCAACCATTTCAACTCCAAGACCGGCGACCAGCCGCTGTTCGGTCGCTTCCAGCCGCCCGCCCGCTCCACCGAGGTCCAGCGCGCCCAGCAGGCCCAGGTGGTGAACGACTTCGTCAAGTCGATCCTGGCGCTGGACGCTGACGCCAACATCATCGTGTTAGGCGACCTGAACGACTTCGAGTTCTCCAACACGCTGAGCATTCTCAAGAGCGGCGGCGTCCTCAATGACCTCGTCGACACGCTGCCCCAAGATGACCGCTACACGTTCATCTTCGAGGGTAACTCACAAGTACTCGACCACATCCTGGTCAGCAGCCAACTGCTGAAGACCCGGATTGAGTACGACATCGTTCACCTCAATTCTGAGTTCGCCGTCCAGTCGAGCGACCACGAGCCGCAGGTCGCCCGCCTGACTTTCGGCATCGCGAGCGTCCAAGTCGTCGAGCAGTTCGAGCCCCAGGAGCGTCACCGACGCCGCTTGACTGAGGAGCAGCGGCAGCAGCGCCTGCGCACTGACCGCAGCAGCCTGGACGACACTCGTACGGAGGGCAACGTGGTCGCCGTGCAGTGCGATGAGGGGGTGCCGGTTGTGCTGATCGCCAATCGGGACGGTCTACAAACCGTCCAACTGCTGTACAAGAGCCGCCAAGCGTGCGCTTCGATCCGCGTCGGAGACTACCTGTCTGGAGACGGCGAGAAACAGCACGAATTCCTGTTCGAGGCCCATGACGTCACGATCGAGCGAGGCGGCAGCCGGGTTCGGTAGGGTTACGCCCGGGCGGCGAGCGCCCTGACGATGTCGGCCCGGCTGACCATGCCCAGCAACAACTCGCCGTCCATGACGACTACTCGCTTGATCTTGCGCTCGGCCATCAGGGCGGCGATCTCCTCGATTGAGGTCTCTTCGGGAACGCTGATCACGTCCGGGGTCATGATGTCGCGCACCGTGGCGCCCTGCTTGCCGATCACGTCAGCCTCGCTAACCACCCCCACCACTTTGCCGGCCTCGTCCACGACTGGCATGCCGCTGACGTTGTGGAAGGCGAGCAGCTTGGCTAGCTCGTCCATGGGCATGCCCGGATCGGCGGTCAGCACGTCGCGGGTCATGACCTGGCCGGCGGTGCGCGAGCCGCTCATGTAGTCCTCGCCCAGGATCGTCGACAGTCCCACGCTGCCCGATTCCTGGCGGCGTCGATGAAGCTCTGCCGACTCGTCCTCGAAGAAGGCGCTGCTTGCGCCCTCGTGGATCTCGAAGGTCAGGACTCGCTCGTTCTCGAGCCGCAGCGCGCCGCGGATGGTGCTCGCGGCGGCGACTGCACTGTCGTCAGGCGTCCCGGCCGGCACGACCGCCACAATCTCGCCCCCCCTTACGGCCAGGATCACCGCCTCATCGCTATCTTCGGCTTCGACGCCTTCCTGGCTGGAGTCCGGTTCGCCGACGAACGCGTCCTTGATGTTCACGCGCTTCATGATCTGCCACCTCGACTCGCCCGTCGCGAGTCACGAGTCGCAAGGTCTGTTCATGGCCATCATGCGCCCTGCGGCGCGCAGCGTCAAGGGGGCCCGGGGCGCTCGTGTATGATGGTCGCTGGCGACAAGCGCCCTGGTGACCGGCCATGGACGACCTGAGTGGCCACACGCTGGGACCATACGAGCTGATCGAGAGGCTCGGGTCCGGCGCGATGGCGGTCGTCTACCGAGCCGTGAACCGGTCGCTCGGCCAGCCGCGCGCGGTTAAGGTGGTACTGCCAGAGTTCGCCGCGGAGCGGGCCTTCGTCGACCAGTTCAGCGCCGATGCCAGAATCGCGGCCGGGCTGCGCCATCCGAATATCGTCGTTATCCACGCCGTGGCCGAACATGAAGGCCACCACCTCATCGCGATGGATCTGGTGGACGGCATCTCGCTGCGCCAACTGATCAACCAGGATGGGCCGCTACCGCTCGCGCGGGCGGCCACGATGCTGCAGCAAGTCGCCGCCGCGCTCGACTACGCGCACTCCCACGGCGTCGCTCACCGCGACGTCAAGCCCGGCAATGTCCTGGTCGGGCCCGCCGACCACGTGACGCTGGTGGATTTCGGCATCGCTCGCGCAGCCAGCCGAGCGAGGCCGCCCGAATCTGTCGTGGGAACGCCTGGATACCTGGCACCCGAGGCAGCCCTGGGCGAGGGCGGGGGTGTCCCGGCCGACCTGTATGCCCTTGGCGTGGTGGCCTACGAGATGCTAACGGGCCAGCTGCCGTTCATCGACATCCCCAGCGCTCGACAACGCGAGCCGCCGACTCCTAGCTCGCTCAGGCCAGGCCTGCCAGAATCCGTTGATCGAACGCTGCTCCGCCAACTCGCCTCAAACCCCCTCGACCGCTTTGCCTCGCCGCACGGCTTCGTAGCGGCGCTCCTCGCAGATCATATGTCGGGTGGACGCCTGGGAACTGCCCCCGCGCCTATAATGCCGCCCACAGGCACTGAGCATCCTGCTGGCATTGGAGCCGTCGATTCGGCCGAGCCTGACCTGGACGACGGGCCACCGACCGTGCGCGTGACTGGAACTGGTCGCCGAACAGGACTTCTGGTCGTCGCGATCGGCGGCTCGTTGGTTGTCGGCCTGACCGCGGTGGTCACCTTCGTACTGTTCGAGCGGAGCGTTCTGGCGCCGTCCAGCGTCGTCGATCAACCGACCCCCCTCGCGCCCACCGTCGCGCCCGCTGCGCCGGCCGTGGCGCCAACGGCCGCTCCGCCGGCCGCGACGGGTGTCCCGGCCCTGGCTCCCGCGCCAACCCCGCCCCCGACCGCGACCACCGTGCCAACCACGGCCACGCCTTCGCCACAACAGCGAATCCAGCTCGCCCGGGCGGCGCTGGACGCCGGGAACTTTGCGGGGGCGCTTGTGCTCCTGGCTATTTTGAAGCAGAGCGATCCGACCACTCCAGGCTTGGACGACGCGCTGTATCAGGCGCACTTCGGCTATGCCCGACAGTTCCTCGACCAGAGCGACTACGACCGCAGCTTTGTCGAGTACGGCGAGGCGCTCAAGCTCAAGCCAGATGACTCGGCCGCGCTGGAGGGTCGGAAGCAGGTGGTGCTAGCGAAGGACTGGGCCCAGATGGAGGCCGCCTGGGGCAGGGACGACGAGGCCGCTATCGGCGCAGCTGAGGAGATCATGCAGCTCGATCCGGACTATCGGCAGGTCAGCCAGAAGCTGTACACACTCCTGATCGGCAAGGCTGACCGATTGCTGAGCGCCGGCGATCGAGAAGCCGCCCTGCCCGTGCTGCAGCGGGCGCTGGAGGTCAATCCGGATGGCGAAGAGGCCAGGCAGCGTCTGGCCACCTACACGCCCACCCCGGCCCCGGGCCGCGTGGTGCCCGGCCGCCAGCCCCCGTCGATCCCGCTGCCCCTCCCCACCCCCAGCCGCCGTCCAGGGCCGTTTCCCCGGCCGTAGGCATCTCCTCATGACGTATGAGCCGCTGGCTGTAGCAGTGGTTGGGCTGGGAT
>DASPXK010000382.1:0-10992 GCA_035637315.1 Chloroflexota bacterium
GCGAATCTTCCGCGCCGCCGAAATCGACGTCGGCGGCGTCGAGTACCTCGAGAGCGAGCGCGACGGCGAGCTCTACTTCTACGACGTGAACGCGCTCTCCAACTTCGTCACGGACGCGCCGACGCTGCTGGGCTTCGACCCATTCGAGCGCTTCGTGGACTACCTCGAACGCCGCGCCGGCCTCGCCGCTCGCTCCCTAGCCGCCGTCGGCTCGTAACGAGCCCGTCTCGGCGCAGAGGACGCCGAGCGTATCGAAGGAACGTCTCTGCGTCCTCAGCGCCTCCGCGGTGAAATCGCCGTCACAGTAGGCGCTTTTGCTCGGCTGGATAGCTGAGGCGCTGGCCGTCGACCCGGGCGAACGGAGTCAGCGAATGGGGCCGACTGGCGCTCGGGCTGACGATGTGCTCGACCGGTACCCCACGGACCAGTAGCGCGTCGGCGAGCAGCGAGCGGTGGCAGCGCCAGGGCACCGCCTCGGTGCACATCGCCGCCACGGTCCCCTCCTCGGCCAGCGCCAGTAGCCGCGCCAGGCCCGACTGGAACTCCTCAGTGGCCAGGTAGTCGGCATAACCGCGAAAGCTCTCGTTTCGCCAGCCGTCATTTGGCGAGGCGCGACGGGGCCGCCTCAGCCCGCCCAGCTGCGGCAGATGGACGTAGCGCACGCCTGCCCGATCGAGCGACTCTGCCAGCGCCTCGCGCACGAACTGCGGGTGGCGGCGCGACTTCGGCACCGTCCGGACGTCGGCCAGGGTCCTGATGCCATGCCCGTCCAGGAGCGCGAGAAACTCGTCCAGCGCGCGGGTCGAATGCCCGACCGTGTAGATGGTTGGGGCCGGCTCAACCTGCCCACTCATGCAAGCGCCGCGAAGCGTCTCAGGAAGTCAACTCAGCTGCCTTCGCTTCTTTCAGGGCCGCCAGATGCAACCCGCAGCACGCGCACGCTGACCGGCTCGCTGCGCCCCTTCAGCTCGAGCCGGCGCCGTTCCATGTCGCCAGTTTCCAACCCGGCCGCGGCGCAGGTCGCCTCGCTTACGAGTGCTTCTCCCGGCCCGGCTACCGAGGCCAGGCGGGCGGTGGTATTCACGGCGTCTCCCAGGGCAGTGACGTCAGTCACGCCCTCGCCCCCGATCGCCCCGACAAAGGCCGTGCCGGTGTGTATCCCGAGCCCAATCGGCAGCCACGCGCCGCCCCGATCGCCCTGGCCCGTCGCGCGCAGCAGTTCCCGACCGGCCCGCACAGCCGCGCTCGCGTGCTCGGAGCCGGCCAGGGCCGGCACATACAGGGCAACGACCTCGTCGCCCACAAACTTGTCGATGATGGCTTCGGTCTGGAGCAGCACGCCTGTGGCCACCCTGTAGAACCGATTCATGAGCTGGCTGAATTCGGTCGGGCTGGCTCGCTCGGCGAGACTGGTCGACCCCCGCACGTCGGCGAACAGCATCGACAGCTCGATCTCCGCACCGCCCGGGTGCGTCGCGGCGAAGCGCTCTCAGAAGTTGCAGTAGCGCGGGTTCAGGTTGGACGGCCCTCGGCCCCGAAGGCGCATGTAGAGCCCGCCAGGCGCGCCGAAAGGCACGTTGCACATCTTACAGCGCGGATTCGAGGGGATCACCCGATGCAGCCGGCGGCCCCGGCGCATCTCTGGATGTTCGCCTGCCAAGACCGAGCGCCAGAGCTCCTCGACGGTGGGTTGCTGTCCCATCGCGGCCTCCTTTCCGCGTCCACTGCAAGGATATGATCCGGTGCCCCCACTATGCTTCCGGCCCGGCGCGTTGTCAAGTCCCGACGGGCTGGCTCAGAGCTCCGGCGCCCGTTGGCATATGGCCGCTTTGTGACTTCGACTTGGCAAACTACCCTCGCGTCAGCTGGGACATGCAGTCAGCCGGCCACCTTTAGTGGCTCGAGCCTAAAGGACCTCGAACCCCGGGAGTCGATCGCGCTACTGCCCTCCGCAGATCGCCTCGTACAGTCCTTGCAGCTCCTCGTCGGAGTAGAAGTGGACCACGAGTCTGCCGCCACGCCGTCCACGATAGAGCTGGACCTTGGTCCCCAGCGCCTGGCGGAACCGCTCCTCCAGGGCAGCAACGTCAGGGCTCTGGAACCCCCGCTCCCTGGCCCCCGACCCCGCGAAGCGCACTTGTTCCTGGCCCCTGACCTCTGGCCCCTGATCCCCGACCCGTGGCCCCTGGCTGCTGGCCCCTGACCCCCGCGCGCCGCGCCGCGCCAGCTCCTCGGTCTGGCGGACCGAGAGGCCTTGCTCCACGATCTCCTCGAGCAGCGCCTCCTGGTCGCGCTGGTCCGCACAGGCCAGGATAGCGCGCGCGTGACCCTCGCTGATGGCGGCGCTCGCCAGCGCGTCTCGCGCCGGCCCGGGCAGGCGCAGCAGCCGCAGCGCGTTGGCCACGGCCGCTCGGCTCTTGCCGACCCGTTCGGCGACCGAGTCCTGGGTCAGCCCATGCTCTTCGACGAGCTGGCGGTACGCCTGCGCCGTCTCGAGCGGATTCAGGTCCTGGCGCTGGAGGTTCTCGACCAGCGCTAGCTCCAGCCGTTGGCGCGGCGTTGCCTCCTTGACGATCGCCGGAACGGTTCGCAGGCCAGCCTCGCGGGCGGCTCGCCAGCGCCGCTCGCCAGCCACCAGCACGTAATCCTCGCCTGGACCGCGGGTCACGATCAGCGGCTGCAGCACGCCGTGCTGGCGGATCGAATCGACCAGCTCGCCGATGGCAGGGTCGTCGTGTGCCTGGCGCGGCTGCTGCGGGCTGGCCGAGATGCGGGCCACGTCGACCTCCAACAGGCCGCCAGTGGCCTTTGGGATCAGCGCTCCGAGCCCCCGCCCCAGGCCTCCCCGCTGGCGAGGAATGAGGACTGAGGACTCAGGACTGAGTGTTGGCTCACCCGTGTCGGGCGCGCCGCGGGCGGGATCACCGGGTGCCTGCTCACTCATCCCTCATCCCTCAGTCCTCAGTACTGATACCCGCTCCACCAGCTCCTGGGCTAGCAGCGCGTAGGCCTGGGCGCCGCGCGAGGATGGATCGTATGTGCGGATCGGACGCCCGTAGCTGGGCGCCTCGCTCAGCCGTACCGAGCGTGGGATCACGCTTTTGAATGTCGCCGCGGGAAAGTGCCGCTGCACCTCCCGCGCGACCTGGCCACTGAGGTTCGTGCGAGCGTCGAGCATCGTCAACAGGATACCGATGAGCACCAGCCGCGGGTTCAAGCTCGCGCGCACCAGCTCCAGCGTCTCCACGAGCTGGCCCAGACCCTCCAACGCCAGGTACTCGCACTGGACCGGGACTAGCACCGCGTCGGCGGCGGCCAGGCCGTTGAGGGTCAGCAGGCCGAGCGACGGCGGCGTGTCGACGAGCACGAGGTCGTATGGGTGGCGCGGGCGCATGCCCGCCAGCGACGCGAGCGCTCGCGCCAGGCAATACTCTCGCCGCGGCACCTCCACCAGCTCCACCTGAGCCCCGGCCAGCGCGTAATTGGCTGGCGCGATGTCCAGGCCGGGCAGGCCGCTGGGCACAACCACCTCCTCGAGTGTGGCGTTGCCCAGCAGCGCATCGTACGTCGAGCATCGCTGGGCGCGGGGGTCCAGGCCCAGCGAGCTGGTCGCGTTGGCCTGCGGGTCCAGATCGATGAGCAGGATTCGGAGTCCGCCTGAGGCGGACAGCTCGGCGCCCAGACTCACGGCGGTGGTGGTCTTGCCCACTCCCCCCTTCTGGTTGGCCAGGGCCACAACGGAAGAATGAGGAATGAGGGCTGAGGAATGAGAACGATTACTCATGCCCGTCCTTCATCCCTCGTTCCTATGCCTCATGCTTCATTCTTCATTCCTGCGTGCCGGCGTTTGCCGCTCCTCAGCCGCTCCTCGACCTGCTCGCGCGTTGGAATGCCGTGCCAGGCGCGTTTCTCGATCACAAACGAGGCCACGCAGTTCGCGTAATCGGCGCTGCTCCGAGGATCGCCAGTCCGCCAGTACTGGGTCAGAAAGCCAGCCGCGAAGACGTCGCCCGCGCCGGTTGGGTCGACGAGCCGTTTAGGCCGAAAGGCCGGCGAGCGCCAGGGCGGCCTGCCGCGCTCGTAGACCACGGCGCCGTGCCGGTGCTCGGTGATGATCAGCAGCCGCGCCTTCTGGGCGTAGCGCGGGATGACGGACGGGTCGGGTACGTCTTCCTCGCTGAAGATCACCACGTCGGCGCGGGCCAGGACCAAGTCGGCCGCTTCCCAGACGACGGCCCGGACCTCGCCCTGCTCGTCCCAGGCCCGCATCCAGCCCTGAGGCGTGACGCCCAGCAGCGCGTCTGGAAAGGCGGGCACGAACTCCAGCCCCACGTCCACGGCGACCGGCGCGAGATGAACGACTGGCGCGCCGCGCCAGTCTGGCGGGACGTGCTCGATCCGAAGCAGCTCGGCCACGGCCTGGATCTGTTGCCGACGGCCCTCTGGGCCGTACTCGTTGACGAATCGGGTTGTGGCCTGGGCGGGCAGCCGGACGACTCGAATGTCGGTTCCCGCTGCGCGCACGTTTTCCCGCCCGACCAACGCGTCCACGATCCCGGGCTCGAAGCCGGCGCTGGTCACCACGCCTACCCGTGCACCGAGGTTGCGGGCGGTCAGGGCGGCGTACGTCGCAGAGCCGCCCAGGACGGTCCTCTTGCCGATCAGGTCAACGCAGACGTGGCCTACGACAAGGTAGTCGACCTCAGCCGACACCGTAGCCGCCAAAGCGCTGGGCCTGGCGGGGCGAGACGACGACGCGGCGATTATCGCCCTCGCCAATACTGTGGGTCGAGACGTTCGGATTGTCCTGGAGCGCCAGGTGCACGATCCGCCGCTCGGCGGGTAACATCGGGTCCATGAAGATCGGCTGGCGGTAGCGTTGAGCCCGCTCGGCGGCTCGCGTGGCCATGTCACGCAGCAGTCGAGCCCGCCGCTCGCGGTAGCCCTCCACGTCCACAATCACACGCACGCGGCGGTCCAGTCGGCGGCTGGTGATCAGGCCCAGTAGGAACTGGATCGCCGCCAGCGTCTCGCCGTGACGGCCGATCAAGATGCCGCCAAACTCGCCGTGAATGCTGAGCTGAACCGTTGGTAGGGCGTCGTCGATCTCGGCCTGGTCGATCTGGACCTCGCTCGCTAGGTCCATTCGCGCGAGCAGCTCGGTAAGGATCTCCTCGGCCAGCGACGCCACGGCCTGGGCGTCGGGTGAGGGGGCGGTCACGGCGTCTTGCTCGCCGAGCTGCTCGTCGGCTTCACCCACCTCCGCCCCGATCTCATCGATGAGCTGGACTCCGTCTCGCGGAGTGACCAGCACGCGCGCTTCCTGGCCCCGCCCGCCCTCCTCGAGGACGGTGATCTCTACCTCGTCGCGCTCCAGGCCGAGCTCGTCCAGGGCGTTCTCCAGCGCCTCGTCGACGGTTCGGCCCGTTCCCTCAACGCTTTCCACCGCGCTTCCCTTTCTTTCTTCGGCTCCCCGACGGCGGCTTTCTTGGCGGCGGATTAACGCCTTCACTCGGTGGGTCGTCAGCTTCCGCGGAGGCGCTTCTCGTCGCCCCATTGCCTCCGAAACGAGCCGCCAGGCCGAGCCCGCCCCCGAGGCCAGCACCCAGCGCAGCCGGCTTGATCGGGTCCCAGCCCACGGTGAAGCCCATTCGCAAGATCTCGAAGAGGTTGCTGACCACCCAGTACAGCACCAACCCGGCCGAGAATTGAAAGCTGATGTAGAACAGGAAGAGCGGCATGAAGTACGTCTGCATCCGCTGCATCATCTGCTGCTGCGGGTCGTCCGACGGGCCGCTCGTCGGCGTCATCTTGCCGTACAGGACCTGCGTGATCAACATCACGATCGGCAAGACACCGGGCACCGGGATCCCGTCGGGCAGGTTAAACAACTGGCCCGGTATGTGGAATGCGATGTCCGGCTGGTTCAGGTTCTGGATCCAGAGCCATCTGTCCCTGAAGAAGTGGTCTGACTCAGCCGTCGAATTGGCGAGCTGATTGAGCGCCTGATACAACCCGATCAGCACGAACATCATCGGGAGCATCGGCAGGCAGCCCGCGGCCGGGTTGACGCCGTGCTCCTTGTACAGGCGCATCTGCTCCTGGGCCATTCGCTCGCGGTCCTTGCCATGCTTCTTGCGGAGCTGTGCCAGCTCGGGCTGGATGGCCTGCATCGCTTTCATGCTCTTGGTCTGCATCAGACTGAGCGGGAGCAGGACCAGCTTCAGCAGCACGGTGAACAGGATGATCGCGAGCCCACCGCTGCCGGTGACGAGCGCGAGCTCGCGCAGGCCGCCCTCGATCGCCCCGAGCAGCGGGTTCCAGATCGGGAGGAAGATGTCGAACGGATTCAAATCGAAGTCCCTGCGCGGCCCCGGTCAGCGCACCGGGTCGTAGCCGCCCGGGTTGAACGGGTGGCAGCGGGCCAGCCGGGCCAGCGTCATCCAACCGCCTCGGCTGAGCCCGTAACGCTCGATCGCATCGTAGCCGTAGCGCGAACAGGTTGGCCAGAACCGGCACGCGGGTGGCAGCAGATGCGCAAGCGTGAGCTGGTACAGGCGAATCGAAAGGAGCGCGAGCCTACGCATGACAGTCGGAACTCGGAACTGGCAGCAGCTGCGCGCGTCGGAGCAGCTCTTCGGTGGCCCCCTGCAGAGCGCTCCAGTCGGCGTTGGCGCTCGGCGGTCGGGCGATGAAGACCAGGTCCTGGCCGGATCTGAGCTCCGGATGGCGGAGTCGAACGGCCTCGCGGACTCGCCTCCGGACCCGATTGCGGACCACCGCTCCCCCTACTTGCTTGCCGACTGAGATGCCGACCCGCGTCGCCTGGGCCTCATTTGGCGCCACGAAGAGCACCAGGAGCGGGTGCGCCCAGGACCGCTTCGCGGCACGTACCCGCTTGAAATCGGTGTCTCGGCGAAGGCGGTACGCGCGTTTCATGCTCCGCGGCCGGCGCAGCCAGCACGCGGCTTAGACGACCGTCAATCGTTTGCGCCCGCGGAGGCGTCTGCGTCGCAAAATCGCTCGCCCCCCTGGGCTGCTCATGCGCTTGAGGAATCCGTGCTCACGTTTTCGGGGCACACGCTTCGGCTGGTACGTCCGTTTTGGCACGTGCCTCCCCGCTCTCGAGACCTCGCCGGCCTTCTAAGTCTCCGTATTGTAGCCACCCCAGAAAACCACAGTCAACGTAGGAGTTCGGAGCGGGTCGACCGGGCGGTCCCCCGCCGTCCAAAACTTTGACGCCACCCGTTCGGAGCTGGGAGCTGGGAGCTGGGAAGTGGAACCTGGGAGGTGGGAGAGGGATCACGACCCCTAACTCCCATCTCCTATCTCCCAACGCCTATTTCGTGCCCAGCACGAAGTACAGTGCGAACGCCAGGCTCAGCACCCACAGGACCGGCCCGGCTCGTCTGGCCTGAAGCAGGGTGTACAGGATCACGCCGGCCGCGATGCCGTTGGTGATGCTCCAGGTCAGCGGCATCAACATCACCGTGAAGAGGGCGGGCAGGCCCTGCGCGAAGTCCGTCCAGGGGATCTCGCTGCCCACGGCGGCGAGCATCAGCAAGCCCACTATCATCAGCGCGCCGGCGGTTGCCTCAGGCGGCACGATCGCGAACAGGTTCCCCAGCCACATCGCGATGAAGAACGGCAGCGCTGTGACCACCGCGGTCAAACCGGTCCGTCCGCCATCGGCAATCCCGGCTCCGCTCTCGATGTAGGTCGTGGCGCTCGACGAGCCTGCCAGCCCGCCGACGAGCGCACCAAGCGAGTCGACCAGGTAGGCGCGGTCCTCGTTCTGGCGGAGGTTGCCCCGACTGTCCACGAGGCCGGCTTCCTTGCCCAGCGCGGTGAAGGTGCCCGCCGTGTCGAAGAAGTCGCTCAGCATCAGCGAGAACGTCGCCAGCAGGCCGGCCAGGATCAACGCCGCGCCGCCCTTGGCCACGAACTGCAGACCTGCCAGCCCACTGCCCAGGTACCGAAAGTCCGGCGCGCCAACCGGCTGGTCCGGAATCTCCAGCTTGCCGGGGATCGTGGAGAGAGGCGTTTGGAGCGCCACGTGGACCACTATCCCGACAACCGTCGTGATCAAGATGCCCAACAGGATCGCGCCCTTGAGCCTCTGGCGCAGCAGGGCCGCGGTCAGGATGAGTCCGAACAGCGCGAACACGACCGGTGGGGCGGTGAAATTCCCCAGCGCGCCGGCCGTCGGAGGCGGCACGGTCCCGCCTTGCGTTCCTACCAGAGGCACCGTGTACAGGCCAGCCTCGTATGCACCGATCGAGAAGAGGAACAGCCCGATGCCTGCCCCAATCGCCATCTTCAACGAGACTGGAATCGCGTGCAGCACTTGCTGGCGGAGTCCAGTCAACACCAGGATGGTGATGATCAGCCCCTCCAGCAAGATCACCCCCATCGCCTCGGCGAAGCTGTACTTCAAGCCCACCATCAACTGAAACGCCACCACGGCGTTGATGCCCATGCCAGGTGCCAGGGCAAAAGGGACGTTCGCCCACAAGCCCATCGCCAGGCTGATCAGCCCCGCCACCAGACACGTGCTCGTCACAATGGCCGGGAACGACAGGTCGATCCCTGCCACCTTCGCGCCCGAGGTCAGGACGACCGCGTTGACGATGATGATGTAGCTCATGACCATGAAGGTGGTCAGCCCGGCCCGCACCTCCGTGGCCACGTCGGTGCCTCGCTGGGAGAGCCCAAACCGTCGCTCCCAGAATGACTCGCGCGCGATCGCAGCTTGAGCCACGCCGCCCTCCACGAGTGAGAAGTGAAGAGTTAAGAGTGAAGCATGAAGAACGCGAACATATTTTACAGCCGGCTTTCCATACGAGGGACCCCAAGATAGAATGCCGGTGCGTAACCTAATTCTTCACTCTTCACTCTTAACTCGGGGGGCGACCGGTGGCACTGCGCGAACGGATCATGGCGGCTCGGGGGCTCGAGCCGCCGGACCTGGTCCTGAAGCGGGCTCGGGTCGTCAACGTCTTCACCAACGAGGTTCATCCGGCCGACGTGGCCATCCACGAGGGCCACGTCGTCGGGCTGGGGGATTACAGCGGTCCCAATGAGCTCGACCTGGCGGGCGCCTTCGTCCTGCCTGGCCTGGTCGACGGCCACCTGCACATCGAGAGCACGCTCCTCGAGCCGTCCGAGTTCGCTCGCGCCGTCGTGCCGCGCGGGGTGACCAGTGTGGTCGTAGATCCCCACGAGATCGGCAACGTGCTCGGGGCGGATGGCATCAAGCTCCTCCTCGCTGCCACCTCGGATCTGCCGCTCACCGTCTTCATCAACGTCCCATCCTGCGTGCCGGCCTCGCCGATGGAGACGTCCGGCTTCGTCCTCAAGGCCGAGGACATGGCGCCCCTGCTCCAGCTGGATCGGGTGATCGGCATCGCCGAGGTCATGAACTTCCCCGGGGTGCTCAACGCCGACCCTGACGTGCTCGCGAAAGTCGACCTGGGGCAGCGGCTGAACGTCCCGATCGATGGCCACGCACCCAGGGTTCGGGGCAAGGACCTGTGCGGCTATCTAGCCGCCGGCATCGATAGCGACCACGAGACGACCCGCGCCGATGAAGCCGAAGACAAGCTGCGGCTCGGGATGTGGCTGATGGTCCGACAGGGCTCCACCGAGCACAACCTGGCTGACCTGCTGCCGGTCGTTCAGCGCTTCCGCGCGCGGCGGGCGATGCTCGTCACCGACGACCGCACCCCGACCGACCTGCGCGACGAGGGCCACGTCGACCACGCCCTTCGCCAGGCCATCGCCCAGGGCCTGGACCCGGTCTGGGCGGTGGCGATGGCGACCCTAAACCCGGCCGAGCGGTTTGGCCTGAGGCGCCTGGGCGCCGTGGCCCCGGGCTACGTGGCTGACCTGATGGTCGTCGACGATCTACGCGACTGCCGCGCCAGGCTGGTACTCAAGCGCGGCCAGGTCGTGGCCCAGGACGGGAAGCCGCTCTTCGAGACCCGGCCCTTCGATTACTCGCCGGCCTTGAACAGCGTCCGGATCAAGCCGGTCGGTCGATCGAGTTTCCGGATCGCCGCCGGCAGCGGGCCGCCTCGGGCGGTCAGGGTCATCGGGTTGGTGCCCGGACAGATCGTCACCGAGAACCTTGTCGAGCAGCCGCGCGTGGTCGACGGCGAGATCGTCGCCGATCCGACCCGCGACCTGCTGAAGTTCGCCGTCATCGAGCGCCACCGAGCGACGGGCAACGTGGGGCTGGGGCTAGTGAAGGGCTTTGGGCTCCAGTCCGGCGCGATCGCCTCCTCTGTCGCGCATGATGCCCACAACATCGGCGTGGTCGGTACCAACGACGACGACATGCTGATCGCCGTGGAGGCGCTTGTCGACAGCCAGGGCGGACTCGTGGTTGTGGGCGGCAGCCGGGTGCTGGGGCTCCTGCCGCTGCCGATCGGCGGGCTGATCTCCGACCTGCCCTTCGAACAGGTTGCCGAGCGGCTCGAGGCCCTGGAGGCGGCCGCGCGGCAGCTCGGCTGCCGCGTCGCCCACCCGTTCATGGCCATGTCGTTCCTCGCCCTGTCGGTGATCCCGTCGCTCAAGCTCACCGACCAGGGCCTGGTCGACGTGGAGGCCTGGAAGCTCGTCCCCCTCACCGCCTAGCGTGCCTCACCGGCCCTGGCCCCCCAAGCACCTTCCTCCGTGGACGACCTAACCCCCCAGCCCCCTTCCCTAAAGGGAAGGGGGAGCTTGTTCAACTGTTGTCCGTGAGCCGGGGCGCTCGCCTCACGACTTCCACCAGCATCGCATGACCACCGTACGGCTCACGTAGTTCCCCCTTCCCTAAAGGGAAGGGGGCTAGGGGGTTAGGTAATGGGGGCCTCCTACGCTCGCACGAACTTCTGGAGCGAGTGGCAGCCCTGGTGGTACTCGCCATACCGGTCCAGGGCGGTGTGAGTGACCTCGGCTACGTAGATGTCGCCGTGCGAGTCCACCCAGACGCCGTGCGGGGATGCG
>DASPXK010000383.1:0-1814 GCA_035637315.1 Chloroflexota bacterium
TGCCCAGTCCGTCATAGGTGAAAGATTGCGTGTACGTGTTGGAGCCCACGACGTCGACCTGGCTGATCGTCCTTCCCTGCGCGTCGAAGTTCAGCGTGCTGGCGTGGCCGCGCGGGTCGGTGAGCACGGTCTGCGCGGCGCTGTACGCGTAGCTCGTCGCGCTATTCGACTACTCAGTTCACGAGAACCTGCTCTAGTCGAAGTTCGGGCACCAGTTCTCGAACTTCCTGATATTCGGACTCGGTAAGGACGAGGTCTGCCGCCTCCTCATGTGCAGTGCTAGTCATGAGCCACGCGCCGTCCACGCGATAGAAACAGAGATCGTCAGGAAGAAGGGGGGACTGCCAGGCGTAGAGCCTCCTCGCTAGCCGTTTCAGAGTCTCGATCGCCGCAACATCACAGCGAAACATGTGGAGCACCGCCGTGTGACCAGCCATGAGTTCGGTGCCAGGCCATTCAGAAGTCTCGCGCTCTCCGATCTCGAATTGCTGGAGCGCGCCTAACGCCGCAAGAGCACTTTCGCTCGTCCGTGAAGCCCTCGTGAGGACTAGAGAGAACGACGCGGCATGACGTGACGCAAATGCCAGAAGCCGATCATACATATCGCCTGATGGCTCCGCGACCAGGTCGTATCTAGTTGCTGTGATCATTTGTCGATGATCCGGATATGCCGCTGCACATCGATTTGAATGTGCCAATCCTTGAACGAGCGACGCAAATGACGCTCAGGTCCACGATTGTAGACGCCGTATTCCTCAGCCCACGCTACAAGAGTTTCGGCCTCTTCTGAGGTCACCCCAGAGCGCTTGGCCGCTTTCGCCAGTTCGATGAGGGCACGCTGGTCCTTGTTAAATGCCCGCCGGAGAGCACCCAGCAGCCCTGGGCCACCAGCGCCAGGCCCACCTGGAGCATCGGCTGATTCGTTCTCGCCCACATCGTCGGCGAAGAATGACCAGCCCCCAGGCATTGGAGCTGCACGGATGATCCGACGCTCCGCAAGGAGGTCGGCGAGTGTCTTTCGATCGTCAACAACGTGGCACCAGAGAACTTCACCGCAGCCGACGTATCCGTCCTTCAAGGAGCCTTGCCCATCGTCTACATCTGCCTCGTCCGCCAGACAGGTATGAACGTCCGGGCAGGCGCCACCCTCGTCGCTGCCGGATGAGAACACCAGTCCAGATGGATCCGTCATCAGTGCGGGGTTCGCACCACCGTAGCCGAACGCGTTGAGCGTTCTCGGCGCCGCCGCTAGTCCGTCGAACAGATCGCGACTCATGAATCGCCCGCTCGCCGCGTCGTACCAGCGGGCGCGCATGTAGTAGAGGGCCGAGGGATCGAGCAGCTGCCCGGCGTAGCCGAGGATGGTGGGCGTCGACTGACCGGAGCTCTGGCTGGTCTCGCCGTAGGCGCGGTAGCGCCAGGACCCCGTGACCGAGCCGGTGCCGTCGACCTCGGCGCGCACGCTTTTTCCGCCATCGCGCGCGGGCGCCCGGGTCGTGCCGTCGTCCCGGGCGACGTACAGCGGGCCGAGGCCGTAGATGATGCGGTCGCCGCCCTGCTGCAGCAGGCGCGCGAGGGCGGTGGAGGGATCCCAGAGCAGGCTCGTCACCGTGGCCTGGGTGCGGCTCTGCAGCAGGCCGTCGCCGCTGTACGCGTACGTGCGGGTGGTGCCGGCGACGGTCGAGCTGGTGAGCCGGTCGAGCGGGTCGTAGCCGAAGGTGTCCGAACCGCGCGAGGTGAGGCGATCGGCGTCGGACCAGACCAGCGTGTTGGTGCCGTCGCTGGTGGGACGGTTCTCGCCGTCGATGGTGTAG
>DASPXK010000384.1:0-10147 GCA_035637315.1 Chloroflexota bacterium
ACGACCTGCGTGAATTTGGCTCCGGTAGAGCGCTAGCACTAGATCCGGGTCTTGTCCGGGCTGCCCGTTAGCTCGGCGGGCCCCCCGTCAGCGCCGACGACCTTAACACACTCGGATCGACGGTGCTGAGGTCGCAGAAGAGCTGGCCGTCCCGAGCGCCCTCGATCGCCCCGTCCGGGCCGAGATAGACCTGCTCGACGTCCGCTGGATACGGCACGCAGCTAAACAGGACCTCGACGGCCTCGGCCACCTCACGAGCCGAGATGGCCGCGGCCGCCCCCTCGGCGACGAATTCCTCGACAATCGCCCGGCTGCGGTTGTGAACGGTCAGCGGGTAGCCCGCCGCCATCAGATTGCGCGCCATCGGGGCGCCCATCTGGCCTAGTCCGACGAAGCCTACCTGGATACGCTCGGCGACAGAATTCGCGCTTGCCATCACCTGGTGCCACCCTTCCACCTGAGTCCTGGTTTCCCTCGGGTTAGTCTAGCGCGCGGGCCAGGGTACGGCTGTCGAGCTTCGGGTTCCGCGGGCAGCGTCACGATGCTCCCGATCACTGCCTGCATCGCGGAGGCGGCGGGCGTGAGGTGCTCGGAGCGCCTTCGAGCGAAGGACTCTTTGAGATAAAGCCGCCGGACGACTAGGATGGGCCAGGGACGTGAATGGCTAGAACTGCTCAGGCCGGAACGGCCACGCTGCCGAGGATGGGCCCCCGCGTCTGGGTTGCTTATCCATGGATCGTTCTTGCCGCCAGCACGCTCGTCCAGACGGCCGCGTCGTTCGGCAGTCGCGGCATCTCGCCGCTCGCCCCGTTCCTGGTCGACGACCTGGGCCTGTCTCGGAACCAGATCGGTCTGCTCGTCACAGCCACCTACCTTGGCGGCATCCTGGTGCTGATCGTGGCCGGCAGCCTGAGCGACCGGTTCGGGGTGCGGACACTATTCCTGGTCGGGTTGACCTCGGCGGGTTTGACCCTCGCGCTCGCCTCTCAGGCGCCGGACTTCGTCTGGCTGCTCCTGCCGATGTTGCTGTTCGGACTCGGCAACGGGTTCTCTTTACCGCCTACGACGCGGGCGATCGTGGAATGGTTTCCCAACCGCCGACGTGGCCTGGCGATGGGCATCAAGCAGACCGGTGTGGCGCTGGCCGGCGTGATCTGTGGCTTCGTCGTGCCGCCACTCGGCCAGGCCTTTGGGTGGCGTGGGGCGGTTCTGGCGCTCGGCACGGCGACCGTCGCCTCCGGGCTGATCGCCTGGCTGGTGTACCGCGAGCGCGCGGCCACGAGCCGCTTCGCCGTCGGCGACAAGCGGCCCAGCTTTGGCGGCGTAGTGCGCAATCGAAATCTGCTCCTGCTGTCGGGCGTGAGCTGGCTGTACGCGGGCGTCCAGCTCTCGATCCTGGGCTTCCTGGTGCTGTTCATGCGCGAGCGAGTGGGGCTGCCGGTGGCCGAGGCGGGAGCCATGCTGGCGCTGGCCGAGGGCGGGGGCGTGGTCGGGCGGATCGGCTGGGGCGTGGTGAGCGACACCCTTTTTGGCGGCCGCCGCAAGGTGGTCATGGGCATCATCGGGGCCCTGGCGGCGGCCAGCTCACTGGGGCTGGCGCTGGCCGGGCCCGAGACCCCGCGCCTCGCGCTGCTCGCGATCCTGGCGGTCGCGGGGGTGTCGGCGGTGGGCTGGAATGGGATCAACATGACGTTCGTCGCCGAGCTGGCCGGGCGGCAGTCATCGGCGACGGCGGCCGGCCTCAACCTGACGGCCAGCTATCTCGGCATCATGGTTGGCCCGCCCCTGTTCGGCCTGCTGGTCGACGCGACGGGCTCGTACACCACCGCTTTCGAGGCGGGAGCCATCGCGTCGCTCCTGGCGCTCGTGCTCCTCTGGCAAGTGCGCCCGGACCAGTAAGCAGCAGGCAGTCGGCGGTCACAGACTCATCCCTCATCCCTCAGTCCCGAGCAAAGCCGCCATACGTGGCTCGATGTGAGCGGGGTGCGGTCAATGCGGACACCCAGCGGCGCGAGGGCATCCTCGACGGCGCCGGCGATGGCTGGGGGCGGGGACATCGCGCCGCCCTCGCCCAGGCCTTTGACGCCCAGCGGGTTGAGCGGCGACGGGGTGTACAGGTGGGCCTGGCGGACGTTCGGGACGTCGCGCGCGCGCGGCATGGCGTAATCCAGGAACGACCCGGCCGGCTGGGCGTTCTCGTCGTAGACGATCTCCTCGAGCAGGGCTCCGCCGATGCCCTGGACTATGCCGCCCATGATCTGGCCGTCGACGATCATCGGATTGATCAGCGGCCCGGCGTCGCTGACCGAGACATAGTCGAGCACTTTGATGGCGCCAGTCTCCGGGATCACTTCCACCACCGCCACGTGAGTGCCGCTCGCGAAGGTCGGCAGCGGCGCCTGGAAGTAATGGCGCGCCTCCAGACCGGGCTCCATCCCGGCCGGCAGCGGGCGATCGGGGGCCGCCGCGCTGGACAGCTCGCCCAGGCCGAGGGCCCTCTCTGGCGCGCCGCGGACCCGAACCGCGCCGTCGACCAGCTCGAGATCCGCCTCAGACGTCTCGAGCAGGTGGGCGGCGAGACGGAGCGCCTTGGCGCGAACTTGGCGCGCCGCGACGGCCACCGCGCCGCCGGCCACGACCGCGCTGCGGCTGGCGTAAGTCCCGACGCCGTACGGGACCTGGTCGGTATCGCCATGCCGCACCGAGACCCGGTCGGGAGTCGTGGCGAGCTCGTCGGCCACGATCTGGGCCAGCGCCGTAGCGATGCCCTGGCCGTGGGGAGAGGCGCCGGTCAGGACGGTCAGCTCGCCGCTCGGGTCGACCCGCACCTCAGCGCTCTCATACGGCCCGAGTCCGCCGAGGAGCACGTAACAGGCGAGCCCAAGGCCGACGTAACGGCCGGCCTGGCGGGCCCCGGCCTGTCGCTTACGCCAGGCGCGGTAATCGATCAGCGCCAGTGCCTTGTCCAACCCGGCCGCGTATTCGCCGCTGTCGTAGACGACGGGAAGCTGAGCGGTGCCGAGGCCCGTATCCCAGGGGAACTCATCGGGCTGAATGAAGTTGCGGCGGCGGATCTCAGCCGGGTCGAGGCCCAGGTCGGCGGCGGCGCGGTCCATCGCCCGCTCCAGCGCGTAGACCGCCTCAGGCCCACCGGCCCCCCGATACGCGCCGGCCGGGGCCTTGTTGGTCAGCACGCAGCGGACCTCGGCTCGATAGTTGCGGATGCGGTACGGGCCGAGTAGCGAGGCGGCCGTGATCGACGGGCAGAGGACGCCCAGACCGCGGCTGTAGGCGCCCAGATCGGCCGTTATGCGGGCCCGCAGCCCGCTCACGATGCCGTCGCGGCTCACGGCTACCTCCAGGTCGTGGACCTGCTCACGCGAGTGCGCGCTGCCGACAAAATGCTCACGCCGAGTCTCGACCCATTTGACGGGCCGGTCAAGGCGTTTCGCGACGAGCGGCACCACCACCTCCTCAGGGTAGACGTCCTGCTTGACTCCGAACCCGCCGCCCACGTCTGGCGCGATGACCCGCAGGCGGTGCTCCGCCATCCCGAGCGACTCGGCCAGCGCCCGGCGAACGGTGTGCGGCCACTGGGTGCTGGTCCAGATGATGAGGCGACTGGAGAGCCGATCGACGGACGCCATGACTCCCCTGGTCTCGATCGGCATGCCGGTGTAGCGCTGGACCGCGAACGTGCCACCCACCACGCGGTCCGCCTCGGCGAAGGCGCGCTCGACATCTCCCACCTGAACATGCCAGGCCGCCGCCAGGTTGTCACCGAGCGGCTCGTGCAGCACGGGCGCGTCCGGCTCGAGCGCGGCTTCCCAGGTCGGGACGACCGGGAGGGGCTCCAAATCGAGCTCCGCCGCGATGCCGGCGGCGGCGTCCTCGGCCAGATAGCGGTCGGTCGCGACGACGACGGCCAGCGGCTCACCGACGAAGCGGACCCGCTCGTCGGCGAGCGGGACCTGGCTGCACGGGCGGAGCGCGGGATGCGGAACGACGGTTGGGATGGGCCTCATCTGGAAGTCGCGGGCCTTGAAGACCCCGACGACGCCCGGCAAGTGTCCGGCCTCGACTGGGATGGCCCGGATCGACGCGTGGGCATAGGGGCTGCGGACAAAGGCGGCGTGCAGCACGTCTGGCAGCCGCAAGTCTTCCAGGAACGCGCCACCGCCCTCGAGCAGACGCGGATCCTCGAACCGCTTGAGACGCTGCCCGAAGAACCGCTCCCCCGACACCAGCCAGCCTCCAATCGAACAACCAATTTACGGGCCAGGCCGCAGGCGCGTATTGTATCCGCGTCGAGACGGCCGCCCACCTAGTCGCGAGTCACGAGTCGCGGGTCACGGGTATGATCGTCCTCAAGCGTCGCCCGGAGGCCGGTCGGTGAGCCTCATGGCCTCCGTATTGACCACTCGTGACTCGTGACTCGTGACTCGCGACTCGTTAGTACGGCTGGAGATTCCAGCCGCTGATCTGCTCGATCAAGGTGTGGTTGGTGAGGTCCATCAGGATCGGGGTGATCGAGACGTAGTTCTCGTGCACTGCGCCGATGTCCGTGCCCTCCTCGAGTTCGCCAGCCGGGGGCTCGCCGCCGATCCAGAAGTAGTCGCGGCCGGATCAGCTCGTCGCGGTAGATCCGCTTGCCAAGCCGGGTGACCACAACGCCCTTCACCTCGGGCCGCGGCACGTGCGGCACGTTGACGTTTAGCAGGACATCTTTCTCGAGCCCGTTCTCGAGAATGTGCCGAGCCAGGCGGGCGGAGAACTCGGCCGCGTAGCTGAAGTCCCACTGGTAGGAGTCGGCCAGCGAGACGGCCACGGCCGGGACGCCACAGACCACGCCCTCCATCGCCGCCGCGAGGGTGCCCGAGTAGGTCAGGTCGCTGCCCAGGTTGGGGCCCTTGTTGATGCCGGAGAAAACCAGGCCCGGCCGCTCGTCCAGGATGCCCAGGAACGCCAGCGCCACGCAGTCGGAGGGGCTGCCATCACTCGAGTACGCGGGTGAGCCATCGGCCAGGGTGACCTCGGCGATCCGCAGCGGGCGGTGCATCGTCTTGGTGTGGCCCGCGGCCGTCCAGTTTCTATTCGGCGCCACAACCTCGACTCGATCGACGTCCGAGAGCGCCTGCTTGAGCCGCAGGAGGCCTTCCGAGTCGATGCCGTCGTCGTTGGTGACCAGGATCATGACCGAGTGTAGCTGACGAGCACAGGTCCAGCGCTCGAGCCCGACGTCACTTGTATCGACTGCGGCTCAGAGCCATGCCCCCCACCTCAGCCCTCTCCCAGAGGGCCCAGAGGGAGAGGGGGCATTGGCCCGCTACCGCTTGCGGGCGACGACGAAGTGGCTGATGCCGAAACAGCGGAGCGGCGTCGCTTCAGTCAGATCCCTGGCCCAGTGGATCGCTCGACCCAGGGGCCCGTACCGTTCGGCAACGTTGTCCAGGCCTGGCAGAATGTGGGTGGTCGCCGTGTATTCGACATCCAGGCCGTCGAACAGGCGCTTGAGCTTACGGGCGGTGTAAATCCGAACGTGCGGACAGAACAGCTCGCGCATCGGGTCCGGAAGCCAGTTGACAAAGGGCAGCAGCCGAAAGAAGTACCGTCCGAACAGGTAGAAACCATGGGTTTCGAACGGATACAGCCGATTGGGAGCGTAGATGACGACCTGCCCGCCGGGGCGGAGGCAGCGATATGCCTCGAGAATGCTCAACCGATCGTCGTCGACGTGCTCGAGCACCTCGTTGAGCAAGATGACGTCGAAGCTACCATCTGGAAACGGCAGGCTCTCCGCCGGCGACTCCAGGATGTTTGGCAGCCAGGTGCCAGCCAGGGAGACCTTCTCCGGGTCGACGTCGACGCCGTAGACGTCCTTGCTGTACCGACGCAGCTTTTCGACGTACATGCCGAGCCCGCAGCCCACGTCCAGGATGCGACGGCCTTCCAGCTCGACGTGACGGCGAATCAAGCTCAGCCGACGGTCCTGACCGCTGCGCCAGACGTAGCTGGGGTGACCAAGGCGGATCGCCTTGGCTTCCGCCGCTGCCAGCATCAGCCCTCCAGGACAGTCGCTTGAGCCCGGCGATTCGAGACGGTCGCCGCCATACTGCGACGAACGAACGCGCCCCAAGGCTCGAAAAACCGGTCCGCATGGTACCGTATATGAGGTCGAAAGTCCAAAGTCGCAAGTCCCAAGTCTAGACTGCCAGACCGGGTTCGACTGTCACTTTCGACTAACGACGTGGAGTTGTGATGGCTGGGCGGCAGACGGGCCGCTGGCGACGGACGAGGACCGTGCGCGACGTCTCGGCGGGCGGCGTGGCGTTCCGCCACGGCCCAGGCGGCGTCGAGATCTGTCTGGTGGGCCGCATCGATCCGGAGCGGTGGGCGCTTCCAAAGGGCACGCCCGCTCGTGGCGAGTCGCTTGAACAGGCCGCGGTCCGTGAGGTGTCGGAGGAAACGGGCCTCCAGGTCCGGCTGGTCTGTCCGCTCCTCGACATCGACTACTGGTTCGCCTTGGGCGGCGTGCGCCATTTCAAGACGGTCCACTTCTACGTGATGGAGGCGATCGGCGGAGACACGTCGCTCCACGACGCAGAGTACGACCTGGTGGAGTGGTTCCCGCTGGCCGAAGCTGGGCGCCGTCTTTCTTACGCGAACGAGCGCGAGGTATTGGCGCGAGCCGAGGCGAGTCTCGAGTCGCGAGTCGCGTGTCGCGAGCTCCAAGCACCAACCTCTCGGGACTCGAGACCCGAGACTAGAGACTCGCGACTAGGCTAGTGGCGGTTCTGGTCACCGGGCTGGGGTATATCGGGACCGCGCTGGCGGGCTCGCTTCTCGATCAGGGTGAGACCGTCGTCGGCATGGAGAACGGGTTCTCCACGGTTCCGGGCGCCCTGGCGCGTCTCAAGGCCCGGCCACGCTTTCACCTTGTCCGCGGCAGTGTCACCAGCGCTCGGTCCATCGAGCGGGCCTTCGATGGAGCCAGGGTCGGAACAGTCTTTCATCTGGCCGCTCAGGCGAGCGGCCATCCCCAGGCCGCGGCGCCATCCTACACGGAGCGGACCAATCTGGTCGCGCCGCGGCTCGTCTTCGAAGCGGCCGCCCGCCACGGCGTGACCCGCTTCGTCTTCGGCAGCTCGTTCCGGGTGTACGGCGACGAACTAGCCGGAACGATCGACGAGAGCCGTCCGTACGGCCGTGTCAGCGATTTGTCGCATCTGAGCAAGATTTACGCCGAGAAACTGCTCGAGATGCTGACCTGGCAGCATCGTCTGGCAGTGGCGAGCGTACGGCTTGGCGTGGTGTACGGGCTCGGTCCGGCTATGAAGAGCGACCCTCGCTTTTTGACCGTCCCGAACCTGTTCTGTCTGCGGGCAGCCCGCGACGAACCGTTGATCGTCAACCCTGGCGCTCGCCGGCCAATCGGATTTGTGCATCTGCAGGACGCGGTCCAGGCGCTCATCCTTGCTGCCGAGCATACCGAGCAGCCACAAGCGCGAGCCTACAATGCGCTCTCCGAGGTGCTAACGGTCGGCGAGGTAGGCGCTACGGTCGCGCGTATCGGCCAGCAACGGGGGCTGTCGGTGCGAGTCGAGGGGGCCGGGTTGGGCCCGGCCACTCGTTGGCGGTATGCGTCATCGTTGGAGGCGGTCGGCTTTCGGCCGACGCGCACCATGGCCGAAAGCCTGCCGGAAGTCCTCGAGTACTATCTGCAGAGCGCCGGCGTTGAGCAGGGACGAGTGCGATGAGTCGGGAGACGCAGTTAGCGTCGAGTGCCCAGCCAGCCGATGGTCAGACCGCGACAGACGAAGAGCTGCCGCGTTGTGGGTGCTGGAGACTCAAGCCGTTCGAGCTGCCGCGGCCTGTGCTGCTCCGTCCAGCGGGCCCGCTCACGCTGCGCGAGTTCCTCGAACGGCCTGATCCGGCCGTCGCGCAGGAGTTCTGTCGCCTGGGGGTCGCAGAGCTGCAGCAGCTCGCGCTTGCTCGGCTGCGGGCAGCTCCGCCAGATGCGAGACTCTCGCTGTTTGGCGAGCCGGGCTACACGATGCGGGATGTGGTCGAGCACGTAGAGCAGGGCACGCCGCTCGGCGTCCGGATCATCGAGGCTGAGCGAAAGCTGGTCGGGCTGCTACTGACGGAGGCGCTGCGCGATTCGGAATGAGCCCGCACGACTTTCCGGCCCGCCGGGACTGTGTGACGACTTGCCCTCGGCTGCCGGACGAGCCAGACTTCAAGATCAGGCACGAGTTCGTCGAGGCGAACGGGCTGCGCTTTCACTATGTGGAGGCGGGCAGCGGCCCGCTGGTCCTCCTCCTGCACGGCTTCCCTGAATTCTGGTACGCCTGGCGACGCCAGATCCCCGCCCTGGCGCAACGCTTCCGAGTCGTCGCTCCCGACCTGCGCGGCTACAACCTGACCGACAAGCCTCCGCGGGGGTATGGCATGGACGTGCTGGTGAGGGACGTGCTCGGGCTGCTCGATGGGCTGGGGGCCGAGCGGGCCGCGATCGTGGGCCACGACTGGGGCGGGGCCATCGCCTGGGCCGCGGCGACGTGGCATCCGAATCGGGTGGAGCGCCTCGCCATCCTGAACGCGCCCCATCCCGCGGCCTATCTTCGCGAGCTTCGCCACGGCCCGCGCCAATGGCTGAAGGGCTGGTACATCCTTTTCTTCCAACTACCCGACATCCCAGAGTGGGCGCTGGGCCGCCGCGACTGCCAGGCCATCGGTCGGGCGCTGCGCAACTCGGCAGTCGATCCGGAGGCGTTTTCAGCCGACGATCTGGCCGCCTACCGGCAGGCGATGTGCCGCCCTGGCGCCCTCCGCGCGAGCCTGGCCTACTACCGCGCCCTCGGCCGAGACCCCACGCCCCGAGTGATTCGGAGACGCCTTCGGACGATACCCGTCCCGACACTCGTCATCTGGGGAAAGCAGGATGTGGCACTCGTCCCCGAGCTCGCAGAGGGCCTCGAGGAGTGGGTCTCGGACCTGTGCCTGCAGCGGGTGCCAGACGCTGGGCACTGGGTCCAGCACGAACGACCCGAGCTGGTCAATCAGCTCTTGCTGGAGTTTTTGTCGGAGGGTGGCGACCGGTAGCAACCCGCTACCGATAGTCCCCAATCCAACGAACAGAAGTGCTCCGGTCGCTCGCCGCCTCATAGAAGCGCCGGTCACCGGTCCACAGCTGAGCGCCGAGGGCGTGCGCAAGCGCCACGTATGCACTGTCGTAGGCTGCCAGACCGAATCGAAACGCATGTTCGAACACATCTGTGGCCTCCGGATCGGCTAGCTCGACTCCAAGACCCAGAAGAGAGCTGAGAGCCTCAACACCGACTTCCTGGGTTAAGCGACCGCGCCGAACAGCACTCACCAGACCGTTCGTCAGCTCGTAGAGCCACAAGGATGGGGCCACCATCCGGAAACTGCCCGCCAGGGCAGCATCACGAAGAGCGACGGCTTGGGTCACTGCTTCTTCGTCGTCAAGGGCCCACTTCAGGCTGACGCTCGCATCGACGACGAGGAAGCCGCTCATGGCCGCCGGGGCTTCTATCATCGACGCCCTTCGGCGATGAGATCGCGGACCGGCACTCCGATGGGGCCCACCCTGCGGCGCAAAACGTCGAGGGCGCGAGCAGCGGCTTTCGGGCCACCGCTGGACGAGCGGGCTGACACGAGCCCATCCTCGACCAGGCGGCGGCGGATCGCCTCAACGCAGTACGCACTCAGCGTGACCCCACGCTGTGCAGCAGCGATCTTGACCTGCTGCCGGAGACTGGCGTCGTCAACGTAAATGTTGAGCCGGGAATAGGCGGCCGACGGTCTCATGCTTCCACCTTCACTGGCGAGAGTCGCTGGGGCTTTAGCACTATAGCACTGTTGCCGCACGTCGCTGAAAGATCTGGCGGAGCGCGTATCGCTGGAGCGCCTGGCAAGTTATGTGTCCGTCAGGCCCTGGCGAACGGCGAACAGGGCCGCCTGGGTGCGGTCTCGCAGGCCGGTCTTGGCCAGGATCGCCGAGATGTAGTTCTTGACCGTGCCTTCGGTCAGCGACAGGTGGTCCGCGATCTCGGGGTTGGTCGCGCCGGTCCCCAACAGCCGCAAGACCTCCATCTCGCGCCCAGTCAGCGGCTCCGCAGCA
>DASPXK010000385.1:0-39306 GCA_035637315.1 Chloroflexota bacterium
CGACTTGCTGCGTGCTTACGCCGCGCTCCGCGCGAGCCCGTCTGGCGCCGACACCCCACTCATATTTAGTCGCTACCGCAACCCCCGGCTCGAGCGCGACGGGGCCGACTATTACCTCTCCGAGCGTGCGGATCCCGACGCCGTAGCCGCCCTGGCCCGCGAGGTTCTGGCCGCTGCCACCGACAGCAGGACGGCCGAGGCTCGTTCGGCGGTCGTCGTCGAGCCCTCGGAGGCGCCTGCGGAAGGATTGCCGGCGGCCCCGGCTGCGGGTCGCGGACGAAGGCTTGGGATCCTGCTTCTGGTGCTGGCGCTTGTCGTCGTGCTGCTGTTCGGCGGGGCCGTCCTCCTGATGGGTGGTGGCTCGTTCCCTTAGCCGACGTGTCCTGAACGCGTTGAAAGCACTCGGACGTGTCGATATCATCAAGCGGCCGGCTAGCGTGCGTCATTTTGCTCACATGGACAGAAGGTGAGCCGTGCAGCAGGGGGCTCCCGAAGGTTTCGACTTAGACGCTCGGGCGCGCCGCGACGTCGCACCCCATCCCCCGGCCGAGCAGGCGGGGCCCGTGGTGAAAGCTGACGCCCAGACGATCGCCGAAGCCGTCGCGGGCCACCTGGTCGCGGCCACCACCCGCCTGGTGACCGAGATGGTTGCCCGTCTCGAGCACGGAAGCTCGGACACGATGCGACAACTCGAGGAGCGACGGGCGCGACTCGAAGACGAGATCGCCGATCGCGCGGTTGAGCTTCGCGAGCTGCGTCGGCAGATAGACACTGAGCGCGAGAAGTCTCGGAGTCGGCTGGGCATCCTCGAGGGACTTGACGGTCTTCGGCGCCAGATCCAGGCCGCGAGCGAGGGACCGGCCCAGGCGCAGTCGGCTCCCCCACAGGCGCCGCCGGAGCGACTGGCCGCCGAGGTGATCTCCGACGCCCACCGCCAGGCTGAGGAGCTGCTGGCCGAGGCCAGGCTGCGGGCTGCCGAGCTGGAGCGTGAGGCTGCGGCCCAGCAGTCAGCAGTACTGGCGGAGTCGGAGAAGATCGAGAGTCAGCTCCGGGGCCTGGACGCGCGGATCAGCCAACTGCTGCGCCAGGCGCCAGAGACGGCGCGCCCGGCACAGGAGCAACGCGGCTTCGAGCCACCTGGGGGGCCGGTCGAGCCGGAAACGAAGAGTGCTGAGCCGCCAGCGCCTGGCCGCGGGACGCTGGTCTTCCATGAAGTCCCAACGTTCAAAGCGGCACTCGACCTGGAGCGCGGTCTGCGAGCCATGCCGCTCATCCGAGAAGTCAAGGCCACGGATTTCGACGAGAGGCGCCTGACCTTTTTGGTCACGCACGACATGGGCGAGACCTTTCCCCGTCCGATCCTGGCGCTCGACCAGTTTCGGCTCGAGATCATCCGAGCCGAGCCGGAGCGCGCCGAGCTTGAGCTGAGGTCCTGACCGCGGTCCGGATCTTGCTGTCGGGGCCGGTAGCATTCGCCGAGACAGAGCGTAGTGTCGACCGAGTCAACCCCCTCCGCCCGCGACAAGATCATTCTGGTCGTCGAAGACAGCGACGAGATCCGTGAGCTGCTGGGTCTGGTCCTCGAAGCGGAGGGCTACCGGGTCGTTGCGCTCGAGGATGGTCGGGATGTGATCTCGACCGCGCGCGAGCTTGAGCCAGCCCTGATCACGCTGGACCTGGCCCTGCCTGGAAAGGACGGCTGGGCGATCGTGCGCGATCTGCAGGATGAGGAGCACACACGCGACATCCCGATCCTCGTCATCTCGGCCTATACGCGAGAGCTGGACGCCCCGCTTCGTCGCCGGGTTGCGCGGGTGATCTCGAAGCCGTTCTACATCACCCAGGTCGTCTCCGACGTCGAAGAGATCTTGGCCGGCGAGCGCGGTTAGGTCCCCGGGTCTCGCAGACGCAGGGCCGCGACCCGATCAGGCGGGTTCCAGCTGGTGGATGGCGAGCGACAGATTCTTCGGCTTGTCCGGCCGGACGTCGAACCGGACCAGCACTAGCTCGTCCGGGCCGGCGAACGTGCTTACCAGCACGGTCCCCTCGCCGTAATCGGAGTGACGCACTCGCGCTCCGCGCTCGAAGCTCGGGGTGCGACTGGAAGACCCGCGCCGGCTCGGGCGCCGGCCTGGCAGGCCGTCCTGGTTGGCGCGGCTGCCGAACCATCTCCTCCTCACGCCGTCCGCCTGAGGCGGACCTTCGGGAGCCTCGTCGGCATCTATGTCCGGGTCGACATAGGGCGAGTCGTCGTCGATCACGCCCAGGTCCGGCTCGACGCTCTCAGGGTCAGCCCTCGACCAGCCGGATCGCAGACGGTCGGCTGATCGGTCTGGCTCATCGCCACGCCCGAAGCGGCCGTCCCGCGGGGGCCAACGACCCGCCCGACCGACCGCCCCGGATGCCGCGAGCGACGCCCGCGGGACGCCGGCTGAGCCGCTGAAGCTCATCTCGAGCAGTTCTGATGGCATGTCGCCGAGGAAACGCGATGGGGCGTTACTCCCGCTGCTCCCGAACGTCGCGCGGCGGAAAGCATGCAGCAGGAACAGACCGCGCATCGCGCGCGTGATGCCTACATACAACAGCCGCCGCTCCTCCTCGAGCTGCTCGTTCGTCTCAGACCGCACGTGCGGGCACAGGCCCTCCTCGAGTCCGATGATGAACACGTACGGGAACTCCAGCCCCTTGGCCGCGTGGAGCGTGATCAGCGTGGCCCCATCGGCGACGCCGAACTCCAGATCGTCCACGTCCTGGACCAGCGCCACCTCTTCAAGGAACGAGCTCAAGGCACGCTCTGGGGACAGCTCGCTGTAGTCGCCGGTCTTGGCTCGCAGCTCCTGGATGTTCTGCCAGCGCTCATCGCCCTCCTCGGTACCGTCGCGCAGATACCCCTCATAGCCCGTCCGGTCGACGATGAGATCGAACAGCTCCTGGAGAGGGCTGTCGGGCTGACAGCTTCGCAGCTCCTCGACGAGAGCTACGAAATCTCCCAACGCTCGCCGAGCCCGGGCTGTTAGCTGCGGGGAGAGGGCATCGCCTTCGGCCGCCGCGAGCCGCCGCGCCGCCTGATAGGTCGAGTTTCCCGACCGCTGGGCGACGCGGTCCAATTCGGCCAGCGTCTTGGCTCCCAGACCGCGGGGCGGGACGTTGATGATTCGGGCCAGGCTGACTCCGTCGGCCGGGTTCTGGACCAACCGAAAGTAGGCGAGCAAGTCCTTGATCTCGCGCCGCTGGTAGAAGCGCGTCCCGCCGATCAGCCGATACGGCATGCCGTAGCGGACCATGGCGTCTTCAACCGCGCGCGACTGAGCGTTTGTGCGATACATGACGGCCACGTCAGACAGGCGCGCGCCCGCTCGCCGGAGCGCCTCGATCTGGCGGACCACGTACAGCGCTTCGTCCTGCTCGTTGTACGCCTCATGCAGCAGCACTCGCGCGCCGAGTGGGTTATTTGTCCATAGCCGCTTCTCCTTGCGGAGCGTGTTCGCGCCGATTACGGCGTGCGCGACGTCGAGGATGGTCTGGGTCGAGCGGTAGTTCTGCTCCAGGATGACCACCTTCAGCTCTGGGAAATCCTCCTCGAACCTGAAGATGTTCCTGATGTCAGCCTTGCGCCAACCGTAGATCGATTGGTCTTCGTCGCCGACGACGCACACGTTGCGATGCTTGGCTCCGAGCAGCTTGACGAGCTGGTACTGGGTGAGATTGGTGTCCTGGAACTCGTCCACCAGGATGTATCGATAGCGTTCCTGGTAGCGGGCGAGCACGTCCGCCTCCTCGCTGAACAGCTGCACCGCCATGTTGAGCAGGTCGTCGAAGTCGAGCGCCCGGTTCTCAGCCAGGATCTCCTGGTAGCGGCGGTAGATCCGCGCGACGGTGCTCATCCAGAACGTTTCGGCTCGCGCCGCGTATTCCTCCGGCGATAGGAGATCGCTCTTGGCGCCCGAGATGGCGCTGAGAACGGCCCGGGCCGCGAAACGCTTGTCGTCAATCTCCAGGTCGCGCATCGCCTGCTTGACTACGTCAACCTGGTCGCCGTCGTCGAAGATGGCGAAGCGGGGATCGAGCCCCAGCCGCTGGCCGTCGATGCGAAGCCAGCGCGCGCAGGTGGCGTGGAAGGTGCCGACCGTCAGGCGCCGGGCCTTGTCTGGGCCGACCAGGCTCTCCAAGCGGTCCCGCATCTCGCGGGCGGCCTTATTGGTAAAGGTCACCGCCAGGATGTTGTACGGCGCGACGCCGGCCTCGCCAAGCAAGTAGGCGATTCGGTGAACGATGACTCGGGTCTTGCCAGAGCCGGGGCCGGCGATGATGAGCAGGGGTCCCTGAGTGCTGACGACGGCCTCGCGCTGAGCAGGATTCAACTCGTCGAGCAGAGGCACGGGCCGCGTCCAACCTCCAGGTTGACATGCCGGCGGGGCAGCGGCCGGATTATATCAGCCGCTGGTCCGCGACCTGGTAGCGGTGCCCACTCCGGGAGGCGTCAGGTCCTTGGTCGTCGAGCTCTGGGCGGTGCTATACTCATCCCGCCTGCCGAAGTGGCGGAATTGGTAGACGCGCTACGTTCAGGGCGTAGTGGGCGAACGCCCGTCGGGGTTCGAGTCCCCGCTTCGGCACCCGAGAGCGTCCTGGTCTGTACGGCTGGGGCGTTTGCTTGTTTTGGATCAACGTCGAGACTGCGGATGCCTGACTGGCCGCACCTACCTCCACCACGTCTCCTTCAGCACCCGGATCACATTGCCGCCGATCAGCTTGGCGATGTCGGTTTCGGTGTAGCTGTGCCTGACGAGCCACTTGACGGCGTTCGGGATCGCCTCAGTCGGATTCTCCATCCCGTCGACGTACTCAACCTCGGTGTACGCGAGGTTCCCATGCGCCCGTCCGATGGAGAGCTGCTTCGCGAAAGCGCGATGCAGGCCGACGTGATCGCCGAACAGGGTGTCAGGGCCGAGCGCGACGTGGTCGATCCCAACCAGGTCGATGCAGTAGGCCACGTGGGCCATGATCGACTCGAGATTGTGCCTCGGGTGCTCCTTCGATAGGGTGGTGTGCGGAGCCGCCTCGATCCCGATCACGCCGCCCTTCTCGGCGCACGCTTTGATGACCGAGTCCGGCTTCATCCGGGGTGTGTTCCAGAGCGCCCGCGCGCCAGCGTGGCTGATGCAGACCGGCTTGTCGCTCTCGGCGATCGTGTCCAGCGAAGTCTGGTCCCCCACGTGAGCGAGGTCGATGGCCATGCCGAGCTTGTTCATCCGCCGCACCACCTGGCGGCCGAACTCGGTCAGCCCGCCGTCGTTGCGCTCACGCAAGCCCGACCCCAGGGCGTTGGCCTCGCTGTAGCAGATCCCCATCAAGCGGATCCCGAACCCGTACAGGATGTCGACCCGGTCGATCTCGTTCTCGATCGGGGTGGCCGCCTCGAGGGCGGGGATGAGCGCCACTCGTCCGCTCTCCTTGGCGCGGAGGACGTCGCCGAGTGTCTCGGCCCGGAACACGAAGTCTTGGTGGGCCAGGTCACAGTAGCGCATCCCGACGTCAAAGATGATGTCGTCCCACTTCCAGCCGGCCTTAGAAGTGATCAGCGCCGTGCCATCCATGAAGTTCTCGAAGACCGCGTCGAGCCTGGAGGCCGCGAGGCCCTCATAGCCGGTCCAGTCGCGGCCCTGGCGGCGGTACTCCAGGATCTCGCCGACGTCGTCGGGGACGACGAAGGCGTGATCGTGAAGCGATATGACCGGGTGGCGGTCCAGGATCTCGTCGACCCGCCGCTGCTCGGCCTCGGTCAACGGGTACTGGTAAGGCGGTACCCGCCCGATCTCCTTTGCCAGCTTGAAGGGACGATAGTCGACGTCTGGCTCGAGGTACTGAAACGACTTGTAGCCCAGGTAGCGCTTTGGCGGCATCCATTTCCTCCTTGGACCGTTCGACCGACGCGTATCATATAGCCGGGATTCTCGACGCCGCGACATCCCTGTCCTGGGTGCGGGGATCCCTTTGGCGTTACCCTTCCGTTCAAACCTTGCGGCGGTGTTGTGGATGGCATCGCTCGAGCCCGGCTTTGACTTCGCGATCCCGCCTGACCTCGTCGACCTCAAGTCGAGAGTCGCCGCCTTCATTCGTAAAGACGTCATCCCCCGCGAGTCGGCGCTCCTGCAGCCCGGCGGAGTCCCCTGGTCGCTGGTCCAGGAGCTGCGGGCAGAGGCACGCAAGGCCGGCCTCTTTGCCCCACAACTGCCGCGCGAGCGGGGCGGCCTCGGCCTGGACACCCGTGGGATGTCAGTGGTCTTCGAGGAAGCCGGCACCAGTCTGCTGGGACCGTTCGCACTCAACTGCTCGGCTCCTGACGAGGCGAACATGCACATGCTGGAGCTGGTCGCGAGCGCCGAGCAGAAGGCCCGATACCTCAAGCCGCTCGCGGCCGGCGAGATCCGCTCCTGCTTCGCGATGACTGAACCGGCCCCTGGCGCCGGATCGGACCCCAGCATGCTCCGCACCCAAGCGCGACGCGACGGCGACGACTGGGTGATCGATGGACACAAGTGGTACATCACGGGCGCCGATGGAGCCGCGTTCGCCATCGTCATGGCTCGGACCAGCGACGCCTCGGACCCACGCCGTGGCGCCACGATGTTCCTGGTCGACGCGGGAACGCCCGGCTTCAAGGTCGTCAGACAGATCGACAGCCTGGACCATCTCTCGCCCGGGGGCCATTGTGAGGTGAGGTTCGAAGAGTGCCGAGTTGGCCCGCAGGCCGTTTTGGGCGAGGTGGACGAAGGATTTCGCTACGCCCAGGTCCGCCTGGCGCCCGCCCGCCTGACTCACTGCATGCGCTGGCTGGGGATCGCCAGGCGCTCGCTGGACATTGCCGGGCGGCGCGCCCTCGAACGGGAGAGCGGCGGCAAGTCGCTGGCCGAGCACCAGATGGTGCAGGCGATGCTCGCCGACTCGGCGATCGACCTGCACACCGCGCGACTGTTGATCTGGCACGCCGCCTGGGTGATCGACACAGGCGGCCCGGCTCGCGGTGAGACCAGCATAGCTAAGGTATTCGTGGCCGAAGCGGTCCAGCGAGTAGTGGACCGGGCGATCCAGATCTGCGGATCGCTCGGAATATCCCAGGACCTGCCCCTCGGCCTGTTCTATCGTGAGGTGCGGCCCTTCCGGATCTACGACGGCCCCTCCGAGGTCCACCGGGCCTCAATAGCCCGCCGGCTTCTACGAGGAATGAGGGATGAGGCATGAGGAATGAGCAGTGAGGCCGACTCATTCCTCATGCCCCATCCCTCATTCCTGGCTCGTTATCTGGTCTCCAACGGGCTGATCGATTCGGCGAGCCGGCTCGTCCGCGTCCGGCGCATCGGCCTCGGCCAATCGAACCTGACGTTCGTCCTGGGGTTTGACGACGGGCGCGAGCTGGTCCTGCGTCGGCCTCCGCTAGGACCATTGCCTCCCAGCGCCCACGACGTGCTGCGTGAGTACCGAGTCATCCGCGCGCTTCACGGTGGCCCGGTCCCAGTTGCGCAGCCGATCCTGGCGTGCGAGGACGCGGAGGTGATTGGCGCCCCCTTCTACCTGATGGAGCGCGTTCCTGGTGATGCGCTCCGCTTCGAGCTGCCGCCGGACTTCGTGCGGGCGCCGGCTCGGCGTCGCGTCGGAGAGCAGGCGGTGGACGCGCTGGCCGCTTTGCATAGCCTCGATCCCGCGCAACTCGGTCTCGCCGAGCTCGGCCGACCGAGCGGCTACCTCACTCGCCAGCTGAGACGGTGGCGCAGCCAGCTCGAGTTCGCTCGGACTCGCCCGCTGAACGATCTGGACTGGACAGCAGACTGGCTCGCGGAGCATCTTCCAGATGGCCAACCAGAGGGGAAAGTGGTCCACGGCGACTACAAGCTGGACAATCTGCTCTTCGCGCCAGAGCCACCGACGCGCCTGTTGGCAGTCGTGGACTGGGAGATGGCGACGCTGGGCGATCCGCTCGCGGACGTGGGCTGGCTCCTGGCATTTTGGCGACAGGCCGGCGACCCGCCGCCCGAGCTAAAGATCATGCCCCGCCTGACCGAATCGTCCGGCTTCAGCACGCGCGAGGAATTGGTGGCGCGCTACGCTGCGCGAGTCGGCCGAGACCTGCCGGACCTCAAGTTCTATCTGGTACTCGCGCTCTGGAAGATGGCCGTCTTGCTGGAGGGCCACTGGGCCCGCAACATCCGCGGAACCGCGGCCGGCTTCGACTTCAGCTACCTGGAGACCGGCAACCCGGCCTTCGCCGCCCGTGTCAGACGCGTAGCCGAGGGAAGCCGGTAGGGGCGCTGCTTGCCGCGCCCTTGGCTGGAATGAAGATCGGTACCGCGACCGTGAGGGAGCGGATTGTGAGCTCACAGCCGCTCCCCCACGGTCGCGGTACGGATGCCTCTTAGCGCCATGCCGACCAGCGCCGCGATGACGAGTATGCTCCCTGCCGTGCCGAACGCGCCGCGCAGGCTGTACGCTGAGGCGACCAGCCCACCCACTAGCGGGCCGACGCCCTGCGCGAGGGCCTGAACCGACGCCGTCACCCCAAACGCCGTGCCCTGGCGGTCGGGGGGCGCATGCAAGCTTACGAGCGATGTCGCGGACGACACGAGCAGGCCCTGGCAGCTCCCAACGCCCAGCAGCAGCGCCACCACCATCCATGGTGCGCTGGCCGTACCAATCAACAGATTGCTGGCCGCTCCGCCGACTCCCGCCACGATCAACAGTCGCCCGAGGCCGCCCTCGCCTGCCACTCGGCTGGCAGCAAGGGAGGCGGCCGCTCCCGCCACACCCAAAGCCCCGAACGCCAGGCCCGCCGTCTGCACGACCTCGCCGCTCGAGTCCATCTCACCCAGCAAGAGCGCTAGGACCGGGCGGATGGAGCTCGAAGCGACGCTCGACAGGAACAGAATTCCGACCAGCGTCGCGAGCGGGGCTGACGCGAGCACGCTCTTCAGCCCGCTCGCGGTTGTATGCTCCTCTGGCATGCTCGCGGGCACCACCCCCTCACGCACGTACATCGCTGTCAGCACGCCTGCCGCGGTGTTGATGCAGCCAGTCGTAAAGAAGGCGGTCCGGAACCCCAGTGCCCCACCGACGATCCCGCCGACCGTCGGGCCGAGCGTCTGCCCCATGAACGCCGCCGACTGGATCAGCCCCATCGCGTATGGCAGCCGCTCGCGTGGGACGGTGCTCGCGGCCAGCGCGCGCGCCGCCGTCGCCAGGCCGGAGAAGCCGCCCTGGAGGCCGCGCACGCCGACTAGCTGCCAGGGCGCCAGCACGAATGAGGCGGCCGCGTTCGAGAGGGCGAGCGCGAACTGCGCCCGGACGAGCATCGCTTTCCGCCCATGCCGGTCGGCGAGCACGCCCCAGATCGGCGCCATGATCGCCATCGAAAAACCGGCGCAGGCGTTAACAAGCCCGGCCCACGCGGCCGCCGCGCCGGGGTCGCTCACTCCCAGGTCGCGCTGGATGAAGAGCGGAATGAACGGCATCGCCAGGTGGCTACCGAAAACGCTCGCGAAGGTCGCGAGCCAGATGACATAGAAGTTTCGGCGCCAGGCGGCTCGGGAGGACTGAGGACCGAGGACTGAGGACTGAGGTGGGCTCACCGAGCCCTCTGAGATGGCAGCCGGGGGATGGCTTGCCACAAGGTCACGACTCAGTCCCCAGTCCTCAGTCCCAGGAGCCTGGCCGCGGTCTCGCCCAGCACCGCGCGCTGGGCCGGCTCGGGTAGGCCGAGCGCTCGGAAAGCCGCGATGTTCTCGGCGATCTCGGTCGGAATGGCTGGCCAGTCTGAGCCGAACAGCATCTTGTCGGCCAGCCGCGACAGGTTGGGGAAGTATCGCGGCAAGTTGGCTGGCGGCAGGCCGGCCAGGTCCAGATACACGTTTCGATGCAGGCGCGCCAGGGCGGCCGCGCGATCGTACCAGATCGGCCGGCCAGCATGAGCCAGGATGATGACCAGGTCGGGAAAGTCGACCGCCACGTCATCCAGGTGGAGCGGATCGGCGTACCGAATGCGCGAGCCCGGAAAGGTCGATGAGCCAGTGTGGATGACGACCGGAACGTCGAGCCGAGCGGCGGTGGCGTACAGCGGATAGACGATGGGCTCGTTTGGGAAAAAGAACTGGTAGCTCGGGTAGAGCTTCAGCCCACGGCATCCCTCGTCGACCGCCCTCCGGAGCGCGTCGGCCGGATTGAATTCGAGGAACGGATTGATGCTCGCAAACGGGATCAGCCGGCTGGCGCCTTTACAGAATGCGATGACCGCGCGGGTGCTCGCCATGCCGGCCGTGACCGGCGTCTCCTGGGCCAGGACGATCGCGCGATCCACGCCCTGAGCGGCCAGCATCTCCTCGACGGCCGAGGGCTCCGAGTAGTGCTTCGAGAACTCCCCAAAGTAGCCAGGCCGGTACCGCTCCAGGAAATCCCGATAGCCCTGTGTCGCGGGATCATAGTTGACCAGATGCGTGTGAACGTCGACGATCATCTGAGGAATGAGGAGCGCGGAATGAGGAATGAGTCAGAGTGTGACCAATCCTCATCCCTCATTCCTCGTTCCTCACTCCTCGCTATGGCGTGACGGTCAGGTCGCGGAAGAAGTAGGCGGCCTCGCCCTGGCCGGAGTAGGCGGTGGCCTGGACCCCCACGGCGCCGAAGGGAGACAGTGGGTCGTCTGCGTCGTGCAGCGCGGAGACCTGCGCGACCTGCGCGCCGTTGATTCGGAGTGTCAGCAGCGGCTTGTCGCCCTCGCGCCGCAGGATCGTGACTGAGATCTCGTTGCCATCGTCCAAATCGTTGATCGTCTCGGAGTCGTCGGGGATGTCCTCGGCGATGATCGCCTGGTAGCGGTTGCCCTCCTCGAGGTGATGTCCCACCGACCACCAGAACCGGTCTGAGTCCTCGTGCATCACGGCGTAATACCAGCCTTTCTCGCTGGCCCCAAATATCAGGGCGATGTCCGCTACCGCGCCTTTGATCAACTGCGATTTCACCGAGACCGTCATACTGGGCCCGGCAATCGGCGGCACGGGCGTGTAAGGAGCAAACGTGCGGACGCGCTCGCCCTGAAAGGCATCGAAGGCGATCTTGTAGCCTCCGTCGCCTGGACCGTACGTGACTCCGTTGCCGCTTCCGGTCGGGAAGTAGGCGACGAGGTCTTCGGCGGCCGCGGCCGCCGCGGGAGTAAGCAATGCGATGGCGCCAGCGAGCAACCACGTGAGAGCTAGGCGGTGGAGTGACATGCGGTCTCCCTGTGTAGATTGCATGGCGACTGATCAGGCGTACGTTCGCGCGTCGGGCCTCACGGTCGCCCGGCTCGCCAGCAGGATACCCCGCCCCCGCGGCCAATCGCGAGCGCGCCTGGCGGGCCGCGCGCTTGGCCGTCTATACTCGCTGCCCGCGGATCACTCGCGAAGTGAAGAGTGACAAGAAGCCCGCCAGGCGCCGCGCGCGTCGTCCGGGCCAGGTGTGGGCGCAGCGCATCGGCCTCGTCCTGGTCGGACTCGTTTTGCCGATGCTGCTGGTCGAAGGGTTCTTGCGGGTAGCCGGCGCCGCGGTCCCCGGCGAGTATCAGACCGCTAGCTTCCTCGAGAGCCATCCGGAGTTCGGCCGCCGCAATCGTCCGGGTCAGGGCTGGAAGCGGACGCCCGAGTACACGAGCTGGATCGAGATCAATTCCAAAGGCCTGCGGGGACCTGAGGTCCAGTACGAAAAGCCAGCCGACGAGTTCCGGCTGCTCGTGCTGGGAGACTCGTTCACGTTCGCGGAGCAGGTCAACCAGAACGAGACGTTCGTGCAGGGCCTGGAGGACCGCCTCAACTCGACTGGCGCCGCGGTCCGCTTCAGGACCCTGAACGCCGGCTCGAACGGCTGGGCGACGGCCAACGAACTGGTCTACCTGGTCGAGGAAGGCGTCAAGTTCCAGCCGGACCTGGTGCTCCTGGCGTTGTACATCGGCAACGACGTGTCCGACAATTACCGACGTGTCGCCACGGTGCGCGATGCCGAACGCGCCGACCTCGCCCTGCGGGGAGCGGATGCGTTCGAGGGACCCCGGCGCATCTTGCGTCGCTCGATGCTGTACACGGTCATCGAGACTGGGGTGCTGGCGAAGCTGCCGTGGTGGCCGGCGGCGGGCGAATCCGACGCCTCGCTACGGCGTGGGCCGCGGACGTATGAAGAAGCCCAGGAGGCCTGGTCCATCACGGCCAGTCTGCTGGACCGCGCTCGGCAGGTCGCGGAGAGTCAGGGCGCCAGGTTCGTGCTGCTCGTCGTCCCGGCCGCCGACGAAGTCGCGGCCGGGCCTCGCGCGAAGGAGCCCGGCTCGCTAGACGAGGGCGGCGACGAAGAGAACGTGCCTGGCTTTGAGGACCCCCATGGCACCCTTGCGCAGATGGGCAGCCGTCTGCGCCTGACCATGCTCGACCTGCTGCCCACGTTCCGGCAACAGGCCAGCCGCTCTCGGGAGCGGCTGTTCTATCGAGTCAACGCCCATTGGACCGCAGCCGGCCACGCCCTCACCGCCAGAAAGCTGTACGACGTCCTGACAGCGGACGGCCTGGTGCCGACTCGCTAGCTACCTCCTGTACTGAGGATGCTGTCATCCGAAAGTTACGACATTGTGATCTGCAATCGGGCCAGGCGGGCCTGTATACTTTGTAGTGGCTGCCGCCCGGGTCGCCGGCCCCTTGGGCCGGGCACGGCCCTGGCGGGGAGACTTGAAAGGGAGTACGGCGGATGATTACTCACCCGGTGAGAAGGCGCGGCCTGGCGCCGTTGGTCCTGGCGCTCACTCTGTTGGCGCTCATTCCAGGCCAGGCCCTCGCGGCCCGATTCGACATCTCTGGCACGGTCATCGCGGCCGACGAGGACAAGATGACCTTTGTCATCGTCACCAGCGACGTCATCGGCAAGGAGCAGCCGATCACGGTTGACATGTCGGGCCTCCCGCGGATATTCCGCGCGACTGGCGTCGGCTCGCCAATCTCGCTGACGATCGAATCCCGTGAATTCGATACGTACCTCGCGACCGGCCTTGTGTCGGAGGGCAGCTACGTGAACCGTGAGACGCTCGGCGCGCGTGAGGAGTTCGAGGTCAAGAACGAGTCCGTCAAAGCGCACGTCGGCAACGTGAAGGACGACGACGAAGCCGACGCCCAACTGCACCGCGGCAGCGATCTCAAGCCAAAGCCGAAGAACGATGAATCCAATCAGTAGGCGCTAGGGCCAGCCGACGATCCCGGCGCCTCGATCCGCAGCGACGCACGAATGTGGCTGCGTTTCTGGTTCCCGCGGTCCTCCTTTACGGAGCGCGAGGACACGACATCGCCATTGGGATTGACCCCCGCCGTTTGCCCTTTCCTTGTGGTTAGGCCTCGAGTCGAGCCAGCCCAGGGCCGAGGTTCTCGGCCCTGGGCTGGCACTGCGATGAGACTCGCTCGGCCGCTCCTCTGTCCACGGCGCGGCTCGAGGTGGCGCTGAACACTAGCTCCAACCCCGGCTAATCGCTCTTTACCAGGTGCTCTCGAGCATGCTTTGATGCCGGCGCTGGAGCGGGCGCATGCTAGCCTTACGCGCCAAGTTCCGAACCCGCGCACCGCCTGAGAGGACCGGGTGGTCACGAGAGGACAGTACACTGCGACCCATCCAGCGATGTCACCGAACTCTGCTCATGCTGGTGATCATGTCCGCCGTGCTGGCCGGGTGCGGGATGGTTCCACAGGCGGCGAAAGCACTGAAACCTGCCGGCACGCAGAACGACGCCCTCGACAACGACGCTGTAGACCTCTCCACATATGCAGATGATGGCAACGTGCCCTTACAGACTTCGGCCGAGCTGCGTGCGCGCGCCGACAAGACCGTCGATCTGGGTTGGCTGGCGACGGCCTCGGCTCTGACGCGGGTCCTCCCCGGCACGCGCGCCGACCGCCCGGCGGTGCTGGCCGCGAAGCAGCGTGCCACCGCCGCTTCCGACGCCGGGCAACTCGCGCGCGCCAATGCCGTCCTCGCGTCTGAAGCGTTCACCCGTTCCGCGCTCGTGGTCGCCCACTGGCTGGACAAGCGCGACCCAGCGACCGGGCTAATTGCCAACCTGCGTCCGGAGACCGGCGTGACCGGCTGGTTCTATCAGAACACCGGCGCCGACCTGTACCCACACATCACGATCGGCGCCCGCCTGCTGATGCCGAGCCGCTATGGGGAGATGTTGGAGGTCCTCAATGCTGAGCGGCGCCTGACCGCTGCCCTCCCGAGCGTCCCAGACGATCTCTTGCTGCCCGGCGGCCAGCCCGCCGGCAATGCAGCCCATACGCGCATTTTTGGCGCGGCTGAGTACGCGAAGGACGGGTTGCTCCCCCTGGTCGAGCGTCTGGGACCGGACCCCTGGCTCGCTCGTCTGCGCGAGATGGCCGACGTCGTCATCATGGCATCGGCCACCCCCACCCGACGTGGGAGCATCCCCGCCAATTCGAATGAAGTCAACGGAGACATGCTCCAGGTCCTGGCCCGCGTCTACTGGGCCACCGGCGACGATCGGTACGCCATCGCGGCGGAGCGCATCGGGGAAACCTACCTCGAGGACGTGCTGCCCAAGACCGCCTGGCTGCCATCGAATGAATGGGACTTTGAGGCCAATGAGCCGGTCGGAAGGCGGCGCCTCCGCCTCTCTGATCATGGCAACGAGATTCTGCTCGGCCTGGTGGAGTGGCACCTGATCGAGTCGCTGCGGGGGGAGCCTGATGTCCCGATGCACCGCGCAGCCATCCGAAAGATGATGGACCGCTTGTTGGAACGAGGCCGGAATCCGGATGGGCTGTGGTACCGAGTTGTCGAGATCCCTTCCGGGAAGGTGGACCAGAAGGGCCTGTCCGACAACTGGGGCTACATCTATCAGGCGTTCCTCACCCAGGCCGCGATTGAACGAGGCCTGCCGGGCGGGGAGGTCGAGCGGGCCGAGCGGTACGAACAGGCTGTGCGCGACGCTCTCCGCGCGCTCCCACGGTATGCGTACTATCCCTGGCAGCGCGGCGAGATGGACGGCTACGCGGACAGCCTGGAAAGCGCGCTCTACCTGCTGCCGCGGTTGCCGGACCCGGAGGCGGCCGCCTGGATGGACGAGCAGATCGCGGTCCTCTTCGGCTCACAGGGGCCGGATGGTGTCGTCGAGGACAATTACCTCGACGGTAACTTCGTGCGGACCGCATTGCTGTACGGTCTGTCCCTCACGTCCGGGGCCTGGCTCGATCCCTGGCGGCCAGATCTGTTGACTGGCGCCGCGACGAGCGGGTCGTGTCTCGAGGTCGCTCTGGGAAGCGTGGATCCATGGACTGGCAGACTGCATTTCGACCAGGCGCGCCATCGCGAGCATCTCCGACTTCCCTTCGACTACCCGCGGCTGAACGAATGGCCGGAGGGGTTCGTGGTCGAGGCAGGACACACCTACGAGGTGCAGGACGACGGACCCGGGGTTCGCACCACCTGGGACGGAGCCGCCCTATCGGCCGGACTCCCCTTGCGGCTCGAAGCCGGCGCGATTCGCAGCGTCCGTGTCTGCCGGGTCGGCTGACGTGCGCGTTCGAAGCCGCCGGCCAAGATCAACGCCTGCTGGGCCCACAGTCGCGCTGGACGCGAGCGGCCGCTTTGTCGTCGGGCGCGACCGCGCTGGTGCTGTCGTCCACGCGCCAGACGTCGCCCGGGAGGATCGTCACAACCCAGTTCGGGGCCTCGTACGTCACCTGTGCGACGTCGATCAAGATCTCCACCCCCAGGCAGCGCCCGGGCAGTGAGTCCTTCACCGCCTGGCGAGCCTGATCGGCCGTCAGCTTCGTGTCCGGAACCGGCGTCGGTGTGTCGCTGATCCCAGGCAGATTCGGCAGCGCGATGTTGGTCGGCAGCGCGATGTTGGTCGGAAGGGTGATCGTCGGAAGGGTGATCGTCAGCGGGGTGCTAGTCGGCTGCGGCGTGCTCGCGGGCGTGACACCCGCGAGCGGGGTACCGGTCGGGACGGGAGTGGAGAGCGGGGTGTTGGCGGGCGGCTGAGTCGCCGCCCCGCCGGCCTGCTGGCCAACCGGAGTTGGGGTCGCGACAGCGCCTGGAGCGGGTTGAGTTGGCACAACGGGAGCGGCCACGGGAGTTGCCTGGCCGAGAGGAGAGCGGGGCACCAGGCCCGGGATCGCGACCAGCAGTATGGGTACCGCGATGAGCAACGGGAGGGCCCAACGCCAGCCCCCAAGGCGCGCCAGGCGAGCGGCGAAGAAGGCCACGATCGCCAGGGGCGGGATAGCCGCGATCGCTACCGTCTGAAGCAGCCGGTCAGGCCCGAGCGGCTGCCCGCGCGCCAGGCCGAGCGCCAGAGACGCCACCCACCACACCGCGGCTGCGATCCAGACAACCCCGATCAACGCGAAGGCGGCGATCTCCCAGCCCCGCACCACCCGCGTCCTCGGTCGCGGCGCTCCGATATCCGCCGTCGGGACCCCCGCCGGCCCCGGCGGGGGTCCCGACGGCACTTCGGTCCCAGCGGCGGCTGGGGCCATCCTTGCGCCGCACTCGGTGCAGAACGCCTGGTCCGACCGTGTCGCTTGGGCTCCGCACGCGCCGCAGAAGTTCGCCATACTCGTGAGCCTCCTCTCTGTTTTCCCGAACGAGCCGCCTGTGTCGATTCGCGAATCACAAGGCGCGCAAACGGTCACACTGCGAGTCGTCGCGACGGCGGAGCTTGGCGAGCAGCACTCGCCCCAGCATAGGACCAAGCAGGCTCGCCAGAAGGCGATCCAGCGCCACCCAACCAGGCGAATCGACTGCTGCGCCGAGCGGAGGGTACGCGTTCAGGTAGCGGACGGCCTCCAACGCCAGGTCTGCCGAGTGGAAATGCGCGGCCAGGCCGCGACGACCGAAGTGATAGAGGCCATCGCTCGGTCGGCGGTAGCGCCGATACCATCGCAGCGTCCCCCGGGCCTCGGCCAGCCAGTGATAGAGGCTTGGATTGGCGAAGTCGACCAGGGCAACCCCGCCAGGCCTTAGGACGCGGGCCAATTCGAGCTGGGCGCCGCTGTACGACGCTGCGCTCGCGTAACCGAAGCTGACGACGGCGTCGAAGGCAGCATCGGAAAAAGGCAGCTCGTAGACGCTGGCTCGCAGCAGTGGCGGGGGCCGGCCCGGGTGTCCTCTCAGCCGGCGTCGAAACTGCCCAAGGGCCTCCGCGGAGAGGTCGATGGCCACCAGGTCGAGGCGCGGATTGGCCAGCAGCAGCTCTGTTATCTCGCCGTCGCCGCAGCCGAGGTCGAGCACGCGAAGCCTTGATCCGGACCCCGAAGCCCGGCTGACGCGCGGGCTGAGCCTTTCCACCTCTGGGGCGAGGAGACTCAGCGCCTCTTCGGCTGTCCGGCGGCAGGTTACCGACCGCCCATGGGCCGCGGGGCGGTGTCGCCAGAAGTCGTCCCACCAGGCGGCCGTCTTTCGCGCCCGCGCCAGCAGAGTCCCAGACTCCTGGCCCGCTCGGTTCAGGCTGCAAGCCCGGGCGTATCTCACAGTCAACGACCCCCTGCGCATTCGAGGCCTCGAGATTCGAGGTCGCGCGTCCACGGTTGTTGTACCCGACAAGCAGGCTGCGGGCGCGAGAGGGGTGGTAAGACCGCACCGCCAGGTCCGTCGCGGTCGGCTAGTTCAGCACCAGCTCGCCGCATCCAGGCTGCGTGTGGTACGCGAGCAGAGTCGGACCGCTGGCGTCAACCCGGTAGAGGCCAATTCCGCCCCGCCGTCCCGCGCGATCCTGACTGGTCAAGCTCTGGGCGGGCTCAATGGCCGCGGCGGGTCCCACCAGCGGCAGCCCCTGCCGCTCGAACACGTCGGGCACCCGCCCATCGTCGACGAAGGTCAGAAACGCGGGTCGTTCCGCCAGCTCCCTCCAAATCCCGCCTCGCCCGAAAGAGGTCTCGGCGACCCTCTGTCCGGATAATTTCAGCAGCGATAGATAGCCGAATCGCTCGGCCGGCCTGACGGCGCCAGGGTCCAGCAGGACCCACTCCCCGGGCGCGCGCTGGCGCTCGAGCTCGCCCACAAACGCTCGCTGCGGGGCGTTGCTGCAGCCGCTGGCCTCCACGATCGACTCGAATCGGAGCAACCAGACCAACATCCCAGAGAGCCACGCCGCGGCGGCCGCGCCAACGGCGATGCGGCGCAAGGTGTCGGCGCGGGTCGTGCTGTCGGTCGAAGCGAGCAGATCGGCCCCCAGTACTCCCACGCCCACGTACGCCAGCGGGACCAGCGGCATCAGGTAACGGGCCCCCAACAGTGGGGCGTAGACCTCATGCCCGAGCGGCATGGTCAGGGCAGCGGAGAGCGTCACGAGCAGCGGCAGTGGGCTGCCTCGTCGTGCCAGCTGGACCAGGCTCGCCAGGCACACGACGGTGGCAAGGAGGATCGGCGGCTCGAGCGGACTCGGGTCGCGCGTCGGATCGACTGCCGACGCCAGGGTAAGGGCCAGGCCATCGAGCAGGGCCGTGAGGTTGGCAGGGTAGGCCCCCAGCCCAATGGCCTCGTGGGGGTACTGGCGGCTGACACTGCGGGCTGCGCCAAGGCCGCTCTGCCAATTGTAGATCAGGACGTTGGCGAACCCAGCGACAAAAAGTAGTCCGGCCGCCCAGAACGCGGGCTGTCGCAGCAGCCATCGACCGCGTAGTAGGACAAACATGCCGAAGCCCGGAAGCAGCGCACCCACCGACGGATGAGACTGCAACGCCAGCCCGCACAGCAGCCCCGTTGCCAGCACGTGCCTCGGTTGCCTGCGGCGCACCGCGTGGTCGAGCGCCCAGGCTGCGCCCGTCAGGAACAGCGGCGTGAGCGACGCCGACCAGGCGACGCGGCTGCTGAGCAGGACATGGGGCGCGGACACTGCCAGGAACGCGGCTGCCAGAAGCCCGGCTGGTGGTCCACCCAGGGCCCGCGCATACCCGTAGGTCAGCAGCACGGTGGCCGTTCCCGCCACTAGCACAACCGCCCGCGGCAGCTCTGGAGACCTTCCAAACACCACCATCGCGCCCGCCAGCACGTAGTCGAAGAATGCGCCGATATGCTTGGGGCCGCTCACCAAAGGGAGCGCGCGTCCCTGGACGATGTCGATCGCCGGCAAGATCTCATCGATCTCGTCGGTATAGCGGGGTATGTCGGACAGGTAGTGGACGCGCAGGAGCAGCGACAGCAGGGTGATTCCACCCAGCAGCGCCAGCTCGCCACCCCGGATCGCCAGCCCGGCTCTGAGCAACGACGAGGAGCTCGCTGTCAACCGTTCGATACGCCGGCCGTGCTGGCTGGCCTTGGCTCACTCGTTCCGAGTTGGCTGATCTTCCTTCGGTTTCTTGCTCGACTCGCCCTCGACGGCCGCCCGGAACTCACGGATGCCCTTGCCGAGAGCCGAGCCTACTTCGGGCAGTTTGCCGGCCCCAAAGACGAAGAGGGCCAGGACCAGCACGACGATCAGCTCCGGTGCGCCAACTGATGGCATGCATGACCTCCACGTCGCGGCGGCCAGATCCCGGCGACCGGCTCCGGCCGCCCCACGATCAGATCGTACGAACGGGCAGCCAACCCGGCCTTAGCGTTAGCTTCAAGTCTGCTGAATCTCCGGTGAAACATTAGGGGCCGAATCTTGTGACTCATGCAGTGCGGAGGTCGCGCGCAGGCCCGAGAGGCCGAGTCCTTGCAGCCCTCGCTCAGCGCATACCACCCGCGGAGGGCCTTCGGACCCCAGGCTTCATTCGGCTTTAACCTAGGACCGCTGACGGAACGCTATCCTACGCACGTGCCCCAACAGTCCCTGCATGCCGCACCTGTAGTTGGCGAGGGAGGATGCATGCGGAGCGTTGCCAGCCGACTGGCTGAGCTGCTCTTGGCCGCGAGCGCGGTCGTCATCGCTCTCACGAGTTTCGCCGACGCCAAGGCGAAGTTCGACTCGGACGAGTCACAGTGGATCGGGACGATCAGCTATTTTCAGAGCCTCTTTGTCGAGCGCGACCTGTCGCCTGAAGCGTGGCCCGATGAGGAGTGGACGCGCACCCAGCCGATGGTCGCCCGCTACGTGATGGGCGCCTGGCTGATGGGGCGTGGGTACGGGGATCTTCGTCGACTGGACCCGCTGCGAGCCTATCACGAGGGTGACTCATTGGCCGAGAACCGTCGGTTCGGGCGGGCTCCGAGTGATCAGTTGCTCGCGGAAGCACGTCTCCCGATGCGCGCGCTGGCTGCCCTGGCCGTGGCCGCGCTTTACGGCGTCGTTCGGGTGGTGGCCGGACCGATCGGCGCGGTGGTCGCGGCCCTGCTGGCGTCCGGGAGTCCCTATCTTCGCCATCACCTGGTCCGTGCCATGGCCGAGGCGCCGCTGATGTTCTTTCTCTTGGCGGCCCTGCTCACACTGACGCTCGGCCTCCGCCGAGCGCGGCCGGGCCGACCGGCCGTCGGCTGGGCCGTGGGCGGCGGGGTCTTGCTGGGTCTGGCGCTGGGAACCAAGCTCACCGCGGTTCTCGGCCTTGCAGGGGTGGCTCTGTGGGGGCTGTGGGCCTGGGGGTCGCCTCGGCCCGAGAGCGGAGTCGCCGCTGAAGCCTTCCGGCTCGACCGCCCAACTAGCCAGGTCGTCTGGGCCGGACTGGCGGTGGCGACGGCAGCGGTCGTGTTCGTCGCCAGCGATCCGTTCCTCTACCCCGACCCGGTCGGCCGGTCTTGGCTGCTGTTCCAGAATCGACAGGCGGAGATGGCCGCCGAGCAGAGCGCTGTCCCGAGCCGCGCAGTGCTCGATCTCCCAACGCGCGCTGCGTTGGTGTGGGACCGCAGCCTGTTCCACGAAACCTGGAGCAACTCGTATCTGGGCTGGCCCGTCGAGGGTGTGCTGGCCATCGTGGGGCTGGCCTGGTTGGCGTTTCGGGGAGTGCGAAGCAGGGCCGGTCCCGAGGCTCTGCTGCTGACGTGGACCCTCTGCGTCTTCGGAGGCGTCACCTGGTGGCTCGGTTTTCTCCTTCAGCACTACTTCGTGCCGACCGCGATGATGTCGGTCCTCCTTGCCGGCCTGGGAGCCGCCTGGGTCTCGCAAAGAGCTTGGCAGATGGCGCAATGGCGTTGGAGCTTGCCGAGTAGTCGGAAGCTCAGCTTCACACCGCGGATCAGATGAAGTACGCCGTCGACCGGAGTTTGGCCTTCCCTACCGTCGTGGCCGTCAGGTTGTTCGAGTGGGTCGGGTCGCCAGGCTCGTCGCCAGCGCTACGGGGTGCCGGAAAGCGAAACCGCACGGCAGAGAGCGACATGCGCTTGTTGGTACGGCGGCTCGTGTTCGGTGTAGTTGTCGCGGTCGGCGTCGGCGTCGTTCTTCGGCTTGTGCTCGCTCAGGCGACTGGACCCGGGGAGCCGGGCAGCCTAGAGCGGGTTCGGACTCGCGGCACGATTCCGGTCTTAGACCAAGCCAGGGCGGCCGTCCAGTCGCAGCCACGCGCCCTGGAACCCGCCGCCGCAGTCGGCCGCTAACTGGTCGACGGAAGCCATTGCGATGATCCTGGTAGGGTCGTCGTGAGCGACTTCGCCGCCTGGTGGGAGCCGGTCCCGGGCCAGGCGCCCGGCTACCAGCTTCGGGCTGCGGGTAGCCTCCGCAACGCTTGCACGGACACCATCTGGGCCTCGCTCCAGGTCGCACTCGTCGCCGAGAACGGCGCCGCGATCGATTTCACCTCGATTCCCGTCGGCCGTTTGAGACTGGCACCGGGTGAGGAGCACCGACTCGACGAGCTGCTCTGGATACGCCGCGTGCGCGACATGGTGTCGCTGCGCGTGGTACCCGCAGTGACCGCTTGCCCGAGCCGCCAGCGCTGCCGTCCTGATCCCGCCAGAGTCCGGCACCTACAGACCGACCATGCGCGCCCGGCCGGCGTCGCCAGAAGTCGTCCCACCGGACTGCTGTCTTTCGGGGCTGCTCCGTCTCAACCGCAGGGTGCCGGCCCGCCTGCGTCACGCTTTAACCACGAGCACGTCTTAGAGCAGCACTGTGCGAATTTCAGTGTTCGAGGTCGAGGGCCCTGGGCTGGCGCAGCCGCGGCCGCGGCGGCTACGGCGGGCAGGTCGACCTGAGAGTCTCGGGCAGCTTCCGGGCCAGCACCGTCGCGACCACCTGGTTGCCCAAGGGAGTGTAGTGGAATTTCGCCGCCGACGCTGCGCCCGAGCGCCGCTCTTCCTCTGCCAGAGCCTCGGTCACGTCGATCGTTGGCACGTCTTCGCGCGCCAACCACGCGAGCAGCGGGCCGTATACCGGGGCCTCACCCCGCCGCGACGTGTCGATCTCCTCAGCGCGACCGAAGAGGATAACCACGGGAGTCGCGCCGGCGGCTCGGACCTGGCGAGCAAAGCCGACCAGCACACGCCCGACGATCTGGAACGCCTCGCCTTGCTCTCGATAGGCTCTCGTCACCGCGTTGGCCGCCATCTCCTCATGTCGAGTGCGAAAGGCTGCGGTCCGCGCCAGGCGCACCATTTCAAATCTGTCCAGGGGCCCGGCGACGAAGACGCCTGGGAAGTACCAATCGTCGTGCGGGCCCAGCGTCCGCTCCACCCAGAGTGGATCGTTCAGCTGGTTTGGGTCCGTGACGGGATTGGGCAACAGAGCCAGGCTCTGGTCTGCCAGAAGGAACCGAGGCTTGCTGGCGACGATCCCTGTGTCCGGCTCGTAGAAGGGGTAGAAGCGGTTCACGACTCGGTTGACGTTCTCGACCATGTAGCCGATCAGTACCGCGCAAGGATGAAGCGCCGGCCCGTCGCGCTGGTATCGCAGCCAGGCCAGGTCTGGGCCGTACCCGGTCACGCCAAAGTTGAGCACCTCCGTCCCGGGCCAGAGACGCTCGAGCTCGGTGGTCCAACACTGCGCCAGTTCGACGTCCTGGCAGTAGGTGAACGAGTCGCCGAAAGCCTCCAGGCGGCGAACCCCGGGCGGCGGGTCGGCCGCGTATTCGCGATCGGCCCGCATACCGGCGCGGTTGTTCCGATACGTGACCGCCCCCCGGCGGACCACGTTTGGCGTGGTTACCCAGCCGAGGTCCTGATCGAAGCGGAAGTACGTCTCACCGGCGGCGACGCGTCTGAGTCTGCCCTCGTAGTAGGACAGCGGAAGCAAAGCTCCTTTCGGAAACGGCTGTGCGAGCCGAAGAGCCGTCTCCCCCAAGCTGAAGCCGAGCCCGATGCCCGCCAACACTAGAGCGAGTCGCCGAGCCCATAAGCCAGCGCCAGGTGCCCCAAGTGCCGCCAACGCGGTCCTTCCGCGGACTGAACGCGTGCGCTCACGCGCCGATCCGCGACGTACCGCCCAATCTTACTCTGGCGAGGTCTGGCTCCAATGATGGCCGTCGGTCAGACGCAGTACGACCTCCTGACGACCGAGCAGCTGACCAGATCGTTTTCGCGACGGCGTCCGATCGGCCACCTGGACCATGGAGGGCTGACCGCTCACCGTCTGCCGGGACCACACTCGCGCTGGGCGCGAGCAGCCGCCTTTTCGTCAGGCACGACTGCGCTGGTGCCGTCGTCGACACGCCAGACATCGCCCGGGAGGATCTTTATAACCCAATTGGGGGCTTCGTAGGTCGACTGGGCCAGGTCGATCAAGATCTCCACGCCAACGCAGCGCCCGGGCAGCGAATCCTTGACGGCCTGGCGAGCCTGATCCGCCGATAGCTTCGTGTCCGGTACGGGCGTTGGCGTGTTGCCGATCACGGGCAGGTTCGGCAGTGAGATGCTGGTCGGAAGGGCGATCGTCAGTGGGGTGTTAGTTGGCCGCGGGGTGCTCGCGGGGGTGACAACCGCCAGCGGGGTACCGGTCGGTACGGGAGCGGAGAGCGGGGTGTTGGCGGGCGGCTGAGTCGCCGCCCCGCCGGCCTGCTGACCAGCCGGAGTCGGGGTCGCCACAGTGGCGGGAGCGGGTTGAGTTGGCACGACGGGAGCGGCCACGGGAGCTGCCTGGCCCAGGGGAGATTGGGGGACCAGGGTTGGGATCCCGAGCATCAGAATAGGTACCGCGATGAGCAGCGGGAGGGCCCAACGCCAGCCCCCAAAACCGGCCTGGCGAGCGGCGAAGAAGGCCACGATCGCGAGGGGCGGGATCGCCGTGACGGCTACCGTCTGAAGCAGCCGGTCAGGCCCGAGCTGCTGGCCGAGCGCAAGGCTGAAGGTCAGGGCCGCAACCCACCACACGGCCGCTGCGATCCAGACCACGCCGATCACAGCGATAGCGGCGATCTCCCAACCCCTGACGGGATGCGTCCTCGGTCGCCGCGCCGGGATGTCCGCGGGCGAGCCGCTCGCCGGTCCCAGCGGGTGTCCAGAGGCAGCTTCGGCCCCAGCAGTGCTCGGCGCCATTCGCGCGCCACACTCGGTGCAGAACGCCTGGTCCGGCTGTGTCGCCCGGGCTCCACACGCCCCGCAGAATGTCGGCATGCCCGTTACCCTCCGCTGTTCTTCGCGGGCTAACCGCCGGCGTCGATGGATGTACCACCAGACGCTCGCCACGATTGCCAGGCCGACGGGCACATCGAACGGGCGCATGATCGCCCGCAGCTCTTCCCAATGTTCGCCAAAGAGGTAACCGCCCCAGGCCAGCGCCCCACACCAGATGTACGACCCGACGAAGGTATAGATGGTGAAGGTGCTAAATCGCATCCGCGTGACGCCGGCCGGGAATGAGATGAAGGTCCGCACGATCGGCAGCAGGCGCGAGATGAACGCGGCCCAGTCCCCCCAGCGGGCGAACCAGCGGTCGGCCTGCTCCAGATCGCTGTGTCGTATGAAGAGGTAGCCGCCGTAGCGCTCGAGCAGGGGACGGCCGCCCCAGGCGCCCAGCCAGTACGAGACGACCGAGCCGATCGTGCAGCCCAGCGCACCGTAGAGGCCGCCCTGCCAGACGGCCTGGAAAGCCGTCCCGCCGCGCGCCTGGACGAGCAGCCAGCCGGCCAGGGGCATCGTTAGCTCACTCGGGATCGGGATGTTCGCGCTCTCCAGCGCCATGATCACCACGACGCCCGGCCAGCCAATCGACTGCATCAGCTGGGTGAGGAAGTCGACGATTTGATGCTCGAGCGCCTGCATCTGGCCCGCCTTACGCCCAAAACCTGTAGCGCGTTGGCGAACCTACGCTTGACCCTGCTCGAATGGTTCGCAGGGCTTCGAGCCCCTCCCACTCCTGCGCTCGGCGCGCCTTGATGAGGGCTGAGAGACGAGAGCTCTGTTCGAGTGCCGTTCTAGACTGGGGATCAAGTACTTGAAGAGTGGCAGGATCGCGCGAGAGCAGATCCCTAGCCCTTCGAGTGATCGCCATCGCAATCGAGCCATCCGGCTCCGGAAGGAAGCTGGCAAGATACACGTACGCAACTTCCAATTTGTCGATCACCTCCTCATCTCGGCTTGTGACCAGGGCCTGCTTGAGCGCTTGCTGGATCCGCTCACGACGGTGCGGCAGCCGCTCCTCGCTGACCCCGAAGTTGTATTCCCGGTAAGCTGCCAGCGCGTCGGCGAACTCGTCGAGGATCGTCTGAACTTCCTTTGGCGAAAAGAGTGGTCGGGCCGGCTCCCGCGACGCGACACCGACCCACTTGAGCAATCGCGCGAACACCGCGTCACTCTGGGCCAGGCAAACGGGAGCTTGCAGCGCCCAGCTCAGAGACTCATACGCGCCACGTGCTTCTTCAGTGGACATACGGGGCGCGCAGCTCAACACCGACTGCCCGAAACACCAGCACCACCCCCGCCAGCGCCACTAGGAGCCAGAGCGCAACAATAATGCCGGCAGCTAGCCAGTTGGTCGGCTTGCCTTCAGCTATCGCTGCCGCTGCCTTCGCCCGGCTCTCAGCCATAACGTCCTGCGGGATCAGCCTCAAGACGAGCGCGATGCCCAGAGGTATCAGGATCAGGTCGTCCACGTAGCCGAGGATGGGGATGAAATCTGGAATGAGGTCGATAGGGCTGAACGCGTAGGCAACAACGCAAGTGGCCAAAAGCCACGCGTACCAGGGAACCCGTGGATCTTTACAGGCCAGGTAGATGGCGTAAAGCTCGGCTTTCGTCCTCCTGGCGGTCTGCTTCCATAAGTCTACGCTTCTCACTGGCAGCATCCATCGGGTCAGGGCGATCTGGGCGGCGCGAAGAACTCGGCCAGATTGGCGTTTGAGGGATCGGCCGCGTGGCCGAGATAGCCGAGGTCCCAGGCGTCTTCGATGGTCCGTACGAGCGAATAGTGGTCGTGTGGGATATCAGAAGTGAACCCCCGACGACCGAGCGGCGAGGCGAGCACGGTCATCACATGGCCTCCGCCCTTGGTGCGGCCGCAACACCCAGCATCAGAGTCGCCCTCGTCATAGGTGACCACCAGCAGCCCCTCGTTTTCGAAAGCTGACGACTGGAGCACCTCTGGCAGCTGCGCGGCCAGCCAGCGGTCGCCTGTGTCGATGGGTGCGCTATGCGTAGAGCTGCGCATGTTCGGACCGATCCACACGAAGTCCGCGACATCGCCGGACGCCAGGTCGGCCGAGAGCTCTTCTAGCGGCACGATCCGCCCGCAGCGAGTCGCGTCCTGGCGGATAGCGTCGAAGTACACAAACGGGTTGTGTTTCTGGACGTACAGCTCGTCCGGCGAGTCGCCAGCGTAGCAGGCGCGCGGGATCGACTCGAAGTACGCCTTCCAGGTCCGCCCGTGCGCCTCCAGTTGATCGGGCAAGCTGGCGGCTGACTGGTAGCAGGCCCGACAGTTGCTGGCCACGCCGAACGTGTCGGCACCCAGCAGCGCCAGATAGTTCGGCAGGCTGGGGTGGGCCACGGCGTAATACTGGCTGGCCAGGCCGTACTCGGCGGCCAGCGCGTTCAAGTAGGGTGCGCCCGGGCTGCGAAAGACCCGGTTGAACTCCTTGTTCTCCAGCAGCAGCAGGAAGATGTGCGAGAACGCTGGCACTGCCACTTGGCTCTCGGCCTGGGTGCTGATCTCTGCATAGCCCGGTTTCGCTACAGCGTCTTTGGGGCACATCAGGACGCCGGCCAGCAACGGGAGCGCGAGCGCGAGGGCTATCCGCCTCAAAAACCGTTTCGCGGTGGTCCCCTTTCGCGCTTCATGACCGTGTCACTCGGGCCGCTGTCAGCGCGAGAGGCCATGGCGGGACCACACTCGGGTGCCCCCAAGATCGTCTCGGCCAACTCTTGTCCGGACAATCTTAGCAGCGTGGTGGCCGAATCGGTGAAGCTCAGATGAAATGGTGTCGGAGCCTCCTCGGCTGAAGCGGGCGGTTACCAGCCGATCCCTGACGTACCGCCCAACCCTACTCTGGCGAGGTCTGATTGGCCTGGCACAGCTCCTTCACCCGCTCGCGACACGCTTCCCAGATCTCACCATAAGCCGTCTGTCCCATGTACCGGGTGACCTTCTCGGGATCGATCAGGAACGTGTCGCGTCCGTCGTGATGCGGCCAGTCTGGAGTCTGCCCCGTGGCCCGCATCAGGAAGAAGATGTGGCGACGACCCTTTCCTTCCCGACGCATGGTGCACTCGCCAGCCTCGCCGATCACCTCGACCAGCAGTCCCGTCTCCTCGACCACCTCGCGAACCGCCGCGTCGACCGGTGCCTCGTGCTTTCTTCGCCTACCCTTCGGGAAGATCCAGTGCTGGCCGTCGGTCAGACGCAGTACGACCTTCCCGTCGCAGACGACCACACCGCCGGCCTCGTAGACCTTCTTTGGCTTGGCGGGTCCGTCCTCCGTCCCAGCGGAGGTGTGCTCCATTCGCACCACGTCCAACGCCTCGTCCTTCGCAGGCCCTGATGTTCTCCCGCGCCGCGGGCTTGCGGATTGTGCTGAGCGCCTCGCAGCCTCGCGGCGGCGGTCCGCGATCCAGGGCAGGCACATGCTCATAGCCCACGGACATTATCCCGCTGCAGGGTTTGCAAACCTGAAGTTGAGATGAAATGAACCTGAAGCTGAGATGAAACGTCGGCGCGTCAGAGCCGGCCGGCGAACTTGCGCGCAAACCAGTCGACCAGCCCGTTGGACTGCTTGTTCTTGTCGAAGAACAAGTCCTCCCGGCCGAACAGGTAGAGGATGGCGACGTTGGTGCCCTTCCGCACGACGATCCGGTAGTGCTGCCAGATGGTGTTCGATTCCCAGTACATACTCGTCACCGACGTCTCCTCGGCAACGTTGTCGGTGTATTTGAATTTCTCGTTCGGCCCGGAGAGCCCTTCGCTGGGTTTGTGTTCTGGGAATGTCTTGATCGCGGCCTGTTCCTTGTAGAGCGCCTTCGCCGCGTCGACGTCTTTGGCGATCCAGGCCTTGGAGTCGATCACGTTGGGTCCCAGTCGACTCGGACTGATGCCACGATCGCGCTCGAAGCGGCTGTGGGCCCAGCGCCCGCGGCCATCGGCGCCCTCCTCGTAGGCGGCCTGGAAGGCTTCCTTGCCGGCATCGTCGAGGCCAAAGACGATCTGGGCCGGGTCGGTCGCTTTGGCGATCTTGTCGGGCGGGGGCGGCGCGTCGGCTATTGCCCTGCTCCCAGGTGGGCTCGCTGGGGAGGCGTCGGTTGGCGGAGTCTGATCCGGCGGCGGGCTAGAAGCCGGCTGGCCCTCGCCGGGCTGAGCCTCGTCTCCTGGCGGGGGTGGCTGGTCGGTCGCTGGCGCGGGCTGCTCAGTGGAAGGAGGGCCCTGCTGGCGCTGCTGGACGCAGGCCGGGTCGTCGTAGTTGTCCTTGTCCTCACAGTCGATCTCGGCGGCTCGCGAGCCAGCGGGCACCAGCCCGGGACCCACAGACAAGCCCAAGGTCAAGATGGCTAGGAGCGCGCTTCGAGACAGCGCACCTAACAGCCAAGGGGGCATTTTCAAAATCCGTCCTTCCTGAGTCATTGGGGCAGGCGCCTGTTTCGTCCCCCTCCCCCATCCACTCCCCCAAGCTTGGGGGAGTGGGCCAGGGTGGGGGCTGCTGCAGGGCGTTTCAAATCCGCCGGTGCTGCCGGCGGGCGGCGCGCAACTCTACCGGCAAGCGACGAGCGCGCACAAGGTCCGCGAGCATACTAGCGGGCCTTGCTAAACCGAAGATGAACGGGCGATGAAGGGCGCCCAGCTCGCAAGATAGAGCTCAACGCAGTGTCCGTTCGCTATAGTGTGCTAGACATAAGACAGGAGGTCGTCGGTCCGTGATCTCACTCTCTACCGGCCTTCTCTGCCGTGGCCTGGTAACCGTAGGGCTGGCCTCCTTGCTCGGTCTCACCCTGGCCGGTGCAGCCCTCGCGCGGGAGGAAAAGTTCGACGTGAGTGGGACCGTGATCGCGATCGACGATTCGATCCCGACCATCGTCAGCTCCGACATCATCGGCAAACCCCAGCCGATCATGGTCGACGTCTCCGAGCTCAAGAAGTTCTCGGTCGCCGTCGGCTCCCCGATCTCGCTGACCATTCGGGCGCGCGAGTTCGACACGTTCCTCGCGGTCGGCGTGGTGCGCGAGAGTCCGTTCGTCACCGGCCAGGACTTCGGCGTCCGCGAGGAGTTCACAGTCAAGCAGGACTCGATCGCGGCGGGCGCCGGCAACGTGCCCGCGGACGAGGAGGCGTTAGCTCAGCAGCACCGCGACCACAATCTGCGCAAGCGCAAGAGGAACGACGATCCGGTCGGGTTCTAGATGGCGGGTCTGGCTCGCGGTAGGGCTCGCCGATCCGCTTTGCTGGGAAACAAGGCGCAGGGCCGATCTGGCTGTCAATGAGTCGTCGAAAGCTTCTACGGCTGGCTGGGATCACCGTCGTTGCGGGCATGGGGCTCGGATCCTTGGCAGTCTGGCTTGTCAGTCGCCAGGGCGACCACACGCGTCCGACAGTGAAGCCGATCAAGTGAGTCTGCCCTCACCCCTCGCCCCTCTCCCACGCCAGGGAGAGGGGCGGTCCAGTCGCGTTGCCCCTCTCCCCTCGCGTGGGAGAGGGGGTCAGGGGGTGAGGGTTAGCACGTTGCGCTGGTAAGCTTCGGCAGCTGGCGGGCGAGTGTCTCTGCCAGGACCTGATTTCCTGGTCCCCGGTAATGGCTGTTCTGGGTGAGCAGCTTTTGCGGGTCGACCCTAGCCCTCCGCCCTTCCCCAACGAGACTGTCGGCTGCGTCGATTGTGGGGACGCTCTCACGCGCCAGCCAGTCCAACAGCGGCGCATAGAACTTGTCGCCGCGCTGGACGGCGTCCAGCTCGCTCTTGCCACTGAACACGACGACCACCGGCGTCGCGCCCTCCCGCTCGACCTCGCGAGCGAACTGGATCAGCACCCGTCCCGCTACTTGGTAGGCCTCCTGTTCGTCGCGGTAGGCGGCTGCGTGTGGGTTCTGCTCGTCGCCCCTGAGCTCGAGTCGTCTGATGCGCCGATACATTGCGGTGCGCGCCAACCGAACGAGCTGTGAGACGTCCAGTGGGCTGGCGACGAACACGCCCGGGAAGTACCAGTGGTCGTGAGGGCCGAGCGCTTCCTCGACCCACACTGGATCGTCCAACAGCTCCAGGCTGGTCGCTGGATTGGGCAGCAGCGCTAAGCCATCGCGGTCCAGCAGGAAGCGCGGCTTGCCCGCCACAAGGCTGGTCTCGGGCGTATAGAACGGCCGGAAGCGATTGACGACTCGATCGATGTCCCCCACGTAGTAGCCAATCAAGACGGCGCAAGGCTGGTATGGAAGGCCGTCGCGCTCGTAACGCAGCCAGGCCTGATCCGGACCATACGCCGGCACGCCGAAGTCGAGCACCTCGGTCCCAGCCCAGGCCCGCTCGAGTTGCGAGTCCAGCAATCGGCGTAGTCGACCTCCTCGCAATGGGTGAAGGAGTCGCCGAAGGCGGACAGGCGCCGCATCCCGCTGCGAGGCTCGACGCTGAATTCCCGATCCGAGCGTATCCCCGCGCTGTTAGTTCGGTAGATGGCGCCCTTGTCATTGCCCCGGGCAGACGGCCCGGTGGTCCAGCCAAGCACTGGATCAAAGCGCAGATACGTGTCGCCCGCGGCCAGCCGTCGGACCGCTTCGTGGTTATAGGGCAACGGGAGCAGGTCGTCGGTCCGTACAGGCCGAACCAGGCGGACGCCGATCTCGGCCACCAGCCCGCCAACGATCAGGCTCGCCAGCGCAACGCTGGCTAGCAGGCCAACTCGACGCACGGTCCTCTGATTCTTCATTCCGTCAGCTGGTAGACCCGAATGTGTGGGCCCGGGCGGGCTTCGGAGCCGAGCGGGATCCCGTGCCAGCCCTGCCAGCCCTCCTGGACCGGGTCATAGCCGAAGTCCGGCCAGGGAGCGACCCACAGCAGGAGCCGCGCCTCATCGTCGAGCGAGCGGTAGAACGCGACCCGTCTGGGGAAACGCTCCGGGTTGCGGAGCCAGCGGTCGTACACGAAGCTGCTTGTGGCGACGTAACGCAGGCCGCGCTCGCGGTATCGGTCGAGAGGACGGTCGGCAAGCTCCAGGCCCGTCTGACGAATATTGGAATGCGGGGGCCCGTACCACTCGGTGAGCACCGGCTGGTCAGGCGGGATGTTGGGCGCCATCCATTGGGCCGCTATTGTACGCGTGTCGGGATGGGTGAGCAGGACGTCGAAGCGCACGACACCGTCAGCCTGCCAGAGTAGTGCCGCGACCCCGACCGCCATGCCGATGGCCGTCACGTGCTCTGCTGCGATGCTTCGCCGCGCCAGCGCGCGCATGAGCCACGCCAGGCCCAGCCCGGCCAGGATGCAGGCGAAAGGGACGAGCGGGACCACGTAGCGCGCAAAGCGGTCCTGCCAGCTCCAGGAAAAGACGTAGGCGACCAGGGGGTACACGAGGAGTACGGCGGCGTAGCGGGCCGGCCTGGCCTCTGGCCGGTGCACCCACGCGAGGCGTGTGACGGTCCAGGCCACCCAGCCCAGGCCAAGGGCCGCCAGCACCGCGACGGGCAGGTCCAGGCCCCAGCCCAATACGTCCGGCACGTACAGAATGGGCGCAAGTGGTCCGCTGGAACCCAGGTCCCCGACGGGGCCGCGCGATAGCACCCTGCTGGCCTGGCTTGCGAAATCCGCCCGGAAACGTGGCCAGTCGAGCACGATGAAAGGTGAGGTCGCGAGAAAGGAGGCGATCGTCGCCAGGCCGGCCAGCCAGAGCCGCCGATCCACAAGTGCGGACACGCCCCCACCCCCTCGCCCCGCGAAGCGCACTTGTTCCCTCCCCCAAGCCTGGGGGAGGGGGTTGCGCGTGGGGTCCAACTGAAGGGGCTGGCGGGCGCCTGCCTCGAACCGGCTGGTCCTTGTGAGATGAGCCGTGACGATGGCCAGCGCGAAAGTGGCGCTCGGGTACTTCGCCCCACTTGCCAACCCGGTCGCCAGGCCCGCCAGGAGGTACCAGCGCGTCCGCCCGTCGTCCACGATCCGAAGTGCGAAGTAAAGGGCGAGAATCAGAAACGCTGTCGTGGGCACGTCTGGCGAGGCGACGTGAGACTGCTGGACGTGCAGGGGGCTGAGCGCCAGGAAGCCGGCAGCCACCAGCGCGCAGAGGTGTGCCTGCGGCGATCCGAAGACGGTCAGAATGCGGCGGGCCACCAGGAAAAGTGGGATCACCGACAGGGCGCCCACGACCGCCGTTACGGCGCGAATCGTTCCATAAACGTACGTCGGACTCTCGAGCGGCCCGAGATCGGCGGTCGGCGGTCCCAGCCCCGCTGCCAGCCGCAATGCCAGCGCCAGGCAGTACAACCAGAACGTCGGGTAGAGGTAGTGGTTTGGCCGAAGGTCACCGCTTGCCGCGATGGCCCGGATCGGCTCCATCACCTTGTCGCTCTCGTCCGGGTAGAACGAATACGGTAGGCCGTAGTCCAGACCCCAGGACCTGGCCAGGATCGCCGCCATGACGGCGAACGCTAGCCCGGCCCGCACCGGCACGCTCCCCTCACCCCTAACCCCTCTCCCTCGAGGGGAGAGAGGTAGGGGTGAGGGCGCTTCGCGGGGTGAGGGCGAACCACCTGACGATGACAGCCAAGCCCACGCCGCTAAGAAGCGCACCCAGGAGGAAGGTCGGAAGGAGGTATCGTGGGTTGAAGTTGTACAGATTCGCGCTAATACCCGCGTAATAGACGAGCGCGGTCAGCAGGACGAAGCCCTCGACTGGCAGCCGGCCGGTCTGGCGCCAGCCGCGCCACCCCTTGGCAAGTAGGGCGACGACGCCGACGGTCGCTAGCCCGGCCTCGAGCGGAACACCGTGTGAGCCAGTGATCGTGCCGTCGACGAGGCTTTCTGTCACGACAAGGCCCGGTCGATCCAGCGGTCTGCGGACGGCGGAGCGGGGCGCCTCTCGCTGGCGGAGCATCTCGTCGCCCATGCGCTCCTGAAACAGGTGCAGCGTGTGGACAATCGGATTGGGATACAAGTGTGGATCGCTCGCGACGAACACGGCGACCGCGATTGCCACAGCCAGGAGCCAGCCACGCGCGGCGCCCCTGCCCGCGGTCACCGCCACCAGCACAACCCAGACCAGGACTGCCAGCAGGCCGAGGAACGCGGTCAGCTTGGTTGCCAGCGCCAGGCCCAGTCCGACGCCGAGGGCCACCGACCAGCCGAACGAGAAGCTGCCCGCGTCGGACAGGGCCCGCCGAGCGACGACAACACCCAGCAGCGTGCTCAAAAGAAGGAAGAACGCCAGTGGGCCGTCGGTCATCGCCCTGACGAGGTGCTCGCCCGCCAGCGGGCTGGCAAGCGCAAGGGTCGCGGCCGTCAGTCCGGCGACAGCCCCGCCGAGGGTGGACCCCAGTAGGTACAGCAGGACGACCGACCCGGCAGCCAGCCACACCATCGGGACCCGTGCCTCGGAAATAAGCGCGTCGCTGGGAATCCTGCCTTTGCGATTGTTGTCCGCCAAGCTGATGCTGAAGTCGTAGCGACGGAGCGGCGGGTCCAGGCTGTAACCACGCGCCCAGAGCCAGCCGCCGACCAGATAACGCGTCAGCATCGGATGAGTGTGCGTCCAATAGCTGTCGCCCCAGTCTGGGTTCAGAATATCGTGGTCGATGAACAAGTACCGAAAGTAGCGAGCCGCGATGAGGCAATCGTTCTCGTCTCCCCAGTACGGGACCCGCTTTGCCGCGCCGCCGAAGATCACAAGCGCGACCAAGAAGAGGAGTCCCGCCGCAGCCCCCGTCCTCATAACCCGTGCTCAGCGTCCGTCGAGGCCCCACTCTCGGAGGGCTCGCTCGATGGCTCCGGCCGCGACAGCGTGTCCGGTGGCGGTCCAGTGTTTGTCGAAGTCGTAATAGAGCGGCCCGATGCCTCCAGAGGTGGCTTGCTGAAGTGGGGGGAGCAGGTCGACGTACGGGACGCCGAGCTGCCTGGCGATCGCGCCGAGCTGATCGGTGGGGGCCGCTGCGTCGAGCCGACCGCTTGACAGGCGGTTGCCCTCCACTTCTCGGCGCCAGGCCTCGACGTCGAGCGTTCGCCACTCGGGCGCGCCCACGATAACCAGACGGGCCCCCATCTCGGCGGCACGGTCACGGACTCTCGCCAGGAGCGCCTCACTGATCCGCCAGGCCCGCAGCCACTCGCCCTCGGGGCGGGCGTCGTACAGGCCCCGGAGGGGTGTCTTGAGTCCCCCAATCGCCTCCAACTGCTCGCGCGGGTACTCGCGGTTGAGCTTGTTCATGACACCTGTTTCGAGCACGTTGTAGAGCGCGCAGCAGTCGCGCAGCCGCTGGGCAAGACCGCTTGGGGGCGTCGGCGGAGGGCCGGGGATCAATCGCAGGCTGCCATCCGGCTCCAGGTCGAAATAGGGCTTGAGTGCGAGCCGGAGGTCGCTGTCCCAGAGCTCGAGTCGATAGTCGTTGTTGGTGACGTCGTTTCCGACGAAGAAGAGCAGGATGACCAGGTCGGGCTGATACTTAACGCCTTCCTGGTCGAGCAGCAGGTACTCCTGGCCGGTCCCATAGGCGGCCACTCCGCCGTTGACCACCTCCACGGGCCTGCCCGAGGCGGACTGGGAGAGAGCGACCTCGAGCCGTTCGGATATGGCCTCGTTGGCCTGGACCTGGACCGCCTCCACTATCGAGTCGCCAAGGAAAAGAATGCGATACGTGCCTGGCGGCTTGGTATAGCTCGTCCGCTTATCACGCAGGCCGAGCGGGCTGATCTGGACGTGGGTGGTGAACTCCCTGCTCTTGATCCAGCCGTCGAAGCCGGGCACGTGAAAGTGTCCCAGTGACGGGTGGCGCACCAGGTACGTGCCCGTGTCGTAGTTGCCCGGCAGGAACGGACCGAAGAGCCGAAGAGCCAGCTCCAGCGCGAGCAGCGGGCCGAGCGTCCCGAGCAGTGCCGCCCCAGCTCGCCCTATCGGACGAGCCATCAGCCGAGCGAGCCCTCAGCCATCAGCCGAACGAGCCCTCAGCCATCAGCTATTAGCCATTAGCTCGCCCTACGCGGGAGAGCCGCCAGCTAAAAGCTGATAGCTGATAGCTGATGGCTCGTGCTACCGCCAGGCCGGCGGCCGGAAGTACCAGCAAACACGTGGGCAAGAAGTAGCGCGGATAGCTGAGCCCAAGCCCCCCGCTGATCGCGACGGCGTAGCCCGCCAGCCAGAGGAGCAGCGTGCTGACGGCGGGCCAGCCGCCAGGCGGGGGCGTGTGCGCACGAGCGAGGAGTAGAAGCTGCACCAGGCCGACTCCCATGAATGCCAGGCCGATGGGGGTGCTGGCGGCTGTCTCCGCCCAGGGGCCGAAGCGCATGCTGCCGGCCACGGTCAGGCCCGGTCGGTCTCGAGGATCGAGAACCGCGTATTCCGGCCACAGGCGTTGTTGGACTGCCATCTCCTCGGCCCGCTCACGCAGCATAGCTTGAACTCCCTGGACCGGTCCCCGCCAGAGGTAGGGATTCAAGGCGACGAACAGGGCCAGACCGATCGACGCCGAGAGCAGCGCCCAGCCAAGGAGGGGGCGTGCCCTCCGGGTCCTCGTAGGGGCGCTGCTTGCTGCGCCCTGACACGAGGGCACGGCATGCCGTGCCCCTACGGTCGGGGTGGCCAGCGCAGCCCCCACCCCCCAGCCGAGCGTGGCCAACATGCCCACGAAGCCCGTCAGCTTGGCCGAGCAGGCGAGCCCGAGCGCGATGCCCAGCCAGAGGCTCCAACCAAGCCACTCCGCTGCGCGGGGCCCGGCCACCATGCGTCTCGCCCCGATCGCGGCCAGCAGCGCAGACAGTGTCAGAAAGCACGCCAACGGCGGCTCGGCCCAGGCGTGGACCAGCGTGTAGCGCACGAATGGGCTCGAGAGAGCCAGCAGCGCCGCGGCCCCGCCCGCCAGAGGTCCGCCGAACAGGACTCCCAGAGGGTAGAGTAGCGCGATCGCCGCTGCACCCAGCACAGCCATCGGCTCCCGAGCGTGGGCCAGGGCCTGGTCGTCGGGCACCCGGCCCTTGCGCCGGTTCACCTCCACGCTGCTGGCGGTCGAGACGTAGGGCTGGTTGAGGGCCGCCAGGTCGTGGCCGCGGACCGTCAGCCAGGCGCCGAGCACGTATCTGGTCAGCGGCGGCTGGGTGCGAGTCCAGTGGTTGTCGCCCCACTCCTCACGCGTCGGGTCGCGCTCGAGGAACAGGTAGCTAAAGTAGCGGCTCGTGGCGATGTAGTCGGCCTCGTCGCCCTCGAAACTGGCCTGACTCGCCTCGGAGAGCAAGACGACGGCCGCGACGGCGAAGATGGTCATGGTGGCGAGCAGGTCGAGCCGGCCCAACGCGCCCGGCCCCGACCGACGGAATCTCGAGACTGTCAGGAGTTGGCCTACGCCTGCCAGGACCACGGCTCAAGGGTACCCCAGTCCGCCGCCCACCACCTACCGCCTGGCGTCGACTCGCACGATCTGGCCCTGGCCGTCCGGAGCGAAGTGACCATGGTTGGAAACGTAGAAGCTGCCATCGGGTCCCAGGGCGACCGCGGTCGGCTGGCTCAGGCCCGAGGCGATCACGTCACGTGAGCCGTCCCCTGCCAGACAGACCAGTTGGCCGACGTACTCCAGAACGCACAGTCGGCCCGAAGGGTCGAAGGCGAGCCCGATCGGAAGCGCCAGGCCGGTCGCCACCATCGCGCTGCCCCCTTCCGGGCCGACGCGACTGATCTGTCCAGCGGCGTATTCGGCAACGTAGAGACTGTCGTCCGGTCCGGCCGCTATGCCGGTCAGGGCGCGATCTGAGGCCGGGTACTCGAGGATCCGGTGCGCCCGTCCATCCGGCGTGATCTTAATCACCTGGTCCTGGTTGCCGTCGGTCGCGTACAGCGCGCCGCCCAGCGACACCAGCCCGTATGGCATCCCACCCGGCACGTCGGCGCGCGGGTCCTGGCGCCTGGCCAGGCTCGGCTCGCTTAGATTTAACTCGCTCAGGTTGAGGACCGGTTGGAGCGCACCCTCGGCAGCCACCCTGTAGAGCCTGTTGTCGAAGGCTGGGTCGCCCACATCCCAACCGCCGGACGCCGTCAAGAGGTAGAGCGTGTCGCCGACGAACGTCAGCCCTGTGGGGCCCACCTCCTCGCGCGCCGCGGTGACGATTGACGGCAGCTCGCTGAGCAGTGGTCTCGGCGATTGTCCTGGCCGGACCATCGAGACTCGTCCGGTGTTGCCCACCAGGTGTGATCGCTTGCGCCCGAGGTCGATCTCCGTGGGTCCACCGACGCCCGCCTCGGCAACGTACAGGGCGCCATCGGCAGCGAACGCCAGGCCGCGCGGATTGACGAGCCCGCCGGCCACAACCGTGAAGCCCGCGGCAACAGAGGTGGGCGTGGCTGGGGGAGCCGAGCTGCGGGGTCGGGCGGCTGACGCGCTCTCGGACGGCTGCCGGCGGGCTGACAGACCATCGCGGCAGGAGGCCAGCAAGGCCACCAGGGCCATCAAGGCCACGCAAACCAGGCACCAGAGTATGGCAGCCAGTCGCGCCATCGGGCGCTCAGTCTAGCACACTCTGGGAGACTCGGCGCCTGCACGCCCAGATCGAGCGGCTGACACCCCCCGTGCGCCCAGGTGCCAGACCCACGACTCAAGGGTACCCCAGCACGCGCCTTGGGTAGCAAACGAGAGGCCCGGTCTACTCAGCGGACCGGGCCCCTCTGGTCGGTCGATGGAGAGACGGGCTACTTCTGGTTATCCTCGACCGCGCAGGAGAAACGGCCCAGGAAGTTCTTCTCGTCCGCGAAGAACCGCCGACCCTCCGCCGTGTCCCTCTCCTCGCCCGTATAGACGTAGAAAACGTACAGGCCGGGCGTGACCCCGCCCAGGCCCGCGTACCCGCTGTTTCCTGCCTGAACCCGGTTATAGCGGGTCGATACCGCGCCATTACCAGTCGAGTGGGCCGACTGGTTGCCGCCCGGACCGGCCGTACCGCCTCGCCAAGCCTTGACGCGGTTGCTGGTGGGGCCCCCTCGCTGGCTACCGGAGCCCGCGCCCTCCCTCTCGGGGTCGATCAAGGACGCCGCGCCGAACCTGCCCGTCAAGCTGCCCGACGCGTTGCTCGCCGTCGCCGAGGCCAGGCCCACCTGGCTTTCGAGCTCGCCGTTGTAGCGGATCAGCACACCGAGCGTGGTCGGGGCATCCACGCCGGAGTAGTTGACCTGGTAGAAGATGGCCGGCACGGTCCCGCTTTCAGGGTTGATCGGGCCGGGGAATAGGCTATTTTCCCCGTAGTTGCCAGCCGAGTAGCCACACGAGCCAGACGCGCTGCCGGCGGCACTAGCTGGCGTCGCGAACATGCTCACGGCCAGCAGGGCGGCGCCAACGATCGAAAATGCCTTCCGCATTCGGAACCTCCTCAAGTTAGGGGTGAACGTTAGCCGCGTAAGAAGATGGGATGATCACGCCACGATTCCACGTGGGAGTCGCGCCGCATGTCGTGCCCTTCGCCACCTCCTGCTTCCCCCACGTCCGCCGCGACCAGCCGGCCCCAGGCTGTCGCCACAAGGCCGCGACATCCGAGTGTCGCCCGACGAGGACAGAGGGTGCTGGCCCGCCTAAGGCGGACCGCCGCCAAGCCTGCCATGCCGAGACTACTCGTTTGCGAGACGATTGTCAAGGGGGTGTGCTCGTTCGCTACCTCCGTTACACCTGCTCCTTTCTCGGATGCTGACGATTCCAGGCCGTGACGAACTCCAGTGGGGTGAGGTAGCCGAGCGCGCCTGGTGGGGGCGCACGGTGTTGTAGACGACTTCCCAGGTTCGCAGCTGGGCGCCCAGCTCGGCCACCGTCGGGGCTGCGAAACTGCACTCGTAGAACTCCTCGGTGTGAGTCCGCTGGGCGCGCTCGACGGCGCCGT
>DASPXK010000386.1:0-1602 GCA_035637315.1 Chloroflexota bacterium
GCCTGCTTCTCGATGCTCGTACCCATGATTTCGAACTGTTGCCCGATGGCGGCTGTCAACTCGCGGTAGTCCGGCTGGTCCGAGAAGGCGCCGAGAGCGTTGTTCGGGCCTTCAAAGATCGCCTCGGGCCCGGGCATCCCCCGGGCAGCGAGGAGGGCGGCCGTCACGCCGTCGCGGACGACGAAGCCGCTCTGGAGAGCCTTCGCGCGATACCCCCGACGTAGCTGGCGGAAGTGCGTGGCAACCCGCTCGCGTTCCACCCTTTCCCCCGACCAGGCCACACCGACTCGTTGTTGGGATCCCCACCGAGGAGTGTCCTCGACGGCCACATCTTACTCCCATTGATCATTGCAGCCTTCTGCGCCTAAGGGCTGCTTGACTCTGTATTCCTCATAAGACACCGATGCACGCCGAGTTCGGCACGCGCCGGCGGTAGTGCTCCCAGAGCCACTCCTCCCAGCGCCCCCGCGTCCAGCCCAGCTCACGCAGCGGGTAGCGGTTGTAGACCCAGCCGAAGATGTTGGGCTTGCGGCGCTTCGGGTTCTCCTCGGCCGAGATGCCGATCCACATCTCGACCTGGGGGCCCTGCTCGGCGCGCAAGCCGCGCCGACGCCCGACGAGATCGCGGACCCTAGCCTAGATCGGCTCGAGCTTGTCATGGATTATCGAGCATTGGGGCAAGTCGCTGGCGAGGGACGTTTGCCGGACCCGCTCTAGAAGGAGAGCGTGTCCTCGGCGTAAGCGACGGTGCGCTGCCACGGCTTTCCGTCCTCGAAGTCCCAGCATGCATCGAGCACCGCGTGGACAAAGCACCAGGCTTTCGTGCGCTCTCGGTCAAGGCCCAACTCGGCACAGAAGATGTCGAGTCGGCGGCCATTAACACTGGGTGGCACCTCGTGCGGGTTCCGCAAAAACTGGCAGACGTCGAAGCAGCGGTCGCCGGCCAGTCCCTTCGGGTCGATTGTGAGCCAGTCGGCACGCTGCGCGCGGAGGATGTTGAAGTGGTGTAGGTCGCCGTGGAGCACCACCGGCGTGTCGGTGGAGGCAAGGAGGTCGCGCCGCATCGCGTCAGCGCGCTGGAACAGCGCAGCAGGGAACCCGGCGGCGCCTCCGGAGAGCGCCGCTCGGTTGCGTTCGTAGGCGGCGCACCAGCTTTCGAGTGGACGTAGGCCGTGGCGCTCGGGTAGAGGACGCCAAAGCTGGCGCAAGACGTCGGCGGCGATAACAGTCGCGGTGTTGTCGTCCGATTGGGCCACATCGACCAGCATCGCTCCCGGATCGAGACGCTCAGTGAGCAGGGCTCCGATGTCTGGGTCAGCCTCCAGCAGTCGGGCGGCGCCACTGCCATCCCAGAGGAGCAGTGCCGCGATCTCATTTCGCGTTTCTCCGATATGGCGGCTCACCTTGAGCACGCAGCGTGTGCCATCGCGACGCGTCGCGGGCGCGACGTAGTTGATGGCGATCTCAGCGAAGTGGCGGTCGAGGGTGAGCGACCAACGGTGGGCAAGCCACTGCACTTGGTCCGGGAGCGCGCGCAGCCAGCCAGGGTCCTCCTCGTTGTGACGGATGAACTCGGGCGGGAGGTCTAGCGCGCGGTGTCCG
>DASPXK010000387.1:0-27129 GCA_035637315.1 Chloroflexota bacterium
CCAGGCACAGGTGCTGGGGCCAGTCAGGCTCAGGCTCGGGGCGCTCGACCACGACCGCCTCAATCGTGGCAGCCAGCGGTTGCGCGTCGGGGATATTGGCCCCGGCGACGACCACAGCCAGCGGACCGCCATCCTTCTCGACCAACGGGCTCCGCTTCACGCCGTTCTTGGCACGATCCGTGGGGTTCGGGCCGACCAGGTCCCCCCAAAACGGGCCTTGCTCATCGCGGCATCGGCGGCCTGCCACTCCCAGTCGCAGCCGCCGAGGTCCTCGCAGGCCTCCAAGAGCACCGCCCAGATCCGATCGAAGACGCCCAGCCGCACCCACCGCTGGAACGTGCGGTGGACCGAGCTGTCGTCCGGGAACTCCTGCGGCAGGCGGTTCCACTGGCACCCACTCCGCAGGCGGAAGATGATCGCGTCCAGCGCTCCGCGCGGGTCGATCCGCTTGCGGCCGGTGCGCTTCGGCGGATCAAGCTCGACGAGGACCCGCTCGACCACACGCCAGAGGGCGTCGGGTGCTCGCCAGATGGTCGGCAGGGGCTTCGGTCGTCTCCGTGGCACGGCTGGCTCCGTCCGTTGGCAGTGGGACCGAGTATGCCTCAGCCGGCCGATTTGAGATAGTTACCTAAGCGCTATTCCGCACTTGGAAACGAAGTCTGCTCTGCTCTGACCAGCATCGGCCTCCTCAAGGGTTGGCGCCTATTGAGGTCCCGGATCTCACCAATTGCCTGGCAAGCTGACGGCCAATGCCTCCGCCTTCCTCGAGATGAAGGCAGAGCCTCACGATTCGGCGAGCAAAATCGAAAGCGCGCGCCTGAATATTTCTTGGCCGAGTCCATTGCTTTAGAGCTGGTCATCGCACCAGTTTCTCAATTCTCAATTCACACCGGCATGACGTCATGTTTCTTTCTCGGTCGCTCTTCGTGCTTGTGTTCGAGGAGGCGAAGAGCTTTGATCAGCCGACGACGGGTTTCTCGCGGCTCGATGGCGGCGTGGGCGAACTGCTTGGCGACCGCCTCGAACGGGCCGGAGAAGCGCTCCCCGAACTCCTCGATCTTCTCCCGGCGCACCGCTTCTGGATCGTCGGCCGCCTCGATCTCACGTCGGTACAGCACGTTAACGGCGCCCTCGGCGCCCATCACCGCCAGCTCTACTCCTGGCCAGAGCAAGAGCTGGTCGGCGCCCAGCTCACGGGTACACATGGCCTGCTTGGCCCCGCCGTACCCTTTTCGCAGATAGAGTGTGATCTTGGGCACCGTCGCCTCGGAGTACGCGTACAGCATCTTGGCCCCGTGGCGGATGATACCGGCCTGCTCCTGCTTCAGCCCGGGCAGGAAGCCGGGCACGTCGACCAGCGTGACCAGCGGGATGTTGAACGCGTCGCACAGCCTGATGAACCGAGCGGCCTTGTCCGCCCCGTCCACGTCGATGCTGCCGGCCAGGAACATCGGCTGGTTGGCGACGAAGCCAACGCTGCGACCATCCAGCCGCGCGAAGCCGACGACCATGTTGCGTGCCCAGCGAGGCTTCAGCTCGAAGAACTCGCCGTCGTCCACGATCCGCTCGATGACCTTGACGATGTTGTACGGCTTGCGCAGGTCGGCCGGGACTAGCTGGTCGACACCGTCCAGAAGGCGCTCCGGATCGTCGCCGGTCTCTAGCCGCGGGGCCAGGTCGTTGCAGCTCGAGGGCAGGAAACTCAGCAGTCGCCTGATCCGGGCCAGGCAGTCGCCGTCGTCCTGGGCTACCAGGTCGGCGCAGCCGGACACTTCGCCGTGTACTTTCGCCCCGCCCAGCTCTTCCATCGTCACCTCCTCGCCGAGCACCTCCTTGAGCACGGCAGGCCCAGTGATGAACATCTGGCTAGTGCCCTTGACCATCACGACCAGATCGGTAAGAGCCGGCGAGTAGGAGCCCACCCCGATGCAAGGGCCCATGATGGCCGAGATCTGCGGGATAGCTCCCGAGGCGATGCTGTTGGCGAAAAAGATCTTTCCGATCGCCCTGGTGACGTCCAGACCCTCCTGAATTCGGGCCCCCGCCGAGTCCCATAACCCGACCACCGGCATATTCAGCTTGAGCGCCTGCTCGATGGCATAGGTGATCTTGTCGCCGTGGGCGCTGCCAACCGTGCCGGCCATCACGGTCCAGTCCTGGGCGTAGACGTAGACTGGCCGACCCTCCACGGTTCCGTGGCCGACGATCACGCCGTCGCCCGGACGCCGCCGTGCGGCCATCCCGAACTCGGTCACATGGGTCTCGGCCAGCATGAACTCCTCGACGAACGAGCCGGGGTCCAACAAAGCTTCGATCCGTTCACGCGCGGTCAGCTTGCCCTCGGCATGCTGCCGCTCGACGGCCTTCGGCTCGCCTTGCAGGACCTGCTCCTTGAGGCCATGGAGCTTCGCCTGGATCTCGTCTCTCGATTTAGGCATGACCTTCTAGTCCCAGTACTTGCAGTTGTCATCCTGAGCGAAGCGAGGGATCCGTGCCCCACGCCCAGATCGCGGATCCTTCGCTGCGCTCAGAATGACAGCCTTCATACCACCCCGAATCCCGCCAGCACAGCCAGCATCACCGCCGCTGCCATGATCGAGCCGAGCTGGCCGCCGGTGTTGGCCGCCATGGCATGCATGAGCAGATAGCTCTTGCGGTTGTACGACTGGCCGAAGCTCTGCACCACTCGGGCGGCCATCGGATAGGCCGAGATGCCGGCCGCGCCGATGAGCGGGTTCACTCTGCCGCCGCTCAACAGGTAGAACAGTTTGCCAAACAGCAGCCCCAGCGCGGTATCCAGCACGATCGCCACGAATCCCAGCCCGAACACCAGCAGCGTCTGAGGCTTGAGGAACACCTCGGCCTGCATCGTCGCGCCGATGCTCAGCCCGAGCAGCAGCGTCACCACGTTGGCGATCTCGTTCTCGCAGGCGCTCCTGAGGCGCTCGACCACACCGCTCTCGCGCAGCAGGTTGCCCAGCATCAATGTGCCCAGCAGCGGCACGCCTTGCGGCGCGATCAGCCCACCAACCACGATCACGACCACCGGAAACAGAACCCGCGCCTGGTGCGAGACCTTGGCCGAGCGCCCGCCCGCCATGATCGTCTTCTTCTCGCGCTCGGTGGTCAGCAGACGCATGATGGGAGGTTGGACAAGCGGGACCAGCGACATATACGAGTACGCCGCGACCGAGACCGCGCCGAGCAGGTGAGGGGCGTACTGAGACGTGACGAAGATGGCGGTCGGGCCGTCCATCGCCCCGATGATCCCGATCGAGACCGACTCGCGCAGGGGGAAGCCCAGCAGCAGCGCCAGGATCAGGGTCAGGAAGATCCCGAACTGGCCGGCCGCGCCCAAGAGCAGGATGCTCGGATTGGCGAACAGCGGGCCAAAGTCGGTCATGGCGCCGATGCCCAGAAAAATCAGGACCGGAAAGATCTCAGTCGCGACCCCGGCGTTGTAGATGGCGCGCAGCACGCCGTGCTCTTCCATCAGCCCGTTGCCGGGGATGTTGACGAGGAGTGCGCCAAAACCGATCGGCACCAGCAGGAGTGGCTCCAGGCCGCGGCTGATGCCCAGGTAGAGCAGCCCGCCGCTCACCGCCAGCATGAGCACGTGCCCGGGTGACAGGTGAAGCAGCCCCTGAACCAGGCTCACCAGTCCGGAGCCAAGCGCCGACTCCATCGATCAGTCGAAGGTCTCGGGGCGACTCATCGCTCGCGGGCACGGCAGGCCGTGCCCCTACTCCTCGCCCGGGAAGGCGCGGTGGAGCCCGTAGATCAGGGCAGCCACGATGGCGAGAGCGACGAGTGTGCCAAGCATGCTCACGACGGCGACGCTCAGACCGAGCTCCAGCTCGCTCATTGACTCATCAGTCGGGCGACTCGATGATGGCGAGCAAGTCGCCCTCGTCGACGGCCTCACCCGGCCCCACGTTGATCTCGGCGACGGTGCCGGACGCGGGCGCGACCACCTCGATCTCCATCTTCATCGCCTCCAGGACGAGGATCGTGTCGTCTTCTTGCACCTGGTCGCCCGGCTGCACGGACAGCCGCAGGATCTTGCCCAGCATCGGGGCATTCGTGGGCACACGCACGGCTTCTGTGCTCCTCCCAACTGACGCGGGAGACTCTAGAGCCAGGGTCCACGGCAGTCAAGGACAGGGCGCGGCGAGGAGGGGCAGGCGGCTCGTCCGCTGTAGGGGCGCCCGCACCCGGGCCAGTGATCGGTCGGCGATAGTCCGACCGAAGCTCAGTCCTCGGCGCCGCCGCGCGCGGGGGGCGGACTGGCAAGCATCGGCCTCTGAGGCGCCGGCCGCGCGCCGACAGGGTGAGCGGGGCTCGGCGCGGGGGCTGGTACCGGCGCCCGCCGGAAGACTCGCGCCCGCGCGGCGACCACCGCTTCCCTGGCGTCGTCGAGGATGGTGTAGACGGCCGGTACGAGGACAAGGGTCAGCATGGTCGAACTAAGGATCCCGCCGATGATCACCACGGCCATCGGGGCGCGCGACTCGCCGCCCTCTTCGAGCTTGAGCGCGAGCGGCAGCATGGCGAAGACCATCGTCGAGGTCGTCATCAGGATCGGCCGCAGTCGGACGTACCCCGCCTCCAGGAGCGCTTCAGTCCGCGCCAGGCCTCGCTTGCGGAGCGTGGTGGTGAAGTCGACCAGCAGGATCGCGTTCTTGCCCACCAGTCCCATCAGCATGATCATGCCGATCATTGAGAAGATGTTGAACGTGTTGCCCGTCACGAGCAGCAAGCTAAACGCCCCGACCAAGGCAACCGGCAGGCTGAACATGATCGCGAACGGCGTGAGCCACGACTCGTACAGCGCGACCATCAGCATGTAGATCAGGATGATCGAGAGCGAGAGTGCCTGCAGCAGGGTGGCAAAGGCCGTCTCTTGCTGCTGGACCTGGCCGGCGAAGACCATCCGATAGCCTTCCGGCAGCGGGATCTGGTTGGTCGCGGCCCGAAGGTCGCGGGTTACGTCGCCAAGCGATCGTCCGGCGACATTGGCGTTGACTTCAATCACACGCTGGCGATCCGTGCGCTGAATGCGGGCCGGTCCCGCGTCTCGCACCAGCGTCGCCACCTGGTCCAGGCGAACCAGGTTCCCGGAATCGCCTAGCAGCGGCACGGCGCCCAGCTGATTCGGCGATGCGCGCTCGCTGTCCGTGGCGATGACCCTGACGTCGATCTGATTGGCGCCGTCGGGCCGAAGCTGGGTCACGACGGTCCCCCCGACCATGGTCCGCAGGACGGTCGCGACGCTATTGGCGCTCACCTTCAGGTCAGCCAGCCGCTCGCGGTCCAGCACCGCCCGCACCTCGGGGTCGCGCTGCTGAGCGTTGTTCTGGACGTCGACAGCGCCGGGCACGGAGCGGACCGCGCCCTCGACCTGGTCCGCGATCGAGCCCAGCTTATCGAGGTCGTCGCCGAGCAGCCGGATGTTGAGCCCGCCACCGCCCCCCGCGAGGGGGGTGAAGACGGTCGCCCGAATCTGGGCGTCGGGGAACTGGCGGAAGATTCGCCGCGCATCCGCCAGGACCTGGAAGATCGAGCGATCGCGAGACCGTTTGTCGACCAGTTGAACGGCGATGTTCGCGCCGCGCGCGCTCTGGGAGCCGCCGCCAAAGCCACCCGCGCTCCCGACCGACGTGAACACCCCCTGGATCTCGGGGATCTTGCTCAGCGCCTCCTCGAGGCGTTTGACTGTCGCGTCAGTCCCCTGAAGCGACGTGCCGGGCGGCATCGTCACGTTGACGGTGAACAGGCTGTCGTCCTCGACTGGCGCGAACTCGGAGCCGATGATATTGAAATAGACCATCATCAGGCTCACGGCGAGGGCTGAGAAGCCAATCCCCACCACCATCCAGCGGGCCTTGAGGCCGATGCCCAGCAGGCGTCGGTAGCCGCGCGCAAGGCGGTCGTAGCCGCGGTCCCAGACCGCGCCGAAGCGCGCCAGCAAGCCGTGCTCCTCGCCCCCCTTCAGCCAGCGCGACGCCAGCATCGGGGTCAGGGTGAACGAGACAAATAGGGAGAAGAGCGTGGCCGCCGCGATGGTAATCCCGAACTCTTTGAAGAGGCGGCCGATATTGCCGCTCATGAAGCTGACCGGCAGGTAGACCACGACGTCGACGAGGGTGATCGCCATCGCCGCTAACCCGATCTCGCTGCGGCCGGTCAGCGCCGCGTCGCGCGGTTGCTCGCGGAGGTCGAGGTGTCTAGTGATGTTCTCGAGCACCACGATCGAGTCGTCCACCAGGATTCCAATCGTCAGCGCCAGCGCCATCAGCGAGATGATGTTCAGGCTGAAGCCGGAGAAGAACATGACGAGGAACGTCGAGATCAGCGAGGTGGGTATGGCCAGCAGCACGATGACGGTGTTGCGCCAGGTGTGCAAGAAGACCAGCAGCACGATGCCGGTCAGAACAACGCCGATATTGAGGTCTTTGATCACCGCCTCGAGCGAGCGGCGGGTAAAGATCGACGCGTCGCTGGTGATGGTCATGTTGACGTCAACCGGTAGCGTCCGCTGAAGGGTGGCGAGCGTATCCTTGATGTTGTCGGCGACCCGCACACTGTTCGCGTCAGCCTGCTTGGTGATGATGAAGCCGACCGCGTCCTGCCCGTTGTAGCGCTGCAGGCGCGTCTGCTCGCGGAAGCCATCCTCGACCGTTGCCACATCCTGGAGCCTGACCACCCGCGGGTTGACCTGGATGGTCAGGTTACGCAGGTCATCGACCGTCCGGAAGACGCCGACGGCGCGGATGCTCTGCGAGCTGGGCCCCTCGTTCAGTCGACCACTGGGGCTGCTGACGTTCTCCTTATTGAGCGCGTTCTGAACCGTCTGGAGCGAGATCCCGTAGGCGCGTAGGCGCTGCGGATCGACCTTCACCTCGATCTCGCGCTGGAGGCCACCTACCAGCGTCACGTCGGCCACGCCGTCGACCGACTGCAGGCGGGGCAGGACGGTATCGTTGGCGACGTCGAACAGCTCGCTGAGCGAGCGCCGGCCGGACATCGCGATGTTCATGATCGGGATTGCCGACGCGTCGGCCTTGATCACCGAGGGCGCTCCGACATCTTCCGGCAGCCGCCCCTTGACCGCCGCGATCCGCCGCTCCACGTCGAGCGCCGCCTGGTTCGTGTCCGTGCCCTCGACGAAGCGGATGGCCAGACTGACGAAGCCCTCCGACGAGGTCGATGTGATCGTATCGATGCCCGGTAGGCCCGAGACCGAGTTCTCGACCGGCTTGGCGACGAGGTCCTCGACGTCGGTTGGCGCGGCACCCGGATACGGGATCGAGACGAAGACGGCCGGGAAGCTAATCGCCGGAAAGCGATCGATCTTCATCTTGGTGAAGCTGACGCCGCCCATCAGCACCAGACTCACGATCAACATCAAGATCGCGAGCGGCCGGTTGATCGCCAGGCGCGTCAGGCCCACCGCCGACTCCAGCGAGGAGGATAACTCACCGAGTGCTCAGAGACCTGGAACATTCTGCCCTGCTGCTGCGGCGTTTCGCAAGCTCTTTACTCAACGTTTACAATTGGCACCAAATGTTCACAATTAATCCCGTCGCCGGCCGCCGATTGGCCCTGGCGCTTTTACTCACCAGCGCTCTCGTGGCCCTCGTTGGGCCGCTCTGGGAAGCGGGCCAGCGCGCCCCCGAGGCGACGGTTCGTGCCTACCTGGATAACGTGGAAAGCAACCATCTAGAGGACGCCCTCGATGCGGTTGCGCCAAGCGTTCGGCCGGCCGCCCGCGAGCGCGTCCAGAACCAGCTCGGCAATCACTACCGCCTCGAGCTGGTCGCTCTCGGCAACCCCTCACTGCTCGCGCGCGCGCTGGGCACATCGCGGACCACGGCGCGGGCCACGATCCTGGCCGAGGTGACCCCGCTCTCGGGCGAAAGCTGGAAGAGCACGACCGTCGTCCGCCTGGTCGACGAGGGCGGCCGCTGGTATCTGCTGGACCCGCCGTTTGCTTAAATACCCGCCTTGTCATCCCGATTCTTCTTGTCATCCTGAGCCTTTCTTGTCATCCTGAGCCCTCATTGTTATCCTGAGCCTTTCTTGTCATCCTGAGCGAAGCGAAGGACCCGTGCCCGTCGTCCAGAAAAGCGGATCCTTCGCTTCGCTCAGGATGACAATCAGGCCTCGCCCCGTCCCCTGAAAACGAGCCGCATCGCCGTGCCCTCGAAGCCGAAGGCCGCCCGAAGCTGGTTTTCCAGGTAGCGGTGGTAGGAAAAGTGGAGCAGCTTGGGATCGTTGACGAAGAACACGAATGTTGGCGGGCGAGTGCCCGACTGAGTCGCGTAATAGATCTTGAGCTGGCGGCCGCGCTCGGTGCGCGGGTGGCGCACCACCGCGTCGCGGACGAGCTCGATCAGCCTCGGGGTCGGTACGCGCTTGTCCCGCTCGGCCTGGATCTGGCGCGCGATCTCCAGAACGCGCGGCACCCGCTGCCCCGTTCGAGCCGAGATGAACACCAGTGACGCCCAGTCGACGAAGCTCAGCTCGCGCCGAATTCGAGCCGTGAATTCCCGAGTCGTGCCGTTATCCTTCTCGATCACGTCCCATTTGTTGACCGCCACAATCAAGCCCTTGTAAGCCTCCTGAACATAGCCGGCCACGTGCGTGTCCTGGGCCGTGATACCTTCGACCGCGTCGACCACCAGGACGGCCACTTCGGCCCGCTCGATCGCCCGGACCGCCCGCAGCACGCTGAACTTCTCGACTCCCTGGCGGATCCGCCCACGTCGGCGGATGCCGGCCGTGTCAATCAGGAGGACACGCTGGCCCGCGAAGGTCAGCTCGGTATCCACCGCGTCTCGGGTGGTACCTGGGACCGGGCTCACGATCGTGCGCTGCTTGCCCAGCAGCGTGTTCAGCAGGGACGACTTGCCGACGTTCGGCCGCCCGACGATCGCCAGCGATAGATCGGCCTCGTCCTCGGCGAGCGCCTGGGTGGGCGGCAATCGGTCGACCACCTCGTCCAGCAGGTCGCCGGTCCCGGTCCCGTGCAGCGCGGAGAAGGGCAACGCCTCCCCGAGGCCCAGCTCGAAGAACTCAACGCTATTGAGCCCTCGCCGGCCACCGTCGGCCTTGTTCGCGCCCAGCACGAGCGGCTTGCGGGTGCGGCGCAACAGCTCGGCCACGTCGGCGTCAGCCGCAAGCGGGCCACTGGCCGCGTCAACCACGAACAAGATCAGATCGGCTTCGTCGATCGCCTCCTGGACTTGGGCGAGCACGTCGACCTGTAGGGGCATCCCGATAGATCGGGGTGCCCTAGCCCCTTGCCGCGCCCCAGCCAGATCGGGCTCGACGCCGATGCCCCCTGTGTCCACGACCGTGAACTCGCGGCCCCGCCATTCGGCCGTGCCGTACAGCCGATCACGGGTCGTGCCCGGGACCTCATGCATCACTGCCCGCCGTTCGCCGATCAGGCGGTTGAACAACGTTGATTTGCCAACGTTAGGCCGTCCGACGATGGCGACGATTGGCCGAACCGAAGGCGACTCAGGACTGAGGACTGAGGACTGAGAGACCGGCCGGCTCGGTCCTACTAGCTCCTGACCTCCACCCCTCGACTCATTGCTCATGCCTCATGCCCCGTGCCTCAGAGCGGTCCCGGCGTCGGCGTGGGCTCCTCTCTGAGCACGACCGTGACGCGGGGCGGGTCGACGCGCTCGAGCGTGAAGCCAGCAGGGACTGTCACGCGTGGCTCGACCTCGTGGCGACCCGCTCGCAGACCCCCGAGCTCCAGCGCCACTCGGAAGTCCCGCGGGCTCAGGGCCTGCAGGGTTGGGGCTGGGCCCGAAAGAGTTATGTCGACCTGGGGCAGGTCGCCGGCAAGCTGGAGGCTCGTGCCCAAGTTCTGGGCCGTGGGCACCACTCTCACCGTCTGGGTGACAGTCAGCGGTGTGACCCGCAGCGTCACGCTGATCGGCTGCGGCTGCAGCAGCGCCAGCCCCTGGGGCGGCAGCACCTGGACCCGACGCACGACGCTGCTGGAGATCCCGCCCACGTCAATCGGCTCGGTGTCGACGAAATTGACGCCGCCCAGCGTGGTCGGCGAGCCCACCACGGTGACGGTCGAAGGCTCCAGCTCGACCGGCTCCAGGTAGTAGCCGGCCGTCACCCGGCCGCGAATCACCGGCCGCACGCCGACCTCCTTGTAGCCCACCTGCTGGGCGACCGGAACCTCCACGTTGACCGTGGCCGGCGTGATCCTGACATCGCGAACGTCGGCACCCCGTGCGTCAACCGGACGCGGGGCGTAGGTGGCGTTCAGGCTCACCGTGACGCCATCCAGCCGAAGCTCGACGACCGCGGCCTCGACGCGCCGGATGCCGCTAGATGGGCCGGCGATAGTGATGTTTTCGGGAGTGATCCGTGGGGTGGAATACGCATAGCCGAACGGGACGCTGCCGTTGATGTTCAGCCGCACTGGCACGACTCGCTCGCCTATCTCCTCGATTGCCACGTTCACGCGGGGTGGAATCGGGTCAACTGAGCGAACTTGCTGCTCCAGCGCCTCGACCTTCACCGGTAGCTCGTTCAAGCCCGGCGCAGCCCCAGATGCGTCAGCTGTCGCCCTGAAGCTGCCGGGCCGCAGCAAGCCCCACGAGTCACTCGGCATCCGCACCCTCACCTGGATCTGGGGCGGCTCGCTGACCACAACCAGCCCCGGCGGCGTGTTGACGATCTCAGCCGGGATCGCGAAGCTTGGGATGTCGGTCCGATCGGGATTCTGCTCGTTCTGGACCACGATCCAGAGGGCGAATGCGAGCGCCACGGCGAGCACTAGGCGACCGAGATCGATCCTCAGGCGGAGTGGCGCTTCAGCCGGTGCGAGCGCCATGGCCTACACCTTCGCGGCAGTGCGTCCGCGTATCCAGGCCGGAAGCTGCTCCCCCATTGGCGGCCGATACAGGATGCCCAGGACCTTTCGGAGCTTGCCCTCGTCCAGATTCGCCACCAACCGCCCGTTGTTAGCCAGCGAGATGCGGCCGGTCTCCTCCGAGACCACCACCGTGATCGCGTCGGTCTGCTCGGTGATTCCTAGGGCCGCGCGGTGGCGTGTGCCGTAATGCATCGAATTCGCCCGCACCGCGGCCAGGGGAAGCACACAGCCAGCCGCCACTAGACGATCCCCACGAACGATCACCGCCCCGTCGTGAAGGGGTGAGTTGGGATAGAAGATGTTTAGGAGCAGCTCGACCGACAAGGAGCCATCGATCTCTACGCCCGTCTGGGCGTACTCGCCGAGCGCTGTCTCGCGCTCCAGCACGAGCAACGCGCCCCAGCGTCGCTCGGCCAGGCGCCGAGCTGCGAGCGCCACGACGTCAACCACGCGGCCCGAGTTGGTCAGGACCGGCGCGTGGGGCAGAAACCCCCCAGCCCGCCCAACCTGCTCGAGCGCCCGGCGGAGCTCAGGCTGGAAGAGGATCGGCACCGCCACAATCAGGGCGGGCAGACTGTTTCGTAGCACCCAGCTCAGAACGGTCAGATTGAACAGGTTGCCGAGCACTGTGCCCACCAGCAGCAGGCCCACGATGCCTCGCACCAGCATGACCGCGGTCGTGCCCTGGATCAGCGTCAGCAGCCAGTAGACGATCACCGCGACGATCAGGATGTCGACGAGGCTGCGCCAGTCCAGCTGAGCCAGCGCTGTCGAGATCGCATGGAGCAGGCCCTCCATGCTAGCCGTTCCCGCAACAGGTCCACGGACCGAGAAGGTGCGCCAGGAGCGCCTTCTGCGCGTGGACGCGATTCTCGGCCTGTTCGTAGGCGATGCAGCGGGGGCCGTCGAGAACGCTGTGTGCGATCTCTTCACCCCGATGGGCGGGCAGGCAGTGCATCGCCACCGCCTCTGAACCTGCGGCCCGGAGCAGCTCGTCGTTCACCTGGTATGGCGCGAAGGCGACCCGCCGCGGCTCGGCCTCGTCCTCCTGGCCCATGCTGAACCAGGTGTCGGTGTACACAAACCTCGCTCCGCCGACCGCCTCGATCGGGTCATCCATCACCCGCAGCTCTGTCCCAGCGCGCCGCGCCTCCTCCATCGCCTGGCTGGTGACCTCAGGATCCGGGCGGTAGGCGGGCGGGGTGGCAACGCGCAGATTCAAACCGACCATGGGCGCCGCCAGCATCAGCGAGTGGGCCACGTTGTTGCCGTCACCCACGAACGCCATCACCTGGCCGAGCAGGTCGCCGCCAACCCGCTCCCGAATGGTCAGGAGATCGGCCAGGATCTGACACGGGTGCTCGCGGTCGGACAACCCGTTGATGACCGGGATCGCGGCGTTGCGGGCCAACGTCTGCACGTCGGCGTGGAGATAGGTGCGCGCGACGATGCCGTCCACCATTCGACTCAACACCCGCGCCGCGTCGACTGCGTCTTCACGCTCTCCGAGCCGAATCTCATTGGGCGACAGGTAGAGGGCCCGGCCCCCGAGCTGCGCCATTCCGACTTCGAAAGAGACACGGGTCCTCAACGACGGCTTCTGGAAGACCAGAGCCAGAGTGCGACCTGTCAGCAGCGGATGGGGGCGGCGGGCGCGCTGGTCCGCCTTTAGCTCGCTCGCTCGCGCCAGCACCGCCGCCAGCCGTGAGCGGTCGAGGTCGCCGACGCCGACGAAGTCCTTGCCCTGCACACTCCCCACCTGATCGACGTCGACGCGGGCCCGCGATGCGCGAACGCCTCCGGACGACGGTAAAGAGTGTACGCGAAGCCAGCGACCGACACGAGCGCGTGTGCCCGCAGTATAGCACGAGCCATCAGCCATCAGCTGTCAGCCATCACGAGGTCCTGGCGGCTGATGGCTGATAGCCCGTTAGGCTAGCGGGTCTGAGTCTTCGGGACCGCGGTCGGCAGTGTCGTCGTGGCCCGCGCGGGCGGCACGGTCGGCGGATTGAAGAGCGGCGGGGCGGTCGGTTTGCTCTGCGGTAGGGTCGCCGTTGGGGCGACAGCCGGCGCCGCTGTCGTCGGTTTCGGCACGCCAGCGGGCTGGGTGGCGCTCGGCGTCTGCGGCGGGAGGCCGCTGGGAGCGGCGGTCCCTGAGCGGGTCGGGGTGACCGCCACTCTGTTCGGCGGAGTCGTTGGCTCCGGGGTGGCAACGATCCGCGGACGCTGTGGGACCTCCACCGCCGGGGCAAGGGGCCGCGGCAGCTGAGGGAGCGGAGTGACTGGCGGTGGGGGCACCGGCGTGGGCAGCGTGCCAGTCCTTGGCAGGCTCAGGAACGGTGGAGGCGGGTAGGTCGGCGTGGCTGACGGGAGCGGTGTCCAGGTCGGCTCAAGCGTGGCCTCGGCCACCGTCTCGGCCGGAAGCGGCAGCGCGAGCGCGGCCTCCGTCCGATTGACGAGCACGGTGCTGCCGAGGCCGAGGCAGTACATCGAGCCCGCGGCCAGGAACAGCATCGCGAACAACACCACGCCGATGCGCTGGCCCTCGGTCAGGCGGTCGAACCAGGCGTCCAGGCGCTCGAGCGAGCGAGGCGTCGGCGGCAGGTCCAGGTCGAATTCCAGCCGATCGATAAGCTGAAGAGCGCGCCACGGCCTCCAGACGCTGATCACTGCAGCTGGATCACCCGTACGGAGTCCATGCTTTCGATCGCCCGCAGACGGGCGAGCAGATCAGCCGGAACCGGCTCGTCGACCGAGATCAGCATGATCGCCTCACCACGTCGCTCACGGCGGCCAACTTGCATGGACGAGATGTTCACGTCCGCCTCGCCCAGCAGCGTTCCGACTTTTCCGATCATGCCAGGCCGGTCCCGGTGCCGAGTCAGCAGCATGTAGCCTTCGGTCGGAACCAGGTCGATCGAGAACTCGCCAATCCGAACGACGTGTGGCTGTTGGTGCATCACGGTCCCGGCCACCAGAGTCTCGCCTCGCTCGGTCTGCACCGCCACCTCCACCAGGCTGGTGTACGGTTCCGAATCGACCGTGCGCTGCTCCGAGACGCGCAGCCCGCGGGAGCGCGCGATCAGGGAGGCATTGACCAGGTTGACCGGCTGGCTGGTGATCGGAGCCAGCAGGCCGCGGATCGCGGCCGCGGTCAGGATGGATGTATCGTGCTCGACCAGCTCGCCGCGACAGGTGATGGTCGCCGCTCGAAAGCGGCCGTCCGCGAGCTGGATCGCCAGACTGCCCAGGAAACCAGCCAGGTCCACGTATGGGCTGAGCAGCTGAGCGACCTCTGGCGCAAGCGAGGGCGCGTTGACGGCGAACTGGGCCGGCTTACCCTGGAGCACGTTCAGGACTTGCTCGGCCACCTGGCGGGCCACCGCCTCCTGGGCCTCGACAGTCGAGGCGCCCAGATGCGGCGTGGCTACGACGCGCGGGTGGCGAGCCAACGGATTGTCTGTCGCGGGCTCTTCGGCAAAGACGTCGATCGCCGCGCCGCCGAGTCGTCCGCTATCGAGTGCGGCCAACAGTGCCGCTTCATCTACGACCCCGCCGCGAGCGCAATTTATCAAGAACGCGGTGGACTTCATGCGTGCCAGCGCGGCGCCGCCGAGCAGCCCACGGGTCTGCTCTGTGAGCGGGGTGTGCACGGTCGCGAAGTCAGCCTGGCTCAACAGCGTGTCCAGCTCGGCCGGCTCCATCTCCAGCCGGCGAGCATGTTCGGCCGAGACGTAGGGATCGTGGACCAAAACTCGCATCTCCAGGCCCTGCGCCCGCCGCGCCACCTCCGTGCCAACCCTCCCCAGACCGATGATCCCGAGCACCTTACCCCGCACCTCCACGCCCACGAACCGTGAGCGGGCCCATTCGCCGCGCTTGAGAGCCGCGTCGGCGGGCGCGATATGGCGCGCGGCCGCCAGGAGCATCGCGATCGTGTGCTCGGCCGCCGCGATGGTGTTGCCACCCGGCGCGTTGATGACCAACACGCCTCGCTCGGTCGCGGCGGCGACGTCGATGTTGTCGACCCCCGCCCCAGCCCGGGCGATCACCCGCAACCGTTCGGCGGCGTAGAGGACATCCCGGGTGACCTGCGTCTCGCTGCGAACGAGTAGCGCGTCGGCCTCGCGCACTGCCTCCCGAAGCTGTTCCCGCTCGAGTCCCGTTTGCACTAGCAGCTCGGTGTGGGGCCGCAAGACGTCGAGACCCTCGGCAGCGACCGGGTCGGCCACCAGTACGAGCGGCAGGCGCACGGCGCGTACTATAAACAAACCCTCTGCGGACCGGCACGAGCGCTCGAGGCGTGTTTAGCGGCCTACACTGATAGTCCCCCGATCGTCATTCAGCTCGCCAATGATGGCCGCCGCTGGCGTCCGCGCGGCGCGTAGTTTGGCGACCAGATCGCCTGACCGTTCAGGGGGCACGGCAATGAGCAGACCGCCCGAAGTCTGCGCGTCGGACAACAGCAGTCGAGTCGTCTCGTCGACCTCGGGCGCCCAGCGAACCACCTCTGCCAAGGCCTCGGCGTTGGCTCGGCTCCCACCTGGCACGAATCCCTGCTGGGCAAGTGCGGCGGCGCCGCCAAGGATCGGCACACGGTCGGCGTGAACGCGTGCCCCAACTCGGCTGGCTCGTAAGATCTCGGCAAGGTGGCCGAGCAGCCCGAAGCCCGTCACGTCGGTCGCCGCGTCGACCCCGACCTCGAGCATGGCGTCGGCTGCCATCCGATTCAGGGTCGTCATCATCTCGACCGCCGCTTCGACTGTCTGCTGCTCGACGCGGTCAGCCTTGATGGCCGTTGTGATGACGCCGATGCCGAGCGGCTTGGTTAGCACGAGCAGATCGCCCGGCCGCCCGCCAGCGTTGGTGACGACGCGCTCCGGGTGGACCGTCCCAATGACGACCAGGCCGTACTTCAGCTCCGGGTCGTCGATGCTGTGGCCACCGGCGATAACGATGCCAGCCTCGCTGGCCTTGGCGGCGCCTCCGCGCAAGATGGCCTCCAGGCATTCGAGCGGCAGCCGGTCACGCGGGAAGTTGACCACGTTGAGGGCGAAGATCGGGCGTGCGCCCATCGCGAATACGTCGCTGAGCGCGTTCGCCGCCGCCACCGCCCCAAACGTCTCGGCATCGTCGACGACAGGCGTGATGAAGTCGAGCGTGGCGACCAGCGCCAGGTCGTCGGCGAGGCGGTAAACCGCCGCGTCGTCGGCCGTGGCTGGACCCACGATCAAGCGCGGGTCGACAGCCGGAGGTAGGTGGCGCAGGACCTGCGCAAGCTCAGCCGGGCTGAGCTTGCACGCTCAACCGGCTCCGTGGCTGAAGCTGGTCAGGCGGATGTTCTCGTCTGCCCGCAAGCGCGCCACCTCCCTTCCCTCAGCCTGCCAAGGCTGATTATCGCAGGAAGGACACCGACGACGGACACTCGAGCCCCGTCTGTCGTCGGTCGTCGTCTGTCCGTCGTCTACGGTCCTACCGTCCGTTCGGTCCCTTGAGTCAAAGGCGGCGCGTTGTTATGATCGTGCCGCCGCGAGTCGTACCGGTAGGGGCGGGGTACCGTTCCGCGAGGCCTCGGGGAGACGGCGACCGTGGCCGGGGCTCACCCGGAGGCATCGATTTGATCGGGAAACAGATCGGCCATTACGCCATCGTCGGCCACCTCGGCCGTGGCGGGATGGCGACCGTTTACAAGGCCCACCAGATCGGTCTCGACCGTTCAGTGGCGCTCAAGATCCTCCAGCCGGCGCTCTCAGCCGACGAGATCATCGTCAAGCGCTTCCAGCAGGAGGCGCGCATCGCGGCCAGCCTGGGCCATCCACGCATAGTCACCATCTACGACGTCGGCGAGTCGGATGGCCTCTTCTATATCGCCATGCGATTCATCGACGGAGAGACCCTAGGCCAGCTGTTGCGTCGCGAGGGCCCGCTGGAGCCAGGGCGAGCCCTAAACATGATCGGCCAGGTCGCCGAGGCACTCGACTTCGCCCACGAGCGGGGCGTCCTGCATCGTGACGTGAAGCCGGCCAACGTCCTGGTCGAGGCCGGCGAGCAAATGACGCTGACCGACTTCGGCATCGCGCGCGCCTCCGAGCACAGCCAGCTCACCGCCACCCACATGGTCATCGGGACGCCTGAGTACATGTCGCCAGAGCAGGCGCGAGGCGATCCCGTCGACAAGCGAGCCGACCTGTACGCACTGGGAGTCTTGCTCTACGAAGCACTGGGCGGGCGGCCTCCGTTCAGCGGCGCCAGCACGCCATCCTTGCTTTACCTGCACGTCCATGAGGCACCGCCACCAATTCAGACCCTCCGTTCCGACTTGCCCGCGGCCCTGGGGGCGGTCCTGCACAAGGCGCTGGCCAAGGCGCCCGAGGACCGCTTCGCCACCGCCCACGAGTTGGTCCGGGCGGCCCGTCAGGCGTTTGAGCCGCACTTCGCGTCGGCCCGCACTGACCCCACGCTACCCGCCGAGCGGCCCACTACGCCTCGTCCAACGCCACCCTGGTCCGCTCCATCGGCACCAGGCACACCCCCACCCGGCACCGCTCCGGTCCAGGGCCCCGTGAGCTCGGTGCCGGCGACGCCGGCCGGCGCGGGCGCTGCGTCCGCTTCGCAAGCGCGCCCGGCCGCGTCCGCGCGTACCCTCACCCCGCCACCGATCCCGGGCCAGCAGCGCGGGCGGCCCGGGCCACCTGCTTCTACCCTACGCATGGGCCCGGGCACGGCCGTCACAGTCGACCAGGCGCGCCCTCGAGCAGCCTGGATACTCGGGCCGGCGGTCGTCGTAATCACGCTTGTGGCCGTCGGGGCGTTCGTCCTTTATCAGCTCGGCGTCGTCGGGCCCCAGGGCGAGACAACGCCCACCCCGGCGCCAGCCAAGGTCACCGCGGCGCCAGCCGTGACCTCCGGCCCCGCCGTGACGGCCGCCCCGCCACCGACAGCCCCCCCGGCGCCAGCCACCGTGACACCGGCGGCGCCTCCGACGGCCACCTCGCCCCCCGCTACGCCCAGCCCGCAGCAGAGGCTGCAAACAGCTCGCGCGTCGCTCGAGGCCGGAGACTTCGTCCAGGCGCTCGCGCTCTTGAACGCGATCAAGCAGACCGACCCGGCCACACCCGGGCTGGACGACGCGCTCTACCAGGCCCACATCGGCTACGGCAAAGCGCTGCTGGACCAGGGCGACTTCGACCATGGCTACGCCGAGTACACCGAGGCACTCCAGCTCAGGCCGGCTGATGGGGCGGCGATGGACGGCCAGAAACAGGCCGTCTTAGCCAAGAACTGGGCCCGCATGGAGGCAAGCTGGGGCAAGGATGACGAGGCCGCCATAGCTGCGCTCGAGGAGATCATGCAAGTCGACGCCGGGTACCGCGACACCCGTGCGAAGCTATACGCGCTCCTCGTCGCGAAGGCGGACCGGCTGCTGGGCGCCGGCGATCGAGACGGGGCCTTGCCGGTCCTGATGCGCGCCCTCGAGGTCAATCCTGATGGAGCGGAGGCTCGGCAGCGGCTGGCGTCGTACACTCCAACGCCAGCGCCCGTGCGCCCTGCCCCGCCTCCGGCCGCGCCGCCGGCCGCGCCCCCCGCCCCGGCACCACAGCCAGCGCCCCAGCCACCCGGAGAGAGACCGTTCGTGCCACCCGGCAAGCCGGTGTAGTCGAAATCCCCGGGCCTGGGTAGGGGCCGATTCATCGCGCCCCCTCGTGTGACCGGCTCGGCCGAAGCGGGCCGCGATTGACGAGCACCACGCCCCCGAGGGCCATCACCCCGCCGAGGATCTGCAGCGGGCCGAGCCGCTCACCCAACAGAACTGCAGCGGCGACGATGGTGGTGACCGGCGTAACGTAGCTGAAGGCCGCCGCCCGCGCGGCGCCGATACGGCGGACTCCCTCGTTCCACCATAGATAGGCCAGACAGGATGAGACTACGATCTGATAGCCGATCGCCAGCCAGGTCATGGGGCGCACTTCGCCAAGCGGCATTCGCAACATCTCCAACAAGGCGAACGGGATCAGGAGCAGCGCGCCGACGAATACGGAGTAGGCGCTCGTTTCGGTCAGCGAGAAACGACCCATCACCATCCGTACTCCGACTGAGTAGCTGCCCCAGGAGATGGCGGAACCGATCATCAGCACGTCGCCGAGGAGTCTGAAGTCCCCCTGGCCCCACGGGCCGGGGCCGCCGAGAACCAGCATCACCAGTCCAGCCAGAGACAGTACGACGCCGGCCAGCCGGATGAGGCCCAGTCGCTCACCGAGCAGGGCGGTCGCCAACAGTACCGTCACCAGCGGGTTCGTGCCGTGGATCAGCGTGCCCTCAGCGGCGCCTGTCCACCTCAAACCGGCGGTGAAGAGCGCGCCAAACGCGGTCACACCCAGCACGCCCAGGCCAAGCAGGGTCGGCCAAGCCCGTGGCGGCGGTACGTGCCAAATTTCACCCCGTCGCCAGAGGACCGCGAGGAGGAGGAGCGAGCCGAGCCCAAACCGCAGGCAGGCGACCGTCAATGGTGGCAGGTCCTCGACCGAGAACTTCACCGCGACCGCCGATACGCCCCACCCGGCCGCGGCGCCAGCCAGCATCAGATACGTGGCCAGCGAATGCCAGCGATCGCCGGTTGACTCACTCTTCATGCTCGACGGACGATAGACGATAGACGACCCACCATATGGCCTTTAGTCGTCTATCGTCTGTCGTCCGTCGTCAGTCCGGCCGGGGCGGGGCGCTTGACACCGTCCGGAACGCGGTGATATAGGTTAGGCAAGGCTGGCTTAGCACTCTAAGGCTGAGAGTGCTAGGCGTGGTGGGGCGTGGGGCCTTGGCGCGCCGCTGGCGTTCCGCGGCGCGCCCTCTTCCCTCGGGGAGGTCGTCGGTGGACGTCTCGTCCAGGCGCCAGCGGATGCTCAAGCACGTAGTTGAGGACTACGTTCGGACGGCGGTGCCGGTGTCGTCGGATGCGATCGTCCGCCGCTACGAGCCGACCTACAGCCGCGCGACTATCCGAAACGAGCTCGCACAGCTCGAAGAGCTTGGCCTGATCTCACATCCCCACACCTCCGCCGGTCGCGTGCCGACCGACACGGGCTATCGCTTCTACGTCGAGCACCTGATGGAGACGACCGTTCCCACGCCCGGCGAGCAGCGAACCATCCGTCACCAGTTTCACCAGGTCGAGCCCGACATCGACCGCTGGGCTCACCTGGCCTCGACCGTTCTCGCGAACGCGGTCCCAGCCACGGCGGTCGTCACGCCGCCGACCTCGGCCCGCGCGCGAGTGCTGCGCGTGACGCTCGTGCAGGTCCACGAGAGTGTCGTCCTGATCACGGCCCTGCTGCATTCGGGCGCCGTCCGCCAGCAGGTGCTCCATGTTCAAGACGGCTCCGAGCGCGACGACCTCGACCGGATCGGCAACCAGCTCACACGCTTGTTAGACGGCAGGACCGCGGACGAAGTCGCGCGTCTGGCGCAGGGCCTCTCAGGCGTCGAACGCCAGGCAGCCGACGTGATCGCCCGGATCGTCGAGCAGGCCGACCAGCAGACGTTCGACGACATCTATTACGAGGGGCTCGGGCACGTGCTGAGCCAGCCGGAGTTCACGTACAGCCACAAAGCCCTGCCCTTGATCCAGGTCCTGGAGCGTGGCCCCGTCCTGGGACAACTGCTCTCCCAGGCGCTCGACGCCAGGAGCGTCCTCGTCGTCATTGGCGCCGAACACCCGCTCGAACAGATGCGCGACACGAGCGCCGTGCTGACTCGTTACGGCGTCGTGGACGAGGTCGAGGGCGTTCTCGGCGTGCTGGGACCAACCAGGATGCCATACTGGCGTGCCGTGGCGATGGTTCGCTTCATGGCCAGTCTGATGGACCTGCTGGTCGCCGAGTCCCTCATCGAGGGGAGGTCCAGGAACGTAGGGGAGAGCCATGCCACGTAAACGGAAAGCCGAGCCAGCCCCACCAGACGCCGCGGACTCGACGGCCGTGGCTGGCGAGGCTGACGCGACCCCACCCGAGATCGAACATGTTCGGAACGAACTTGCCGAAGCCAAGGAGCTGGCCGACCGATACCACAGCAACTGGCAGCGCTCGGCAGCGGATTTCCAGAACTGGAAGCGTCGCGCCGATCAGGAGAGGGGAGAGGCGATGCGGCTGGCGGAAGCGTCACTCACCGGCGACTTGCTGCGCATCGTCGACGACTTCGAGCGCGCCTTCCAGACCATTCCTTCCGAACTGAGGAGGCTGACCTGGGTAGAGGGCGTCGCCATGATCTGGCAGAAGCTGCTCGCGATCTTGGAGAGCCGTGGCCTCGGCCCGATCGAGGCCCTGGGCAAGGACTTTGACCCGTACCTCCATGAAGCAGTCCTACGCGAGGAGGAAGGGGACCCAAGCGAGCAGACGAGCGTCGTGGCGGAGCTGCAGCGCGGGTATCGATTCCACGACAAAGTGCTGCGCGCCACCCTCGTCAAGGTCGGCAAGCCGCGCCAAGCCTCCGCCGTCGGCGATGAGCCCACGCCGGCCGGCTCCGAGCAGACCGCCGGGCGCTGAGCAGCCGGCCAGGCTGTGGCATAATTCGCCGCGAAGCACTGCCGAGTATGACGAGGGGCACATAGGAGACCGAGCCAACCTGCATGGCGACCACTAAGCGCGACTACTACGAGGTGCTCGGCGTCGAGCGGAATGCGACGGCCGACGAGATCAGGCGGGCCCACCGCAAGCTGGTTCGCCAGCTCCATCCGGACGTCAACCCCGATGCGAGCGCCGCCGAGCGCTTCAAGGAGGTGCAGGAAGCCTACGAGGTCCTGTCCGATGGTGAGAAGCGCACGCTGTACGACCGCTTCGGCCATCTCGCCACGGAGCGAGGCTTCGGAAACGGCAACATGGGGGGTTTCACCGGCTTCGGCTTCGAGGATATCATCGAGAGCTTCTTCGGGGCCTCCACCCGGGCCGGCCGTCGCAGCCGAGTCCAACGTGGGGCCGACCTGCGCACCGACGTCACCCTCACCCTGGAGGAGGCCGTCTTCGGCTGCGAGAAGGAGATCTCGTATCCGAAGCACGAGCTGTGCGCACACTGCGGCGGGCGCGGAGTAGAGCCCGGGACTGAGCCGATCAGGTGCCCGCAGTGCAATGGAACCGGCGAGATCCGACGCGCCCATCAGTCGATCTTCGGCCAGATGGTCAACGTCAGTATGTGCGAGCGCTGCCGCGGCGAGGGCAGCTTAATTCAGGACCCGTGCAAAGAGTGCCGCGGCCAGGGCGTGGCGCGCATCACCAAGACGCTCAGAGTAAGCATCCCCGCTGGGATCGACGACAACTCGCAGATCCGCCTGTCCAACGAGGGCGAACCCGGCCCCCGAGGCGGGCCGCCGGGCCACCTGTACCTGGTCATTCACGTCCAACCCCACCGCTACTTCCGCCGCCAGGGGAACGACCTGTTGGTCGAGCTGCCCATCAACGTGGCCCAGGCGGCGCTCGGCGACGAGCTGGAGATCGAGTCGCTCGACGGCTCGGTCCAGATCAAGGTACCGGCCGGCACCCAGAGTGGGCGGACCGTCCGCATGCGCGGCAAGGGTGTTCCCTACCTCCGCGATCACGCTCGCGGCGACCTATTGGTCCGTCTGCGTGTGGTCATCCCGGCCGAGCTGACGCCCACCCAGAAGGACCTGTTCCGCAGGCTGGCCAGCACCTTCGACGGCCGTGTCGCCCCACAAGAGAACAAGGGCTTTTTCGAGAAGGTCAAGGACGCGTTCATAGGTTAGCTGACAGCTGTCAGCCGTCAGCCGGGACGCCCGGCGTTCGTTCCACCGCGTCGGAGCAGTGTGCAGAAGGTACACGCTGCTGATAGCTGATCGCTGATGGCAGATAGCTGGCTTGAGCTGAGCGCGGTCGCGGAGCCGGAAGCGGCGGATGCCGTGGCCGAGGTGTTCGGTCGCTGGGGTCGCGGCGTCGCAATCGAGCAGCCCGTCCGGGACGCTCCGGATGGTGATGGGGGCTGGGTCGACCCGCACCGTAACGTCGTCGTGAAGACGTACCTCGCGCTGAATGAGGAGGCCGAGCAGCGTCGCCGATTGCTCGAGGAGGCAGTCTGGCATCTCGGCCGGCTGCGGCACGTCGAGCTGCTCCAAACCCGCACCCTGGCTGAGGAAGACTGGGCCCAGGCCTGGAAACGGTTCTTCTATCCCCATCGGGTCGGCTGCCGACTGGTGATCGTTCCCTCCTGGCGGCACCGCTCCCGAAGGCCCGACGACCTGGTCATCCGCCTCGATCCGGGGATGGCGTTTGGGACTGGCTTGCACCCAACGACCCGGATGTGCCTGTCTCTCATGGAGGAATACCTGCGTCCCGGCCAGCGCGTCCTGGATCTTGGTTGTGGCTCGGCGATCCTATCGATCGCCGCCGTCCGGCTCGGCGCCGCCCGCGTCCTCGCCCTGGACGTCGACGACGTAGCCGTCCGCGTCGCCCAGGACAACGTGCGCCGCAACCGCGTTGCCACGCGGGTCGAGGTTCGCCACGGGAGCCTCGACACGCCCCGCTCCCGGGATGGGCTGTTCGACCTCGCGGCCGCTAACATCTCTGCGCTCGTCCTGAAAGACGCTCAGCCGAGACTGGCCGCCAGGCTGAAGCCAGGCGGGCTGGCCTTGCTATCCGGCATTCTCGATACTGGCGCCATGGCGGTACGAGAGGCGTACGCCGCCCGAGGCTGGGACCACGTCCAGACCTGGGCCGAGGGCGGCTGGGTCGCGATTGTCGTCAAGCGAGCGAGCGAGCGATCAGCTGTCAGCTGTCAGGAGTCAGCTGATGGTTGATGGCTGACTGCTGAAGGCTCGACAGCTGATGGCTGGTTTTCGCCACAGGTTCTTCGTCGGTCCGAGCGCCGCGGCCCGCGCTGATGCCCACCCGGACGGCGACCGCGTCACCTTCGACGGTGCACTGGCTCATCAGATGGCGCGCGTGCTCAGGCTGCGAGCGGGCGAGCCGATCGTCCTTTTCGACGGCTCGGGCACCGAGCAGGAGGGTGGCTTCACGTCGGCCGAGCTGAACGTGGTCGAGCATCTTGGAGCCGGGCTCGTCTCGCTCGGGCCGCGGATCCTTCGCGCGGAGACCGCCGGCCCGATCCTGGCACTGTACGAATCTGGCGATCTCGAGCCGCCGGGAAGCCATGAGCGGACTGATCTGCTTTCTTAGTGACTTCGGCCTCCACGACGGCTATGTTGGCGTGGTCAAAGGGGTCATCCTCTCGATTGACCCAGTGGCGCGCATCGTCGACCTCTCTCACGCCGTTCCGCCCCAGGACGTCCGGTCCGGCGCTTTCCTTCTCATGGCCAGCGTGCCCTACTTTCCCAGCGGCACCGTTTACCTGGCCGTGGTCGATCCAGGAGTCGGCGGCCAGCGCCGGGCCATAGCCATCGAGACCGGCGGATACCGGTTCGTCGGACCCGACAACGGGCTTTTCGGATGGGCCCTGTTGCGACTCGTCCGCGGTGCCGAACTGGCGCTCGAGCCTGACGGCGACCGGCTTCGGCTGGGCGAAGGCGCAAGCGCCGTCTCACTCTCCCGGCCCCGATTCTGGCGGCCCGAGGTCAGTGCCACCTTTCACGGCCGCGATGTGTTCGGCCCCGTTGCCGCGCACCTGTCCCGCGGCGTGGCCCTCGACGAGCTGGGCGAGCGCATCGAGGCGATCCGCACGTTGCCCTTCCCGAGACCAGTCGAGGTCGAGGGTCAGACCAAGGGCGAGATCCTCTATGTCGACCGTTTCGGCAACCTGATCACGAATCTGGAGGGCTCGGCCCTGCCACCCGACGCGACCATCCGGATCGGCGACCGAGCGATTGCGGGCTTGTCGCCACACTTTCAGCAGGACGTGGACCTGATCGCCCTGATCGGCAGCAGCGGCCTGCTCGAGATCGCCGTTCCCAGCGGCAGTGCTGCGGCCAGGCTAGGGGTCGCAGTCGGCGCCATCGTCAGCGTGAGCCCGGCGCCCTCAGGCCCGGGCCCCCTCTCCCTCGAGGCGATAGGGTGAGTATCGTTACTGTGCGGTAAGCAAGGCTCAGCGGCAGCCGGCTGGCAGGAGCTCTGGATGGGCGGCGAGGAACTGGACTACCTGATCGGCCGCCAGGCGGTTGCCACTCGGGGTCCAGTGCGCGTTGATCGGGAAGTAGAGCCGCTCCGCCTCCAGGCCGCTGGCGGCCCGGAAGGCCGGCAGCAGGTCCAGGTACGGAATGCCCAGCCCGGCCACCACTTCGGCTAGCCGGCGGTTGGGCACATCCGGCTGCCATGTATCGGCCCCGCGGGCACGGGGCACTATCCTCGCCCATTCGCGAGAGTACACCTGGTAGCTGGCCGGGATCGCCACCAGGCCCAGCTCAGCGCCGGACGCGCGCGTCTGGTCGCGGATCGCGGCCAGCAGCGCCTCGGTGACCTGCCAGGCCTGGCGCCGCTCGGAGGTCTCTCGAACGGAAAACAGATCCAGCTTGCCCGCATCGGGCCGCTCACGCTCGTCATCTTCGCGGTCGAACAGCTTGCTGAGCACGCCCGACTCGAGGAGGTTGAATGCGCGCGAGTACCCGCGGAGCACGGCCAGGGGTGCCGAAGGTTGCTCGGGCGGCTCGAATGGCAATTCTTGGAGTCGACCCTGGGAATCGACGCGGAATGGCGGACCGCGATGCTGTGGGGCCTGGCCGCTTGGCCGACGCAGATTGTTGGCGACGTCGTTCCCGACGTAGAAGAAGATGATCACCAGGTCTGGCCGCAGCGCGAGACCTTCCTGTTGGAGGTAGACGTACTCCTCGCCGGTCCCCCAGCCCGCCACGCCGCCGTTGAGCACGCGACAGCTCGACTGCGGGCCTCTGTTCAACGCGCGTTCGATAAGACTCGTCGCCGTCTCGGGCTCGCGGACCTGCCGCGCCTCGACGAACGAGTCGCCGAGGGCCAGGATTCGGCCCTCGCCAGGCGCCCTGGTGGACGGTACCTCCTCTCCTCTGAGCCCGGACTGGTTCGTCCGCACGTAGGTGACGAATTCCGAGGTTCGCAGCCACACGCCAACACCCCGCGCGTGGAAATGTCCGTACCTTGGATCGGGCACAAGCCAGGACCCCAGCTGGTATTCGCCTGGTAGGACCGGCCCGAAGACCCGCAGCACGGCCTCGAGCAGCAAGACCGGCAGCAGCAGGCCGATCGTGACGAGTGCTAGGCGGCCGCGCCACTGCACGGCGCGCGACAACCTGTTGCCAATGATTACGTCACTCGATCGATCGACGCTGCGCCAGGCGTTCGAGGTCACTGAGCTGCCCAATCGGCTCCTCGTCAGGCTGAACGGACACACTCTCAACCCTGGCGACCACGTTTCCCGCTACCATATGCTCCGATAGTATCAAGCAGGCCAGCTCAGGGCGAGGGGATGCCAAGCGAGAACGCTTCCGCGCCAGTGCAACTGGCGGCCGAAAACGTTCATCTCAGATTCGGCGGTGTGGTCGCCCTGGCCGGGGTGAGTGTAGGCGTCCACAAGGGCGAGATCGCGGCAATCATCGGTCCAAACGGGGCCGGCAAGACCTCGCTGCTGAACGCCTTTAGCGGCCTGTATCCGGTCAGCTCAGGACGTCTGATCTTCGATGGACGCGACATCACTCGGCTGCGGCCGCACCAGATCGCCCGCCTCGGCGCCGCCCGCACCTTCCAGAACATCGAGCTGTTCAAGGGCATGACCGTCCTGGACAACTTGATGCTCGGGCGGCACGTCCACATGAAAGCGGGCCTCTTCTCGTGCAGCGCTTACTGGGGACCCGCCCAGGCTGAGGAGGTGCGCAATCGTGAGATCGTCGAAGAGGTCATCGACTTCCTCGAGATTGAGGCCATCCGCAGGCAGACCGTGGGTACCCTGGCGTACGGACTGCAGAAACGCGTCGAGCTCGGACGAGCGCTCGCCATGCAGCCCAGCCTGCTGCTGTTGGACGAGCCGATGGCCGGCATGAACGTCGAGGAGAAAGAGGATATGGCCCGCTTCATCCTCGACATCAACGAAGAGCGCAACGTCACGGTTGTCCTCATCGAGCACGATATGGGCGTGGTCATGGATATCGCCGACAGCGTTTCGGTCCTCAACTTCGGGCAGCTGATCGCGCAGGGCAGCCCGGACCACGTCCGTTCAGACCCGAGCGTCATCCAGGCCTACCTCGGCCAAGAGGTCCAGACATCCCAAGCAGGGATCGGTGCCAGCACGGAATCCCA
>DASPXK010000388.1:0-4698 GCA_035637315.1 Chloroflexota bacterium
GTACGTGACGGCGTCGCCAGCGGAGCGGGGACCGTTCGGGAAGAACGTCCTGGCCGAGATCTCACGCGGCGCGCCGATCCGGATCTGGACGTTCTCCAGCTTTCGGCCGAGCGCGCCGGTCGCAAACAGAAAGCCCAGGCCCTCGTAAGCGAGCTTTGCCCAGCCGTAATAGTTGTCGGAGCGTGGCGGCGTTCGGTCCGGGTCGACCATGTCCATCTTTCCGACGTGGATCAGGTGCTCGTACCAGTCGGCGGCGTGGTTGGAGCTGGCCATGACCACGCGTGGCACGCCCTCGTCGAGCGAGAGCTGAAAGACGCGCTGGGCCATATCGACGTTACGCCGCTCGGGCTCGTACTGGCGGGCCCGCCAATCTTCGGCCGTTCGTGGCCCGCGGTGGTAGCCGAGGTGGACGACCGCGTCGCAACCCGCAAAGTGGGGCCGCAGGGTCGTGTCGTCCGCTTCGACCAGGTCGGCGACCTGAACGCCTTCGACGGCCTCGCCGTCCCGATCGGTCGTTCGGACGTCGATCAGCCGCAGCTGGTAGCGCTGGCGAAACACGGGCAAGAGCTGCGAGGCGATGTAGCCGGTGGCGCCGGTCAGCAGGACTGTCGGCCGCTGGATCTGAGCCATGTGAAACCCCCTCTCCCATCCTACCAGGGATCCCAGGATGACAAAAACGTGCTCAGGATGACCAATGCCCCGGGCAGACGACTGACTAGGCGTTCCGAATTGGTACGATGGGCCTTGTGGCGAAGCCCGATCTGGCGCCCCTGCTCAATCCACGCTCGATAGCGATCGTCGGGGCGTCGGCGGACTTCAGCCGTATCAACGGCCGCCCGTTGCGGTTCATGCTCGAGTACGGCTACCGGGGCAAGTTGTACCCGATCAACCCGCGCTACGAGGAGATTGCCGGACTCACCTGCTACCCGTCCATCGGCGCGGTGCCGGAGTCGCCCGATCTGGCGCTGCTGGGCCTGTCCGCCGCGGCCACCCCGGATGCGCTGGAGCAGTGTGGGCAGCACGGCGTTCGGGCCGCCGTCGTATTCAGCGGCGGCTTCGGGGAGGCCGGCCCTGAAGGCCAGGCCCTTCAGGAGCGGCTGGTCGAGACAGCCGAGCGCTACGGGATGGCGCTCTGCGGCCCGAACTGCCTGGGCTTCGTTAACTTCCCGCTCGCCGCGGCCTGCACCTTCACCGCGACCTTCGACTCGGTCGATCTGCGGCCCGGTCGAATCGCCTTCATCAGCCAGAGCGGCGCCCTGGGCGCGTACATCTACGCCATGGCGCGCGAGCGCGGGCTAGGCTTCAGTTATTACATCAGCTCCGGCAACGAGGCCCAGACGGACTTCGCCACCTATCTGGACTTTCTCGTCGAAAGCGCCGAGACGGACGTCATTCTGGGCTATCTAGAGACGGCCCGAGACGGTTCGGGCCTGCTTCGTGGCGCCAGGCGAGCGCTCGCGGCCGGCAAGCCCGTCATCCTGCTCAAGGTCGGTCGTTCGCCCTCCGGCGCGCGCGCCGCCCGCTCGCACACCGGGTCACTGGCTGGCAGCGACCGCGTGTACAACGCCGCCTTCCGCCAGTCTGGGGTGATCCGCGCCGAGACGATCGAGGGGATGCTGGACATCGCCTATCTCGCCACCGTCGGGCGCGTTCCGCGTGGGCCCGGCGTGGCCGTCTCGACGGTGTCGGGCGGAGCGGGTGTCATCCTCGCGGATGAGATCGAGCGGGCGGGCCTGCGATTGACCGAGCTCAGACCTGAGACCCGGCAGGCGCTGGCCGAGCTCATCCCGTCGTTCGGCTCGACGGCTAACCCCGTCGACACGACCGCACAGCCGCTCAACGATCCGGGAATCTTGCGCGGCTGCCTGGCGACGGTCGCCCGCGATCCGGGGGTGGACACCGTGATTCCGTTTCACGGCCCCTTGGCCGAGTACGCCGACACGCTGGTCGAAGCGATCTCGAGCGTTGCGGCGGAGAGCGAGAGCCTGGTGCTGGCCAACTGGCTGCTGGCGCCGCCTATGGCCCGTGCCACCTTGGAGGAGCGGGGCGTGCCGGTGTTCGACGATCCCAGCCGCGCCGTCCGGGCCCTCGGCGCGCTGGTTCGCTGGGAGGAACGACGGCGAGTTCTGAGGTAGGCGCGCGCTTGCTGCGCCCATGTCAGGGCGCAGCAAGCAGCGCTCCCTACCTCAGGCCCACCACTCATTCGTTTGCTTCTCGCCGCAGGGGCTCGAGCAACTCGATAGTCTGGGCGAGCTGCTCGGCGAGCCGCTGCTGGAAGGCGAGGTCGAGCGGCTCGAGCGCCAGGACACGGTGGACTCGGGTCCACCCTCGATCCCACGGCTCTGCCTCGGTCCGCTCCCCGAGCACCCCTTTGATCAGCGCGAGCTCTTCGCTGAACCAGTCGAGCATGCGGGCATTCCGATCGCGGTCGCTCGCCTCGAAGTGCAGCCCCAGCTCAACCAAGCTGGCGGAGCGCCGCAGCCAGATCTCGTAGTGCTGGCTGCGGTCCTCATAGTGCAGCTTGACGAGCGGGCCCCGCAGCCGATGCTGGAAGTCTCGCAGTTCCGCGGGGAGGAGCGTTCGGGTCGTTTTGGCGACCCCGTCCAGGAACTGGTGTGCGCGGAGCGGTCCCGCCGCGACCTGCCTCACTCCGACTCGTCGTATCGCTGGTGCCATCTCCTACACGCAGCAGGTGACCTTCATCATGCCAACGTGGCCGCCTCGGCGTGGTAGGAAGCCCGGCCGTTCATGCCTCTGGACCTAACAGTGAGTCGTCGGCCGATGATAGCAGCAAGAGCATGGCCTAGCGGTGCCGCCCGGACTTGTAGTCGTCGCGGGCAGCGGGCATTTTGGCAGCCAAGTGGCAACTGGTACGCTCAGCCATCAGTGGGCGTTTAATGGCCAGATCTAGGGAGGTGAGCCAGGACAAGATGGCCGCGGAATATCTCAAAGATGCGCCGCCGCGCGTGTTCGACGTCCACGTGCACTACCCGTGGCGACGCAACAGAACCGAGGGAATCTCGCCCGATCTTCAGCTCGAGATGCTCGTCCACACGTGTGGGCGCCTCAACATCCAGAAGGTGTCGCTGCTTGGTCGGCGCGGCGAAGACGAGTGGCAAGCGACGCTGGATGCCTGGCGAACGTTCCCAGACCTGATCGTTCCGGTGGCCCAGGTGGCGCTGGACGAGGACGGTCCTGACGACATCGATCGGCTGCGCGAGCGCGGATTCCGTGGTCTCAAGGCCACCATGCCGCGGCGCGATTACGACGACGAGGCGTACTTCGGGCTGTACGAGCGGGCCGAAGAGCTGGACATGCCGATCCTGTTCCACACCGGCATTCGCGGCGGCCCGATCGACTACCTGCTGTTTCCACCTCGCGATATGGAGTTGGCCGAGCGCGTCAGCCACGAGGGCGAGCAGATGGCGCGGCGCTCGACGCGCGGCGCCGCTCGAATGCAGCCGATCTTCCTAGATACGATCGCGCTCGCGTTCCCGAATCTTCGAATCATCGGCGCGCATCTTGGCTATGGCCTGTACGACAGCGCGGCTGCGGTGGCGCGCTGGCGCCGTAACGTCAGCTTCGACATCTCGGGCGGAAAGGTCGTTCGGCGCCACATCGTAGACCGAGCGATGATCTACCGCGAGGTCCGCCCGGAGAAGCTGGTCTTCGGTTCCGACTGCGACGTCGCCCACATGAGTCGCGAGCTTACGGCGTGGATGGACGTGTTCGAGGCGATGGCCATGCCGGCCGACGACCAGGACAAGATCTTCTATGCGAACGCGGCCGCCATCTTCGGAGTCCCGTAGGGCGTACAGTGTACGGCCCCAGGGCACGGCATGCCGTGCCCTACTTCAGGGAGCGGGCCGCGTTGATGCGACCGAAGCCCAGCTTGGTCCCGCCGTTGGCGGCGTCGATGTTGTCCGCCGTCGAGACGATTTGAGAGGCGGCCGATGAGCCGCCCCCCTCCGAGATGAGCAGCGCCGCCTGGCCCGATACCCAGGCCGCCGAGAAGGACGTCCCGGATCCCACCGCGTATTGGCCGCTGACGTACGGCCCGACGACGCCGACGCCAGGCGCGGCGACGCTGGCGGCCCGCCCGTAGTTGGAGAAGCTGGCGCGTTTGTCTTGCTGGTCGGTCGCTACAACCGAGAGGACGCCCCTGGAGTCGGCCGGATACACGGCCGGCGAGTTCTGGCCTTCGTTCCCGTACGCGGCCGACATGACGATCCCGCGCTTGCGGGCGTAGTTGACCGCATCCTCAAGCGTCTGCGAGCGGGTGCTGGTTCCCAGACTCATGTTTATGACACCCACGCCTCCCGCCGCCGTCCGCCGGATGCCCTCCGCCACGGTCGCCACGCTGCCAAAGCCGTCCTCGTTCAGTACCCGGACCGGGAGGACCTTCGAAGCAGGGGCCGCCAGGAGCGCGACGCCCGCCACGAACGTGCCGTGGCCGCTCGAGCGGCCGACGGTTACCACGTTCACTAGCGGGTCCGAGCTGACCAGGTCGATACCCGACTGGGTCCGACCGGCGAGGGCCGGATGGCTGGTGTCAATCTTCGTATCGAGGACGGCGATGACAACTCCCTTGCCGCGAGCCTCCTGCTGAGCAAGGTCAAAAGTCGCTCTGGCGATGCCCCACTGGCTCCCGTACTGGCCTGAGCCGTTCAGCAGGACGATCGACATGCTGTACGGGTC
>DASPXK010000389.1:0-2494 GCA_035637315.1 Chloroflexota bacterium
GGCGCTGATGTTCCCGATCGGCCGTTGGATCATCGGCCCGCTTTCGCTACGGGCCGACCGCGCTTGGATCCTTGCCGGGTTCATGGTGCTTGGCGCGCTGGCGGGCTCTGGCATGGGGCTGCTACTGGGCACCGCGGTGGCGCCCAACCGGATCAACATCATGTTCGCGCTGGTGCTCACGCCGCTGCTGTTCACCGGCTGCGTCCAGTACCCGTGGCCGTCGCTCACGCACCTTCGCTGGTTCCAGGTCGTGACGCTGTTCAACCCCATCACCTACGCCAGCGAGGGGGTCCGTTCGGCCATGTTGCCGCTGAGCCCCCACATGACCACGTGGAAGGCGGCTGCGGCGCTGGCGGCCGTCACCGTAGCGCTCGCCGCCGCCGGCGTCGCCGGGTTCCTGCGCCGCGCGCTCGACTGACCCCGCTACGCCATGCGCGGCCGTGGCGCAGGAGGTACTTGCCCAGGCCTGACCGGGGGCCTGTCGGTCTTGATGGGTCGCCGGCCGCCATCGGGCCGCGGGTGGTCTGGGGGCGAACGATCCGGTCGCCCGGCGGACAGGAGGGACGCATGATGACCGCTACAGCTCAGAGCTCCAGCGCGCTGACGGTGACCGACAACCGGACGGGGAAGGTCTACCAGATCCCCATCGTCGACGGTGCGATCCCGGCCACCGCGCTACGCCAGATCAAGATCAGTGACGACGACTTCGGCTTGCTGTCGTACGATCCGGCGTTCATGAACACCGCGAACTGCCGCAGCGCGATCACCTTCATCGACGGCGAGCGCGGGATCCTGCGCTACCGCGGCTACCCGATCCAGGAGCTGGCCGAGCAGGCTAGCTTCCTGGAGGTGGCCTACCTGCTGCTCGAGGGCGAGCTGCCGACCACGGCGCAGCTGGACGCCTGGGTCGAGGAGGTCACCAGCCACACCTTTCTCCACGAGAACATCAAGAAGCTCATCGACGGCTTCCATCACGACGCCCACCCGATGGGCATCCTGATCGGCACGCTCGGGGCGCTGTCGACCTTCTACCCGGACGCCAAGCGCATCTTCGACGCCGACGCACGCCGCGAGCAGATCGTGCGGCTGGTCGCCAAGACCCCGACCCTGGCCGCCTTCGCCCACCGCCACGCGGTCGGACTGCCGTACGTGTACCCGGACAACAGCCTGTCGTACGCGGGCAACTTCCTCAGCATGATGTGGAGGATCTCAGAGCCCCGCTACCAGCCCGACCCAGTTCTCGAACATGCCCTCGACGTGCTGTTCATCCTCCACGCCGACCACGAGCAGAACTGCTCGGCCACGGCGATGCGCACGGTCGGCAGCGCCCATTCCGACCCGTACTCGGCCGCCGCCGCGGCCGCAGCCGCCCTCTACGGCCCGCTCCACGGCGGCGCCAACGAGCAGGTGCTGCGCATGCTGCGCGAGATCGGCTCGGTCGACCTTGTGCCCGACTACGTGCGCCGGGTCAAGGCGGGCGAGCTGCGGCTGATGGGCTTCGGCCACCGCGTCTACAAGAACTACGACCCTCGGGCCAAGATCATCAAGCAGGTCACCGACGAGGTCTTCAAGGTGACCGGCCGCAACCCGCTGCTGGATATCGCCTTGGAGCTGGAACGAATCGCGCTCCAGGACGACTACTTCATCACCCACAAGCTCTACCCGAACGTGGACTTCTACTCGGGCATCATCTACCAGGCGATGGGCTTCCCGGTGGAGATGTTCCCGGTGCTGTTCGCGATCGGGCGTATGCCGGGCTGGCTCGCCCAATGGCAGGAGGGCCTGCTCGACCAGGGGCAGAAGATCACCCGGCCGCGCCAGATCTACGTGGGCAGCGCCGAGCGCCACTTCGTGCCCGTCTCTGACCGGTGAGCGCGCCGGGTGGCTACGTCTGGGCCACGCCCTGGTGCTCGCGCATCGCTCGTCTGGCCGCCCTGACGCTCGGGTAGGGCCCGCGAACCTCCTGCAGCTCGGACGGCTGCCGCTCGTACGGCCCACCGTCATCACCGCAGGCCGGGCAGATCAGCTCGTAGGACCCCGTGGTGTCCGACGACGGCGCACCCGCCGCATCCCAGCTGCGAGGTTGGGCACGGACATAGGGATTGTGGCGCTCCCGGTCCGCCATAGTGATGCTCACGTCAGCCACCCCTCAGCGCAAGTGTGCAGCCCGGTTGGCCTGCTCCACGGCGAGCAGGATCCCATTGTGGAACTCCCTGGCGGCAAGTGATCCGGTGAGGGGGTCGACCTCTGCGGGCGGCGCTGCGAGGAGCCGGCGCATGTCGCTTTCCTTGCTTGCGGCTGAGAAGGCCAGGTGGGGGTATAGCAGGGTTCGGTCAGGGCGTCGAGCATCGCGAATGCGTTGAATACTTCGCACGGGGAGGTCATGAGGCATGGCGACGTACGAGCGTGAGTGGCTCTGCAAGCGCATCGTCGAGGATGCCCCGGACGCGATCATCTTCGCGGACCGCGACGGCGTCATCCGTCTGTGGAATGC
>DASPXK010000390.1:0-7015 GCA_035637315.1 Chloroflexota bacterium
CCTCGCGCGTTCCTCCGTGCGTTAGCCATGGGCGCAGCCTTGTTCATGCACTAACTGAGTAGGGGGTAGCTGCATGTTGAAGCCAACGCCCGGCGCACGTGGGCCTGCCCTCGGCCTGGTTGGCTCAACAGCTGTCCTCCTGGCCGCCCTGGCGCTGAGCAGCGCACCTGCCCGGGCTGGGAACGGCCAGCAGGGCCGCACTGCTAGCCTCGACGTGCCGAGCGATATAGTCGTCAAAGGGGCAGCGCATCACCCTGACACCCTTTCGGCAACTTCTTCGTCGATGAATTCAAAGGCGATGCCTTCGGTGCCGTACAGGGACTGACCTTCGGGGAAGTCAAAGACGGTGGCGACGGGACGGCCACGACGCCAAGCAACAGCCAGGGGAAGAAGAAGGAGGACTCGCAGGACGGCGGCCAGGGAGTGCCGAGCGCACCGGGCAATCGGCAAAACCAGGGCAACCAGGGGAACAATCAGGGAAATTAGGAGTCAGGCCGCGTGCGGATCGTCATTCCTGACGACTACAACGACGTCTATACCGGAGCGCCAGCTCTGGCCGGGCTGCGCGGGCGGGCCGAGGTGGTGATCCATACCACGCCGCATCGGTCGCTCGACGATCTGGTCGAGCGTTTGCGCGACGCCGAGATCGCGGTCGCCAACCGGGAGCGGATCCCGCTCCGCGCCGAGCTGTTCGATCGCCTGCCGAAGCTGGAGTTGATCGCCCAGACCGGGCGCGGGGGCGGCCACCTCAGTCTGACCGATGCCACCGAGCGCGGCATCCTGGTTGCCGGCACGGATGGCTCAGCCGCCTCCACCGCCGAGCTGGCGATCGGCCTGATGGTGGCTGCGATGCGCCGAATCCCGTATGGTGACGCGGAGCTGCGGGCCGGTCGCTGGTCCCAGTTCGTCGGGCGCGAGCTGGCGGGCAAGCGGCTTGGCGTGATCGGCATGGGTCGAATCGGCGGCCAGCTGGCGCGGATCGGCCAGGCGCTCGGGATGAGTGTCTGCGCCTGGGGCCCGACGCTGACGGCCGAGCGGGCGGCCGCGGCGGGAGTGGAGTATCGGTCGCTGGAAGAGGTGCTGGCCGAGGCGGACGTGGTCAGTATCCACCTCCGACTCTCACAGCTCAGCCGCGGCCTCATCGACCGCTCGAAGCTGGCCCTCATGAAGCCGAGCGCGCTACTTGTGAACACAGCCCGCGCGGCGATCCTTGACGAAGCGGCGCTGGTCGACATGCTGCGAGACGGCCGCCTATGGGCCGCCGCCCTCGACGTCTACATGGAGGAACCGCTTCCGCCGGGCCACCCACTGCTCGGTCTGCCGAACGTGGTCCTAACCCCACACATCGGCTGGGTGGCCGAAGGCAGCTACGCCGAGTACATCGCCGGCGTGGTGGAGAATATCGAGGCCTACCTGGACGGCCGACGCGTCCCGATCCCGCTCAACCCAGAAGCGCTGGAGCGGCGGCGTCGCACGCCCCCGTAGGGGCACACCCACGCGTGCGCCCTGAGGCGGACACGCGGGTCCGCCCTACGGGACTCATTCCTCATTCCTGGCCGCTTTGAGGTGGGCGTTGATCGGCGCCAGAGAGCGGTGCGGCACACCCTCCTGGCGGTCGTAGACGATCGGGAGCTCGTAGCGCAGCTCGTCGACCACCAGGGGCGCGAGCTCAAGCAGATCGGCGTTCGGATGGGCGGCGAGCTGTGCGCGGACGACGCGATCGATGAGCTGGCTGAACGCTAACGCGTCGCGGATGGTGCCGCTGGCTGCCTCGCCGCGGCGGGCCGGGTCGTTGAACGGCCCGCTCCAGCCGAAGGCGTGACCCAGGCACAGCAGCTCGAGCGGCAGCTCCAACAACCGCTGCTGTGAGCGCATGTACTCCTCGGCCAGGAAATAGAGGGGTAGGATCCCGGCTCGCGAGCCCCGCCCCTGGACCGAGTCGCCGGTCAGCAGGACCCGCTCCTTCTCCCAGTACAGCGAAACGGAACCGGGCGTGTGGCCCGGCGTGTGGATGACGTCCAGCACGACGTCGTTGCCAAGGTCGACCCGATCGCCCTCCTCCAGCACACGGTCCACGCCGACGCTCTTGCCCACCATTCGCAGGGTCGACGCCTCCACCTGCGGCAGCAGGTCCTGACGTCCGCCCAGTCGGACTAGCTCCGGCACTGTGGTGGGCAGCTCGAAGTTCGCCCGCGGGTTTTGCGTAAACGGCACGTCGTCGCGGTGGATCATCACCGGCGCCCCGGAGGCCTCCTTCACGCGCGCGTTGCCTCCCAGGTGATCGGCGTGCCCGTGCGTGTTGACGATCACGTCGACGTCGCCGAGCGACAGGTCCATGGCCCGCAGAGCGGGCTCGATGCTCTCGTCGGGCGAGTAGGAGACGCCGGTATCGACCAGCGCCCGTTTGCTGCCCAGCAGCAGGTAACTCTGGACGGCGCCGCCGCCCTCGAAGGGGGCGTTGATCCGGTAGATCGACGGATGGACCTGTACGGCACTCATCGCTCATCGCTCCTTGGCGGATGTGGTCGGGCTGCGTGGTCCAGGGTATGGTACTTGACGAATGGGGGTGAACGGGTGAGGTTTCGGGAGTGGGGACTAGCGTTCGCAGCCCTTCTTCTGGCGGCCTGCTCGCCAGCCACGCTGCCGTCGACCGTATCTCCCGCGACCGCCAGCCCGGCCCCCATTGCCGCCATCGCGAACGCGGCTACGCCGTCAGCAACGGCCACCCTGCCGCCGAGCCCTACTTCCCAGCCGCCAGGTCAACCAGCAGCCAGTCCAGCCGCTTCGCTGTTGCCGGCTGGCGCGGCGGGCCCTGTGGCGACGCCAGGCGGGCCCGGCGCGGCCTGCGGCGCCGATGCCATCCCATCGGCTCGCGCGGCCGAGGCTGCTGGCCGCCAGGCGACGATCGCCATTAATCGAGTGGAGGCGTCATACCAGCCGAGCACTCGCGGCCAGCCGACTTTCTTGAACGACGCGCCCTATCCGCGCCACACCTTCACGGCTGTCATCTGGGGGCGGGACCGGCGCGGATTCCAGCCGCCGCCTGAGAGCTACCAGGGCCGCGCGCTGTGCGTGAGCGGAACGGTGACCATGTTTCAGGGGCGGCCGCAGATCGAGGTCAGCTCGCCCAGCCAGCTCCTCAGCCGGTAGTCTGGCCGAGGCTGTCTCCTCTCCCTGGCGCCATCCCTTGAGGTCGTAGGCGCGGCGTAATCAGCCGACCAGGTCGGCTAGGCGGTCGACCTGGTCCAGATCGGGGATGGCAGCTCCCAGGACTAGCTCGTCCACCCCAGCATCCTCGAAGGCCCGGATGCCGTCCTTGATCGCCTCTGGCGAAGTGGCGACGGCGCCAGCCACCCGATCGGCGAGCGGGCCCAGGAAGGCGTAGTAGTCGCGGACGTTGGCCCCCGCCCGCTCGGCCGCGTTCGGACCGAGCGCGCAGGGCAAGCTGGCCACGAACCTCGGCCGCCCGGATCTCGCGGCGGCCTTCCAGGCCTCCTCCGCTAGGGCATACCGCTCTCGCGCCGCCGCTGCGTCTCCGCCACCGACGATGTAGCCATCCGCCCAACGGGCCACCCGCTGGATCGCCGCGGGGGCCTGGCCGCCAATCAGCAGCTCAGGGCCGCCGGGCCGAGCCGGCGGAGGGCCGATTGGACCCACGTCGTCGGCCAGTGGCTGGCCAGACCAGACCCGCTTCATGATCTCGAGCTGCTGTTCAAACCGTCGCCCGCGGTCCGTGAATGGCGCTCGCACGGCGCGGAAGTCGTCCTCACGCGCGCCGACACCCAGCCCGAGCGTCAGACGCCCACCCGATATGGCGTCCAGACTGGCCGCCTGTTTTGCTAGCAGACTGGCGTCGCGCAACGGCGCGAGGAGGACGCCCGTCAGGAGCCGGATACGCTGGGTCACGCCGGCGGCCGCCGCCAGCGACACGAGCGGCTCGTAGTTGGGATAAACCAGGCGGTCGATCACGCTGAGCGTTGAAAACGGCCCCAGGTCAGCCTTCCTGGCCCATTCCAGAATCAAGCCGCCGCTCACTCCGCGAATATGCGCGGGGAGTGTGATACCGATCTGCATCGCTACCTCCGGCCACGGTCTACACGAGCCGCAACCGCGTAGCTGTGAACATTATTCCTCCGGTTCGGCCCTGGCATGCCGTGCCGCTATCCACTACGCACTACCCATTGCCCACTACCCACTACCCACTACCCACCACCCACTATCATTGCCGACGATGCTCGCGCGACGGCTGCGGCTCTGGTCAGGGCTGGTGCTCTTCAGCTATGTCACCACCCATCTGCTCAACCATGCCCTCGGCATGATCTCGCTCCAGGCGGCGGAGGCTGGACGCCTCTGGTTCCTGGCTTTCTGGCGGCATCCGATTGGCACGGCGCTGCTGTATCCCAGCCTGGTCTGCCACATCACGCTCGTCTTATGGGCTCTCTTCCAGCGGCGACATCTGCGGTTGCCGCGTTGGGAGATCGTTCGGCTGCTGCTCGGCCTGGCCATGCCGGCCCTGCTGCTGCCGCACATCTTCGGGACCCGCGTGCTGCACGACTTCTTCGGCGTCGACGACACCTACAGCTACGTGGTGACGGGGATGTGGGTCCAGCATCCCAGCAGTGCCGCGCTCCAGAGCGTGCTGCTGTTGATCGCGTGGACCCACGGCTGCATGGGCATCCACTACTGGCTCAAGGTCAAGCCCTGGTACCCGCTCGCTAAGCCAATAGCCCGAGCCCTGGCGATCCTGATACCTGTATTCGGGCTCATCGGGTTTGCCGACGCCGGCCGAGAGCTGTCTGGCCTGGCGGCGGACCCGGGCTGGCTGCGGCGCCTGTTCGGCACGATCGCCGAGAGCGACGAAGAGACCGCCGGGGGATGGGGCCAGATCGCGGTCGGCCTATTCGCGGTGGCAGTCGTCCTGGTCTTCGTCGCTCGCAAGGTCCGCGACCTCTGGGAGCGCCGCCGGGGCGTAATCCGCCTGACCTATCCGGACGGCAGGCGGGTGGTCATCACGCCTGGAACCACCGTCCTCGAAGCGAGCCGGGCAGCGGGCATTCCGCACGCCTCGGTGTGTGGTGGGCGGGGTCGCTGCTCCACCTGCCGCTCGCGGATCGGCGGGCCGGGCCGAGAGGCCCTCCCGAAGCCCTCGCGAGACGAGGAACGCGTCCTCAGGCGGGTTGGCGCGCCACCCAACGTGCGTCTCGCCTGCCAGTTGCGGCCGACCCTCGACCTCGAGGTCTTTCCGCTCTTGCCGCCCACGGCTGGCCCGCCGGAGGGCTTCCTCCGGCCGAGCTACACCCAGGGCAGCGAGCTGGAGATCGCGATCCTGTTCGCCGACATCCGCTCGTTCACTCAATTCTCAGAGCAGCGCTTGCCCTACGACGTGGTGTTCGTCTTGAACCGTTATTTCGCCGCTATGGGTGAGGCCGTCGCACGGGCCGGCGGGCAACTCGACAAGTTCATCGGCGACGGTGTCATGGCCCTGTTCGGGCTGAATAGCGGCCCGGCGCGCGGCTGCCGCGAATCACTGGTCGCTGCCGTGGCGATGGCTCGCGCCCTGGAAGAGCTCAATCGCGCCCTGGCCGATGACCTGTCCGAGCCGCTTCGGATCGGGATCGGGATCCACGTCGGGCCGGCGATCGTCGGCGAGATGGGCTACGGGCGCGCCACCTCGCTGACCGCGATCGGCGACGCGGTCAATACGGCGAGTCGCCTGGAGTCCATCAACAAAGAGTACAAAAGCCAGTTGGTCGTGTCGGAGGAGGTGGGCACCCGAGCCGGCGTCGATCTGTCGTCGTTCCCCAGCTACGAGATCGAGGTCCGCGGCAGGACCGCCCCGATGGCCATCCGAGTCGTGGCCAGCGCGCCCGAACTGGAGCCGCTGCTGCGAGCCGAACGCGAAGCCGTGGCCGGACGCTAGCGAAATCGGGAGTAGGCCGTCTCCTCCGACGTGATGAACTCCAGCAGCGCGGCCTGGCCGCCCTCAACCGCCTCGATGCCGCGACGCAGCGCGGGCACGATCTCGCGCGGCTGCTCGATCCGCTCGGCATAGCCTCCCAGCGCCTCGGCCACCTTGGCGAAGTTCCCAGACAGGTACACGGTCCCGTAGCGCTCGGTTGCCACCGTCAAGGTCGGCGTCTCGATTGCCATGGCGAAATTGTTGAGCACGATCGTCAGGATCGGGACCTTCGAACGGACCGCGGTCTCGAAGTCGAGCCCGACCATGCCGAACGCCGTGTCGCCCATGACGTTGATCGCCAGCTTGTCTGGCGCGGCTAGCTTGGCGCCGATCGTCAGACCGAGGCCGTAGCCGAGCTGGGTCGACTTGCCCCAGCCAATGTAGCTCTTCGGTTCGAGGCTCTCCCAGAACGGTGTCATCTGATTGCGCGGGCTGCCCGAGTCATGGGTGACGATCGTCCGCCGCCGCTCGACGGTGTGCATGAGGTCCCAGATCACTCGGTACGGGTTCAGCGGCACCTGCTCCGAGGCCAGCTTCGGCAGCCACTCTTCGATCCAGTTGGCTTTGACCTGTGCCAGCTCGCGCTGCAAGGCGGCTCGGTCGCGCCCGCTGGGCAGGTCCTGGCGCACGGCTTCGCACAGCTGGCGCAGGACCAGCTTGGCGTCGCCGACGATGGCGTGGCGGGTTGGATATACCTTGTTCACATCGGCCGGATCGTTCGTCGCGTGCAGGACCGTCTTGCCCGCTGGGATGGGTGTGGCGAAGTTCGAGCGACTGAAGCTGCAGCCGATCCCGAAGACGACGTCCGCCTGCTGCAGGAACTGGTAGACGGGCCGCGTGGTGGTGGCCCCGCCCGCGCCCAGCGCGAGCGGGTGGTCCTCCGGGAAGGCGCTCTTGCCGGGCATAGTACTCATAACCGGGGCCTGGAGCATCTCGGCCAGCTCGCGCAGCTCATCCCAGGCCTCGGCGTACAGCACGCCCTGGCCGGCATGGATGACCGGCCGCTCGGCCGCCACCAGCGACCTGGCTACCGCCTCGACGTCGCGCGGATCGCCG
>DASPXK010000391.1:0-2819 GCA_035637315.1 Chloroflexota bacterium
TGTGCTTCGCGGGGTGAGGGCGTGACGGCTAGCCTCATTCGGGAGTAAAGCCGATGGACGAGCAAAATATCCGGCTCATGGAGCTGCAGCCGGGGCGCAGCTGGGATCGCCCGCGATCACCGATTCCGCCCCTCGAGCAGACGGAGCGCGAGATCGAGCAGCGCCTGGCGGCCGTGGCTCCGCAGCGCGAGCGCGTATTCGCTGCGATCGACGCGATGCGCGACCGGATTGTCGCCTGCCTCCAGGGGCTCGTCCGCATCCCGAGCGTCAACCCGGGTGACTTCCCGACTCCGGACGACCGCTTCGAGAAGGACCTGGCCGACCACGTCAGCGGCGAGATGCTCGCGCTCGGGATGGAGGTCCGCCAGATCGAGCCGGCCCCGCGTCGGACCAGCGTGCTTGGCCGGCGGCGCGGGACCGCGGGGGATCGCAGCCTGCTTTTCTACGCGCACCTCGACACAGTCCCGTTTGGCGATCCGGCCGAATGGACCTACCCGCCCCTGTCGGCCACGCTGGCCGATGGCAAGGTCTGGGGTCGAGGCGCCAAAGACTGCAAGCTAGGCCTGGCGGCCGCCCTGACGGCCCTTCGCGCCTTCGAGGACGCAGAGATCCGCCTGGCTGGAGACCTCCAGATCGTCGCGCCAGCCGACGAGGAGATGGGCGGCCAGTGGGGCATCGCCCAGATGATCGCCCAGGACATGATCAAGGCCGACTGGGCCATCTACGGTGAGGGGATGCCGGATTTCATCACGATCGGCCATCGTGGGATGATGAACCTCAAGATCACCACCCACGGGGTGACCGCGCACACCGCCCGCAAGCACCTGGGCCAGAACGCCATCCTGAAGATGTGTCGCCTGGCCCCGCGGATCGACGCGATCGAGTTCACCCGCTGGCAGCCGCACCCGGTCGTGCCGGCGGGCCCGGTCGCCAGCGCCAATGTGGTCCGCGGCGGCTTCAAGGAGAACGTCGTCCCGGACCGCTGCAGCCTGACCGTCGACGTCCGCTTTCCGCCCGGCTGCCACCACCAGCCGCTGGTGGACGAGGTGAGGGCTGCCATCGAGCAGGCCCAGCGCGAGTTCCCCTATCTGGGCGAGGTCGACCTCGAGCTGGTCAACATCGCGCGACCGTCGTTCGTCGATCCAGACGAGCCGCTTGTGCGCTACATGCAGCGCGTGGCCTCGGAGGTCCAGGGACGCCAGGTGGAGGCCAGGGGCATGCTGGCCACCAGCGACTCACGCTGGATCTTGCTCGACGCTGGCATTCCGGTCGTCAATTTCTCGATGGGCAACGTTTCCGGCCACCGCCCCAACGAGTGGGCCGGCGTCGAGGACCTGATCGCCAACACCAAGATCTACGCCCTGATCGCTCTGGCTCTGCTGGGCCCTGACCACGCGAGGCGCACTCGTTCCTGACCCCCTTTCGTGCCCTCACCCCGCGAAGCGCACTTGTTCCCCAGCCCCCTCTCCCTCGAGGGGCCCTCGAGGGGAGAGGGGGAGCCCGTGTCTTGGTTCCCCTCTCCCCTCGAGGCAGCGGGGTTAGGCGTGAGGGCCGGCTAGCACGGCGGCCAAGCCTCTCCCCGCCCGCTCGCGCAGCGCGTCCGGGCCCACGCGGTGGCAGAAGTCGCCGAAGCCTTCGCCCTGGTGGCGGTCGGCTCGCCACACGTCGAGCAGGGCGGCCAGCTCGTCGGCCAGAGCGTCGGTCGGCACGTTGTCCTTGAAGAGCTGCGCCAGGCGGAGGCCCTCGAAGCTGCCGCCCACGTAGAGCGTGTACAGGCGCAGGCTGCGACCGATGATGCCGATCTCGGCGGTTGGCGGACGCGAGCACGAATTGGGGCAGCCGCTCATGCGGATCCAGACCCGCTCCTGGCCATAGCCGCGCCGCTCCAGTTCGGCGATGACGTCGGGCAGAAAGCGCTCGCTCTCGGCCAAGGCCAGGCCGCAGGTCGGCAGGGCCGGGCAGGCCATGGCGTAGCGCCGCAGCGAGGAGAGGGTACCGTCGCCGGCGTCGAGCCCGTAGCGCGCAAGGAGGGCAGCCACCGCGACCCGGCTGCTGTCGGCGATGTTGACCAGCACGACGTTCTGGTGAGGCGTCAGGCGCAGCTCCGGCTCGAAGCGGGCCACGATCTCGCGCAGGCCGCTCTTCCAGCGGCGGGCCGCGGTGTCCTTGATGCGCCCGTTCTCAACCCACACCCCCACCATCCAGCGGCCGTCGGCCTGACGGCGCCAACCCAGGTGATCGTCGACGCCATACTCGGGCGCCTCGACGGGGTCAGCTAGCGGGCGTCCAAGATAGCGCTCGACCTCGGCTCGGAACCAGGGTACGCCCCTCTCCTCGAGCACGTACTTCAGGCGGGCATGCTTGCGGTTGCTGCGGTCGCCGTAGTCGCGATAGATCGCGGTGCCCGCTTCCAGCGCCGCCACACCTTCCTCCGGGCCCAGGAAGCCGATCCGACTGCCGAGTCGCGGATAGGTGGTCTTCATGCCGTGGGTGCTGCCCAGTCCGCCGCCCGCCACCAGGTTGAAGCCGAACAGCCCACCCTCGGCGTCCGCGATGGCCTCGAGCGCCAGGTCATGGGTGAACAGGTCGATGCAATTGTCCCACGGCAGGCCGATGCCCATCTTGTGCTTGCGCGGCATGTAGGTGGAGCCATAGAAGGACTCGTCCCGCTTGGGCTGAAGCGTCACGCGGGCGCCGTCGACCATGACCTTCTCGCCGTCGCACCACAGCTCGTAGTAGGCGGTCGACTCGGCGAGGAAGCGGTCGCTGGCCTGTTTCGCGAGGGCCTGGAAATCGAAGCCGTCACCCGGCAGCAGGTC
>DASPXK010000392.1:0-20869 GCA_035637315.1 Chloroflexota bacterium
GCGCCGGGCGGTTGAGGGCGCTCACCAGGCGCATCGGAGCCTCCGCTGCGCAGACCACCCCCAGGCTGATACACTGAGCCATCGAGAGCCTCCTGGACAGGCTGGGTTGCTTGAGCGCGCCCATCCTACCGCGAGGCTCTCGTGCTGTCTACAGGGTCCGAGGGGTAACCACTTGCAAGCGGAACGCGTCGAAATCCTGACGCGCCGCCGATGACCACAACCACTCACTCTTGCACATACCCTGCGCTGTAACGCAGGTATCTGAACGAGATCATAGGGGGAGTGGCAAGCTCCCCTCTCCCGCGGCAGGGAGAGGGGAGGGGGTGAGGGCATCTCCCGCGGCAGGGAAAGGGGATAGGGGGTGAGGGCGCCTGCGGCGGGAGAGGCGGACGCTAGTTATGGATGACGACGGGCGTGCCGATCGTGGCCCAGTCCCACATGTACTTGGAGCCCGGCAGTCGCATCCCCAGGCAGCCGTGCGAGCCCGGGTAGCCGAAGCCGTAGGGTGGCCCCCACCAGTTGTAGTGGATCGCCGCGCCGTCGCCGGTGAAGTACTGGGTGTACAGCACGCCCGTCAGGTGGTAGTTGTCCTGTAGACCCGGGATGGTGCGGCTGTCCATTGTCTCGTTTTGGACCCGCCGCAGGATTCGGTAGAAGCCAGGTCTGGTCGTCCCCTGCAGGCCGGCCGTCACCAGGTCCCGAAAGATCGCTTCGTCGCCCTGCATCGCCTTGAGGTGCTGCACTGGAGTCAGGTTCACGTCGATCCATCGGCCATCGTCGGCGAACGCGCTCCAGAATGGCGGGTCGACCCGGCCGACCGCCTCCGCCCCGATGTAGACGTGCTCGCCCATGCGTGGGTCCCAGACGGGCAGGCGGTAGCCGCGCTGAGGCCCCTCGACCCGGAAGTGGCGGCCCTCAGGGATCGTGTCGACCGCCTCCATCGTCTCGTCAGGGGTCGGCCAGGTCTTGGTGGCCAGGAAGGTCTTCACCCACCAGGCTTGAAACGAGGGATCGCCCGACGGACGTGCGACCAGGCCACCGGGCTCGCACACATCGGCTGGCCCGCTGCCGTCATCACTCAGACAGGCGGCCGCGCGGGGGATGGAGGGAATGGGCAGCACGAGCGCTGCCGTCACGGCGGAGACGCTTTTGAGAAGCGCTCGACGGGTGAGCTTCATCTTTACCGATCTGAGTCTGCTCGCAAAGTCATTATCTCCCCGCCGACGCCGCGGGTGTCAAGAACCGCCGCGCCCTAAACGGGCGACGTTCACGCGTCTCGGGAGAGGAGGTGAAAAGTGCCGGCGGCCGTCAAGCCGTAGAGCTGGTGGAGCAGGATCGAGACCAGCCTCTGGGCGGGCGGGCGGTCGACCTGCGGCCGGGCTAGTTTCAAGGCCGGGATCAGGCCCATCGGCCCGATCACCCAGACGAGCAGCCCGAGCAGCGAGCCGTGCAGCCAGCCCGGCAGGTGGACGCTCGTCTGGACCACGCCGTACGCCATGCCCCAGAAAGCGCCGTACCCCCAGTGGATACCCATCGCCAGCGTCTGGCGGGCATCGGGCGAGAGCTCGGCCTCAAAGACTCCACTCGCCACCTTCTCGGCGAGCCGCTCGGTGGGGTCCGGCGGACCCTCGCCGCTCGTTTCCGACGCCTCCTCGCCCGCCCGATCGGGGCTCCTGGGCGGGAATAGTTTTTCGAGGTTGGCCATCGCGAGCGTGAGTGCGAGAGTGCCAGCCAGACCGGCCAGCGCGCCCTTGAGCGTGACCTCCAGCGGGCTCTCCTCACGCGCCAAACGCGACACGCGCGGAGTATACCAGGACTGAGGATTCAGGACTGAGGGCAACTTTACTTGTCATCCTGAGGAGTCATGGGCCGAAGGCCCAGCGCCTGAACGCCTCCACCCGGCGCAGGGCGCTGGCGATGTCTGGGGCCTTGCTGTTCCGCAGAAACATCGCGTGTTGGCTGCGATGGGCCAGCGCCGTCGCGAGCTTGACGTGAAACCAGGGTGAGATGTCGAGCGTGAAGTCGGCCGGATCATCTCGGTTGGTGAGCCGGTCCTCCGCGTTCGTGCCCGTGTTGGCGCACCAGGTCAAGAACTCGGACGGCTGCCAGGGCGTCAGGGACGCGACCGCGCTGCGCACGGTCTGGTGGGTGTAGACGTGTTGGGGGTGGCCGTACTCGCCGTTGGAGCCGTGCGTGACGACGACTTCCGGGCGGAGCCGATCGAAGTGCGAGGCGACGGCCGCGCGGAACTCCTCTGGCGAAGCGTCGATCGCTCTCGCCTCGCCGTCGATCTCCATCGACGGGTCGACGAAATCAAGAAACCAGACGTCCCGCGCCCCGAGCGCTCGGGCAGCCGCGCGCATCTCGGCCTCGCGGTACTCGCCCAGCCGCTCCTTCGGGCCGACCGGCGGCTCGCCGACCTCGCCGCCCTCACCGCGCGTAGTACACAGCAGGTGCAGCTCGTTGCCTTCGGCCACGAGCTTGGCCAGGTAGCCCGCCCCGAACAGCTCGTCGTCCGGATGCGCGGCAATCGCGAGAACGCGCATGCGAGTGAGTATGCCCCACTGCCGACTGCCCACTGCTACACTGGTTCCATGGACCCGCGCGTGTTCTGCCAGATGGCGATGGCCGATTACGAGCGCCAGTGGAGCGAGGCGCGCGGCCACCAGGAGCGTCACCCGCTGCGTGAAAAGACGCGAGCCCTGGCCGCCTTGCTCGATCAAGCCACGACGGCCGAAGAGTTTGGCCGCCTGCTGCGCGAGGGTTGCGACGGCGCCGACCCCATTCTTGCTCTGCTGTGCCAGGAGCTGGCGCCGCGTTGGAACGCCGCCGTTCACGGCGGCCAGGGCGCCCCCGGCAGGACCACCAGGAGCTGATGTGGCCGTAGGGGCGGACCCGCGTGTCCGCCTATTGCGTTGGAAGCAAGCCGGGGGCGGACACGCGGGTCCGCCCCTACGAGATGGACACCTGCGGATTTTGGCGCGCTTTTTGGGCCCCGGGCGCTATACTGGCGGCCGAGGCAGTCCAGACGACTACGACTAGGAGGGGAGTATGTCTGAGTCGAGCACCGAGGAGCGTTACGTCTCGCGGAGGCGATTCCTGAGGCTCGCCGCGGTGATGAGTGGCGCGCTAGCCACGGCGTCGATCCTGGAAGCTTGCGCTGGGCCGGCCGCCCCGCCAGCCGCTCCGAAGGCGGAGGCGAAACCGACCGAAGCCCCCAAGCCGGCCGCTCCCGCGGCCCCGCCGACCGCGGCGCCGGCCGCCGCCAAGCCGACCGAGGCGCCCAAGCCGGCCGCCAAGGCCGGCGGCAAGATCAGCGTCTACTCGGCCCTGAACGAGTCGACCAATAACGCTTTCGTCGACGCCTTCAAAAAGGCCACTCCCGGCATCGACGTGGAGATCCTGCCACTCGCCGCGGCTGGTGAGCTGCAGACTCGCATTCGCACCGAGAAGAGTGCACCAAAGGCGGACGTCTTCATCGGCGGCTCGAGTGAGTTTCACGATCCGCTCGCCAAGGAGGGCCTGCTCGAGCCCTACAAGTCGCCCAACGCCGACAAGGTGGACGCGGCTTTCAAAGACTCGAACGGCAACTGGACCGGCTGGTACCTGGGCATCTTCGGCCTGGTGGTCAACAAGGACCGCTGGGACAAGGAGATGTCCGGCATGGCCAGGCCGACCACCTGGGACGACCTGACCAAGGACGACCTGAAGGGCAAGCTGGACATGCCCGACCCGGTCAAGACCGGCGGCGGATACATCTTCCTGGCCACACAGGTGTTCCGCGCCAACCGCGACGAGGAGAAGGCGATGGAGTACATGAAGCGGCTCCACGCCAACGTTGGCCAGTACGTAGGCACCGCGCCGCAGGGCATCGAGCTTGTTGGCCAGGGCCAGTTCTTGATGGGCCCCAACTGGGGCCATGACATCCTGACTGCCGCCAGCAAGGGCCAGCCGGTCGAGTTCATCGCCCCCGAGAACACCGCCAACGAGATCGGCGCCGTCAGCATCGTCAAGGGCGGCCCCAACACCGAGGCCGCCAAGGCCTTCATCGACTGGGTGCTGACCAAGGACGCCGGCGAGCTGAACGTCAAACTGTCGAACCGGCTCTCGGTCCTCAAGGACGTTCCGCCGGCGCCCGGCGCGCCCACTCTCGACAAGGTCAAGCTGGTCGACTATGACCGCGCCTGGGCGACCGACAACAAGGACCGCCTGATCAAGAAGTGGCAATCGGCCGTCGGCATGTGACGGGGGAGTTGGGAGCTGGGGGTTAGGGTGGCCCCAACGCAGCCCCTAACCCCCAGTTCCCCGCTCTCCTCCCAACCCCCATCTCCTATCTCCCAGCTCCCATCTCCTGATGCGCGTTTTCCTCCGCGAGCCCAGCCTGGGCCTGACCGCGCTCGTGCTGGTCGGCTTGATGGCGACGTTCATCGTCTTCCCCCAGATCCAGGTCGTCATCGTCCCAGGCCTCGAGGGCTACCAGGCCTTCTTCCGCGAAGGTCCAAACTGGGTCCGCGCCACTCAGAACAGCCTCGTCGTCATGGCCCTCAGCACCACCACGGCGGTCACGCTCGGATTCGTCTACGCGTACGCCATGGTCTACAGCCGGATGCCCTGGAAGCCGTTCTTCCGCGTGATCGCGATCCTGCCGATGCTCTCCCCACCGTTCGTCGTCGCGGCCAGCTACATCCTGCTGTTCGGGCCGCGCGGACTGATCACCTACGGCCTGCTCGGCCAGAGCCCCAACATCCTCGGGCTGTACGGACTGTGGGGCGTTCAGACGGTCGCGTTCTTCCCCTACGCCTATCAACTCGTAGCCGACGTCCTCTCGCGCTCCGATCCCCGCCTCGAGCAGGCGGCCCGCAACCTGGGCGCGGCGCCCTGGCGCGTGTTCGCCACCGTTACCCTGCCGCTCTGCCGCCCGGGCCTGGCCGCGGCCATCTTGCTGGTGGCCATCTACGTGCTGGAGGACTTCGGCAACCCGGCCCTGATAGCCGGACAGTACACGGTCCTGCCGACCCTTGCGTACGGGCTGATCAGCGGCTTCGGCGACTTCGCCGGCGCCGCCGTCGTGAGCACGCTGCTGCTCTCGCTCGCGATGGTCTTGTACGTCGTCCGACTCCGCCTGGAGGGCAGTCGCAGCTACGTGACCGTGAGCGGCCGCGGCTCCTCGATCCCGCGCCCACCCGTCCCGCTCAAGGTCACCTGGACCTGTTTTGGGGCCTGCCTGCTACTGGCCGGCCTGATCCTGCTGGTGTACGGTGTGCTGGTCCTGAGCGCACTCGTCGAGGCGTACCCCTTCAACTTCGCGCCCACCCTCAAGCACTTCGAGTACGTCGGGGCCCACTTCACCTCGCTGCGCAACAGCCTGGTCTACGCGAGCACCGCGGCGGTGCTATGCTCGGCCTTCGCGGTCCTGCTGGCTTTTCTGGTCCAGCGCAAGCAGTGGCCCGGGCGCGGGGTAGTCGACTTCGTCGCGATCGCGCCGGCCGCCGTGCCCGGGATCTTCTTCGGGATCGGCTACGCGACGACTTTCAACCAGCGCTGGCTCGACTGGCTGGACCGCGGCGCGCTGATCACGATCAGCATGATCTTCTGGAACATCCCAGTCGGCTACCGAGCCGCGGTGGTCGGGCTGCAGCAGATCGACCGCTCGATCGACGAGGCGGCGACCAGCATGGGCGCCAGCAGCCTGCGGGCCTTCCGCGACATCCTCTTCCCGATCCTGCGCGGGCCGTTCACGACCGGGCTGGTAACGGCCTTCGTCCGCGCGATCACGACGCTGTCGGTGGTCATCTTCCTGTTCACGCCGCCCACGGCCGTGGCGACGATCACGATCTTCCAGCTCGTCAACGACTTCAACTGGGGCGGCGCGACGGCGTTCACGGTGTCGGTCATCGGCATGGCGGTCGCGGTCCTGGCGGTGGTCTGGGCGATCAGCGGCCGGTTCGTCAGGCTCGAGGAAGTCGCCAGCGGCTGAGCGCCTCAGCTCTCGAAGTCGCGCCAGCTTCCTCCTGGCACGCGGGGCGCTCCAGCCACGAACAGCCCGCCGGTAGAAGCCACGGTTACTGCCCCACGGATCGCTGAAGCTGCAGAATGCCACGAGCCCGGGAATCCGCGCCACGCATGAAGGCGCAGTGAGCTGCCCGCGCGTGAAGCTGCCTCCCCCACTGCCCACTGCCTACTGGCCTGCTCGACGTTGTTGGTAACCTGGAGCGTCTGGTAGAGTCAGGCCCGGCTGTGACTCCTCTGGCATGACCTGGGCAACCCGCCGATGACCTGGATCAGCGCACCGTTGAGCGTCGTTCGGCACCGCCACCTGATCTGGATGATGGTGCGCCGCGACGTGCAGGGGCGGTATCGGGGCAGCGCCCTCGGCGCCCTGTGGACGCTGGCCAGCCCGCTCTTCCTGATCGCCATCTACGCCATCTTCTTCGGTGTCTTCCTGCAGCTTCGACCCGCCGGACGGCCCGGCGTGGCCGACTTCGGTCTGTTCATCATGGCCGGTGTGGTGCCCTGGATGGCCTTCAGCGAAGGGCTGACCCGCTCGACCAGCGTCGTGCTGGACAATCGGACCCTGGTCAAGAAGGTCGTCTTTCCGCTCGAGGTCTTGCCAGCCAATGTCGTGATCGCCGCGCTCGTCGGCCAGGCGATCGGCCTGGTCGTGCTCTCATTGGCCCTGCTTCTGATGCGCGGCCAATCGCCGCTCGGGCTGCTGCTGGTGCCGCTGCTGCTGGTCCCACAGGTGCTCTTCACGCTCGGTCTCGCCTGGCTGCTAGCGAGCATCGGCGTCTTCCTGCGTGATCTTGCCCAGGCGATCGGCCTGCTGATGACGGCCTGGATGTTTTTGACCCCGATCTTCTACTCGCCCAGCGCCCTGCCGGCCGATTGGCGGTGGCTGCTGGTGCTGAACCCGATGGCTCAGTTCGTCGTGGGCTACCGGGCCGCGCTGATGGGAGAGGGCGGCCTGGACTTGCTGGCGCTCGGCGCGGCCGTAGTGATCGGGTTGCTCACCTTCCTTGTCGGCGGGGCCTGGTTCATGCGGACCAAGCACGCCTTCGCCGACGTCGTCTAGGGACCCAGGTGAACAGTCCGGCCATCCTGGTCGAAGGACTCAGCAAGAAATACGCCCTCTACGCCAACCCGGCCGACCGCCTCAAGGAGATGGTCCTGCGGCGCCCATTTCACCATGAGTTCTGGGCGCTGCGCGACGTGAGCCTCCAGGTCCCACACGGCCAGACGCTGGGCATCGTTGGCGAGAACGGATCGGGCAAGAGCACCCTGCTCAAGGTGCTGGCCGGTGTGTTGCGGCCTACTCTGGGCCAGGTCCGGGTGAGCGGACGGGTGGCTGCCCTGCTCGAGCTGGGAGCCGGCTTCAACCCGGAGTTTACCGCCCGCGAGAACGTCCTGCTCAACGGTGCCATCATGGGTCTGTCAGAGGCCGAGATGAAGCGGCGGTTCGACGCCATCGCCGAGTTCGCGTCGGTTGGCGAGTTCATCGACGAGCCGGTCAAGACCTACTCCGATGGCATGTACGTCAGGCTGGCTTTCGCCACCGCGATCAACGTCGATCCCGATCTCTTGATCGTCGACGAGGCGCTGGCCGTGGGTGACGCCTACTTCCAGCACCGCTGCATGCTGCGCATGGCCGAGCTTCAGGCCCAGGGGGTGACGATCGTGGTCGTGTCACACGACGTGACCGCCATCAAGCGGCTTTGCCAACGAGCGCTGTGGATCGATCACGGCCGCGTCGCCGACGATGGCGAGCCTGAGCGCGTCGTGGCGCGCTACCTGGCGGCTCAATTCGGCCAGGCCGAGCGCTCGGAGCAGCAGGTTGTCGCCGCCCAGCTCGCGTATTCCGAAGACCAGCTCGCGCGGCCGAACGTCGACCGCCGCTTCGGGAATGGGGATGCCGAGATCGTCGGAGTAGGCCTGTTCGACGCCGCGGCTCGGCCGATCGGCACTCTGGTCCACGGCCAGCCAGTCGAGCTGCGCGTACAGGTCCTCTATCACCGGGCGGTCTCCAAGCCGATGGTCGGCTTCGTCCTGCGTGACCGACTGGGGACCGACCTGGCGAGTACCAACACGACTCTGGAGGGCGACGTTCTGCCGCCCGCCGCGGCCGGCGACCTGTTCACCGTCCACTTCACCTGCCAGCCGCCCGTCCTGCACCCTGGCAGCTACTCGTTCGCCCTCACCGCCGCGGATGGTGACCTCGAGCAGTACATGATGAACGACTGGATCGATAACGCGCTCGTGCTGGAGATCACCGGCGAGGTCCCGATGTACACGCTCATGCGCTTTCCGATCCGCTGTCGGCTGGAGCGCAAGTCGGTCGTGTCGGCGTGAGCCCCACCGATGACGTCCTGGCGTTGCCGTTCGACCAGTACCAGCGCTATCGGCTGCTTGCGGACGCGCTCGAGCGCTTGCGCTCGAGCGACGAGCGGCAAACCATCCTGGACGTCGGCGGCTCGCCTGGTGAGTTCAGGCGGTTCTTGCCGACCGATCGGGTGCTGATCGCAGACCTGGCGGGCGAGCCGCCTGATTTCGTGCGGGCCGACGGCGCCAGGCTGCCGTTTCGCGACGGCCAGTTTCCCTTCGTCGCCTCGAGCGACACCTACGAGCACATACCGCCAGATCGACGCCAGGCCTTCCTGCGCGAGCTGGCGCGGGTCGCGAGCGAAGCAGTCGTCCTGGGCGCGCCATTCGATGCACCCGGCGTGCGCCAGGCCGAGGCCGCCCTGCGCGCGCTGATCGCTGCCTCACGCGGGCAGGCGTTTCCGTTCCTGGAGGAGCACGCGGCGTACGGGCTGCCGTCGCTGGCGGAGCTGAAAGGAGCGCTCGCGGCGGAGGGGCTGGCCCACCTGGCGCTGCCGAACGGTTACCTGCCCCGCTGGGCGGCGATGCTGGGCCTGTACTTCGTGGCCCAGTGGCAGATGCCGCGCGAGGTCCAGGCCGCCCTGGAGCCGATCAATCGGTTCTACAACTCGACTTTCTACGCAGAGGACAACCGCGAGCCGTGCTACCGCTGGGTGGTGGTGATCAGCCACCGCCCGGAACGGCTCGAGCAGTTAGGCCCCCTGATGCTGCCGCCCGCCGCGGCGAGCAGCCGCGAGAACGCGGCCCAGCTGCTGGAGCTGGTGATGCAGGCGGCCGGGCTGTCGGCGATTCGCGCCCAGGCCGAAGTGGTTGCCGAGCGCGACGCCACGATTCGCGATCTCCAGGCCAGGCTCGAAGAGCAGGCCGCCTGGGCAAAGCGCTCGGCCGACGAAGTGGATGCCCGCGACGCGGTGGTGCGCGAGCTCCACGATCTGCTGGCCGCCCGCGACGCTGCGATTCGCGACCTCCGCGACTACCAGGACAGCACCTTCCCGGTCCGCGCGCTCAAACTCCTCCGGCGCCACTGGCGACGCTGACCAGGAACGAGGAATGAGTCGGGGAGCTGCTCATTCTTTATTCCTCATTCCTCGCTCCTCATTCCTCGCTAAAACGCGCCGGCGCCCCCGCCGACCAGGGTCTGCCAGGGGCCGCAGCCGTCCACAACGGTAAACGGGACAGTCGTGGGCTGGCCTGGCGTCGCCCGGCGGACGAAGAACGTGAGCTGCGTGGTCCCGGCAGCCGGGGTGAAGGTGAAGCTGCCCGTCGCGCCGACCTGGCTGCCGATGTCGATCAAGGCGTTCGTGGCAGTCCCAAACTGCAGGCTCTGGAGCGAGCCACCACCCGCCACGACGGTCGCCTGGAGGCGACCACCGCTGGCCGCGACGGCCGAGACGCCGACGTTGGGCCGAGGGCTGCAATTCGGCCCGACCGCCGCGGACGCATTGATCCGTCCGTAAGTCCAGAGCGAGCCCGTCCCCGCGATCTGGTCCGCGTATCCGGTGATCCGATCCACGACGGCCTGGTTGCCGGTCCCGAAGCCCGTCGCCCAGACCAGCGCCGCCAGCCCTGAGACGTGCGGCGTGGCCTGTGAAGTCCCGCTAAACGTCTCGTAGGTGCCCACGAAGTCGGTCGACAGGATGCTGACACCTGGCGCGGCGACGTCCACGTTGGGCCCAAAATTTGAGAAGCTTGCCTTGGCGTCGTTCTGATCGGTAGCCGCGACGCCGAGGACGTTGGCGCAGTTGGCCGGTGACTCGGCCCCGCTCGTCCCGTCGTTGCCGGCCGCGGCCGCGACAACCACCCCGTGCGTCCAGGCGTAGCTGATGGCCGATTGCATCGAGAACGAGCAGGCCCCAGGCCCGCCGAGGCTCATATTGATCACTTTGGCGCCGTTGTTCGTCGCCCAGGTGATGCCGTTGATGATCCAGGAGTTCGGCCCCTGGCCGGTGTCGTCGAGGACCTTGCCGTTCATGATCGCCGCGTCGAAGCCGACGCCCGCCACGCCGATCCCGTTGTTGGTGCTCGCGGCGGCGATCCCGGCCACGTGCGTCCCGTGGTCGCAAAGGTCGTCCGCGCCAAAGGAAGAGGTCGTGAAGTTGGTCTCCAGGACGACCTTCGATCGAACGTCTGGATGGCCGGGTAGGCCATCCGGCGAGATGTAACTGGACGAGCTGCTGTATACGCCGCAGTCGAGGATCGCGATCCGGATGCCGAATGAGCTGTGCGTCACGTCCCAGGCGGCCGGCGCCTGGATCTTGGCCATCCCATACTGCTGGCCGAAGCTCGGGTCGTTCGGGGTGAAGGTCTTGCGCAGCACGTAGTCGGGCTCGGCTCGCTCCACATCGGCACGGCCGCGATACGCCGCCAGGGCCTGGGTCACCGTGCCGGGCCGGATCTGGACTCGGGCTAAGTCGGCCAGCCCCAGCCGCTCGACGGCGAGCGCGCCGGCCGCCTGATGGACCACGTCTCGGGTCGCCTGACTTGCACTGGAACGGAACTTGACCAGCAGGCTGCCGGCCATCATCGGCCGGCCGTCGGGCGCGGTCTCCTGCTCGAAGGTGGAGGTCTGGAAGAGGCGCCCGCCCCGCGCAATCGTGACTGGCTTCGTGCCCGGTGCGGAAGTCGGCGTGGGCGCGACCTGGGCCGCCACGCGCGGGACGGGGACCTCTGGCAGCGTGGCAGTCGTGCTCGACTGGCGGGCTGGCGTCGAGGGGATGGCGGTCCGCTGGGGCGTGGACGGCGTGACGGCCCTCATCCCCAACCCCTCTCCCTCGAGGGGAGAGGGGTTGGGGATGAGAGGAGAGAGGGGCTCGTCGTTCAGTATGGGAACGGGCTGAGGTGAGGCCAACAGCTGGTTGTCGACGTAGCCGCCGTTGCCGTCGGCGTCCTGGACGTTGCGCCAGATCGCGCCGTCGGCCCAGACGTCCGGGCCGATCACGTATACGAGGACTCCTTCTGGCAAGACCGCCACGACCTCTGACGCGGCGTTCGGCTCGACGTGCAGCTCTGCCCCCAATCCGTCGGTCCCGCTCACGACCAGCGCCTCTTGCTCCTGCGCGACCAGCGGCTGCCCAGGCACCGAAGACGCGAGCAAGCCCAGAAGCGCTGTGAGCGCGCCCAGACGTGCCAGGTGGATCGAGCGCACGCGTCCTTTCCCCCGAGATCGGCCCTACACCCGCCGCCGACAAGGGCGGCATGTTCTAAGCCCTAAACAGTCGGCCTGTCAAAAGGAACGCCGGGGCGGGTGGTTTGGGGCCGCCGGGGCCGGCTACACTGGCCGCGGGCACCAACAACCTTACCCCGAAGCCGTTCTCCCCCGTCCTTTAGGGAAGGGGGCTGGGGGGTTAGGTCCAGGAGGATCCAGCATGGCCCTACTGCTCAACCGAGCCGAGCTGGAACGGCTGCTCGACGTGGAGTCGGTCATTCAGGCGGTAGAGCGGGGATTTGCGGATTATTCCGACGGCAAGGTGCAGATGCCGGTCCGAACGGCTGTCCGAGTCACCGATCCGCCCGGCGTGCTGCTGCTGATGCCGTGCTCGATGACCGAGTCCCGTGTCCTTGGGACGAAGCTGGTGTCCGTCTATCCCCAGAACCCAGCTCGCGGCCTGCCCACGATCGGCGCGCTGTACGTGCTGTCTGACTACGAGACGGGCTTTCCATTGGCGGTCATGGACGCCGGCTTCGTCACGGGTCTGCGGACGGCGGCGGCCTCGGCGGTGGCGACGAAGTACCTTGCCCGCAAGGACAGCAAAAGCCTCGGCATCTTTGGGACCGGCGTCCAGGCCGAGTTCCATGCCCTGGCAATCCCGGCCGTTCGAGCGATCGAGCGCATCCTCGTCTGGGGCTCGTCGCCCGACAAGACGCGCCAGTTCGCCGAGCGAATGCGCGCGCGTGTGCCCGCGAGCGTTGAGGCCGGCGACTCGCTGGAAGCCGTCGCCGGGGCGGACATCGTCGTGACTGGCACGACTGCCACCCAGCCGCTCTTCCCCGCCCAGGCGGTTCGCGACGGCGCGCACGTGAATGGCGTCGGCTCGCATGCTCCTGCCACGCGCGAGCTGGACCCCGCGCTGGTCGCCCGAAGCACGGTTGTCGTCGACACTTACGAGGCAGCGTTCGCGGAGGCTGGCGACCTGCTGCTGGCGATCGAGGAGGGAGCGATCAGGCGAGAGCACGTCCTGGCCGAGATGGGCGAAGTCGTGCTCGGCAAGAAGCCCGGCCGCCAGCGCGCGGACGAGGTCACCCTGTTCAAGTCGTGCGGAGTAGCCTTCGAGGACGCGGTCACCGCTGGCCTGGCGCTGCAACGAGCCCGTGCGGAGGGCGTCGGGACAGAGTTCGCCTTCGCCTGACTCGCGCACGCCGAACGGGCCCAGGCTACGTCTGCTCGTGGGGAGGCGCTGGCGCGTGGACTGGCCCGTCGCGCGGGGTAGCGAACTCGCGAACGCACTGGGCGGCGGCCGCGGCGATGCCGCCGCCGAAGCCGACGACCAGCCACCAGCCGCTCTGGGAGACCAGCGGCCCGATCACCAGATCGAGCAGGTAGCCGAGGGCACCGCCAAGCAGCGCGCCGACCAGCATGGCCGCGTAGACCCGAGGCAGGCTCCAGCGGTCGCCCGGCTCGCCGAACGACTTCACCATACTCAGGCCGACGCGGTTGACTCGAAGTGGGCTCGCATGGCCCAGATGGTACGGGCCAGTCCCGGCCGGTAGCAAGCCGCGGGCTGGGACGCGGTGCGTGGTGACGCTCCCCACAATTTCTACGGAATGCACGATAGCGGCCATGGCGGGCCCCGCGGTCGACGGCCAGATCATGGTCCAGGTCATCACGCACCGCCAGCCCCCCTACCCCCCAAGCTTGGGGGGTAGGGGGGCTGGCGGGCTTCGTCTCGGGGAGGGGCCGGGGTAGGGGTCCGCTCTTCGTCGCTCTAACACACCTCTAACACTTCTCATACGGGCTTCTTACGCCCCGCCATCTACAGTATGTCTGCAAGCGGTTGGCCCTCAGGGCGTTGCCCCGAGCGGTGCCGCTTGGCGGGCTGTAACTTTCCGGGCCTGTCCAGATTCGCCGCGTGCGCGTCAGGCAGGCGGAGGTGCCGATGGCAAAGAACGACCAGCCGCGTTCGACCGAGCCTCGCGGCCGCGTGCCGGATTCGGCGGGCGAGCCCGAGGCGCTCGACGCCCGAGTTGAAGACGCGCGGGCTGAGGCGGACGAGCAGCGGCGAAGGGCCGAGGCGTACCTCGACCTGGCCCAGCGCGCCCAGGCGGACTTCCAGAACTACAGGCGGCGCGTCGAGCAGGAGCGAAAGCAGGTCGTCAAGGACGCCAACGCCGAGCTGCTGCGAAAGGTCTTGCCGGTCCTGGATGATCTGGAGCGGGCGCTAGGGCACGTGCCGCAGGATCTGAGCCAGCACAGCTGGGCCGAGGGCGTCTCGCTCATTGGCCAGAAGCTGCAGGCGATCCTGGAGCAGCAGGGTCTAACGAGAATCGGCGCCGAAGGGGAGCAGTTCGATCCGCGCGTTCATGAGGCGGTCGCCTACGAGGAGCACCCCCAGTACGGCGAGGGCCAGGTGGCTGGCGTGTACCGGCCCGGCTACCGCCTTCACGAACGAGTGCTCAGGCCAGCCCAGGTGGCCGTTGCTCGGGCACCTTCAGTCTCGTCCCCGGCGCGCGAGGAGGAGCCGAGGGCTGGTCGCGGCAGCCGGCAACGCGCAACCGATCGGTCCAACGGCGCTTTCGGCGAGTCGCCCCGAACCTGACAATCCAAACCTACGCCGCGGCCCAGAGTCGGCCGCGGCGCCGAGGAGGCACACATACCATGGCAAAAGTTTTAGGAATCGATCTCGGGACGACCAACTCGGTCATGGCGGTCATGGAGGCCGGCGAGCCGACGATCCTCGAGAATGCCGAGGGCAACCGCCTGACCCCGTCGGTCGTCGCGGTCAACCCCAAGAGCAGTGAGCAGATCGTCGGCCAGGTGGCGCGTCGGCAGGCCATCACCAACCCCGAGAACACCATCTTTAGCATCAAGCGCTTCATGGGCCGTAAGTTCTCTGACCCGGAGGTCCAGGAGGCGGTCAAGCACGTCCCCTATAAGGTGAAGGCGGCTTCGAATGGGGACGTGCGGGTGGGAATGGGCGGCAAGGAGTACTCGCCGCCCGAGGTCAGCGCGATGATCCTGCGCAAGATGAAGCAGGACGCGGAGGCCAAGCTGGGCGAGAAGATCACCCAGGCCGTGATCACCGCCCCGGCCTACTTCAACGACAACCAGCGCCAGGCCACCAAGGACGCCGGCACGATCGCCGGGCTTGAAGTCCTGCGGATCATCAACGAGCCGACCGCCGCCTCGCTGGCGTACGGCCTGGACAAGAAGGGGTCCGACGAGACGATCGCCGTCTACGACCTGGGCGGCGGCACATTCGACATCTCGATCCTCCGAGTTGGGGAGGGCGTCTTCGAGGTCATCGCGACCAACGGCGACACCTTCCTGGGAGGCGACGATTTCGACCAGCGGGTCATCGAGTGGGCCGTTGACGAGTTTCGCAAAGACCAGGGCATCGACCTGCGCCAGGACCGGATGGCGCTGCAGCGCCTCAAGGAGGCGGCCGAGAAGGCCAAGATCGAGCTCTCAACCACTTTGCAGACCGATCTGAACCTGCCGTTCATTACGGCCGACGCGTCTGGCCCGAAGCACATGTCGCTCACCCTGACCCGCTCCAAGCTGGAGCAGCTCACGGCTGACCTGGTCGAGCGAACGGTGGGCCCCTGCCGCCAGGCGCTCAAGGACGCCGGGGTGGAAGCGAGTCAGGTTAACGAGGTCGTCCTGGTGGGCGGCCAGACCCGCATGCCGGCCGTGGTCGAGCAGGTCAAAAAGCAGTTCGGCAAGGAGCCGCACAAGGGCGTCAACCCCGACGAAGTCGTGGCAGCCGGGGCGGCGATCCAGGCTGGCGTGCTGGGCGGTGAGGTCAAGGACATCCTGCTGCTAGACGTGACCCCGCTGACGCTCGGTATCGAGACGCTGGGCGGCGTGATGACGCCCCTCATCCAGCGCAACACGACGATCCCAACCAGCAAGTCGGAGACGTTCACGACGGCGGCCGACGGCCAGACGTCGGTCGAGGTACACGTACTGCAAGGCGAACGGCCGATGGCGGCCGAGAACAAGTCATTGGCGCGCTTCATCTTGGATGGCATCCTGCCCGCCCCCCGCGGCGTCCCGCAGATCGACGTCACGTTCGACATCGACGCTAACGGCATCTTGAACGTGGCCGCCAAGGACAAGGCGACCGGCAAGGAGCAGAAGATCGTCATCCAGGCCAGCTCCGGCCTCTCGAAGGACGAGATCGACCGGATGGTGCAGGAGGCGGAGGCGCACGCCGAAGAGGACCGCCGGCGCCGCGAGGAGATCGAGGACCGCAACCGGGCCGACAGCCTGGCATACCAGGCGGAGAAGATCATTCGCGAGAGCGGCGACAAGCTCCCGCCTGAGCTCAAGACGGAGGTGGAGGAGAAGACGAAAACGTTGCGCGAGGCGCTGGCAGGCACCGAGATCGGACCCATCCGCGAAGGGATGCAGGCCCTCCAGAGTGCCCTGGAGCAGGCCGGCCAGGCCGTGTACGCCGCCCAACAGGCGGCGGGCGGCGACGGCCAGCCTGGCGAGGGCCAGCCCGGCGGCGCGGCCGGCGGCCCGGCCGGCGGCCGCCCAGGCACCGTCGAGGGCGAGTACCGCGAGGTTTAGTGGACGTCGCCCTCACCCCCTCACCCCCTCGCCCAAGTTTGGGAGAGGGGGCCGGGGGGTGAGGGCGGAGTGATTAGGAGGCCATATATGGCGTGGCAGCTCAAACCAATGGGTGACCGGGTTGTGGTCAAGCCGAAGACCCGCGACGAGACGACCAAGAGCGGCATTGTCCTGCCAGACACGGCCAGCGAGCGGCCGCAGCAAGGTGACGTCCTCTCGGTGGGCCCGGGCCGCGTCCTGGACAACGGCAAGCGGGTCCAGGTCGACATCAAGAAGGGCGATACGGTGCTGTTCGCCAAGTACAGTGGCACGGAGTTCAAGCTCGACGAGGAGGAGCTGTTGATCCTCAGCGAGCGCGACGTCCTGGCCGTAGTCGAGAACGGCAAGAAGTGACCTTGTGTCATGCTGAGCGCCAGCGAAGCATCTTCAGCGAAGCATCTCCTAGTCGAGAGTAGACTCTTCGCTTCGCTCAGAGTGACAAGAGTTTGGGAGGAGGAGAGCTATGCCAGCTAAGGACATGGTGTTTGACGAGGTTGCGCGACGGCAGTTGAAGGGCGGCATCGACGCCCTGGCGAATGCGATTAGGGTGACGCTGGGGCCCCGCGGTCGCAACGTGGCGATCGACAAGAAGTGGGGTCCGCCCACCGTCACTCACGACGGCGTGACGGTCGCCAAGGAGATCGAGCTCGAGAACCCGTTCCAGAACATGGGCGCCCAGATGCTCAAGCAGGCGGCGACCAAGACCAACGACGTCGCCGGCGACGGGACCACCACCGCCACCATCCTGGCGCAGTCGATGATCCACGAAGGTCTGCGCAACGTGGCGGCGGGCGCCAACCCGATGCAGATCAAGCGTGGCATCGAGCAGGCGTCCGAGGCGGCCGTGGCCGAGATCAAACGAATCGCCAAGCCGGTCAAGGGGCGCGACGATCTCGAGGGGATCGCGGCCATCTCGGCCAACGACCCAGAGATCGGGAAGCTGTTCGCCGAGGCTATGGAGAAGGTCGGCAAGGATGGCGTGATCACCGTCGAGGAGGGCAAAGGTCTCAAGCTCGAGATCGAGTACACCGAGGGGATGCAGTTCGACCGGGGCTACATCTCCCCGTACTTCATCTCCAACCCCGAGCGGATGGTGGCCGAGGTCGACGAGCCATACATCCTCATCACCGACAAGAAGATCAGCGCGGTCAGCGACATCTTGCCCGTGCTGGAGAACATGGTCCAGACCGGGCGCAAAGAGCTGGTCATCATCGCCGAGGATGTGGACGGCGAGGCGCTCGGCACGCTGGTCCTTAACAAACTGCGTGGCATCCTGAACGTGCTGGCCGTCAAGGCCCCGGGCTTCGGCGACCGCCGCAAGGAGATGCTCCGCGACATCGCGATCTTGACCGGTGGCACGGTCATCTCGGAAGAGCTCGGCAAGAAGCTCGAGAACACCACAGTCAACGACGTGGGTCGGGCCCGTCGCGTCACAGCCAACAAGGACGAGACCACCATCATCGAAGGCCATGGCTCCGACACCGAGATCAAGGGCCGCATCCAGCAGATCAAGGCCCAGATCGAGGAGACCACCTCAGACTATGACCGCGAGAAGCTGCAGGAGCGGCTGGCGAAGCTGTCCGGCGGCGTCGCGGTGGTCAAGGTCGGCGCGGCGACCGAAGTGGAATTGAAGGAGAAGAAGGCCCGTGTCGAGGATGCCCTGCAGGCCACGCGCGCCGCGGTCGAGGAGGGTATTGTGCCTGGTGGTGGCGTGGCGCTGCTGGCGGCGGCCAGAGCGCTGGAGACGATGAGGCTCGAGGGCGACCAGCAAGTCGGTGTCCAGATCCTCAGGCGAGCGCTGGAGGAGCCGACCCGCCAGTTGGTCGACAACGCCGGCCTCGAGGGCTCGGTGGTGGTCCAGGAGCTGCTCGGCCGACAGAAGAAGGACCCGAACGTCGGCTTCGACGTGATGGCCGAGGAGTACCGCGACCTGGTCAAGGCGGGCATCATCGATCCTGCCAAAGTGACCCGTTCGGCGCTCGAGAACGCCGCCTCGGTGGCCGCGATCATGCTGACCACCGACGCGCTCGTCACCGAGAAGCCGGAGAAGGAGAAGACCCCGATGCCCGGGGGCGGCATGCCGGACTACGACTAGGCACCACTCGGGGACACGGGTAGGGGCACGGCATGCCGTGCCCCTACCTTTGTGCCCAGAACGTGGTCGCTGAAGGAAGGTCACGGCCCGCCGTGCCCCGACCGTTAGAATCTCGGCAGCGAGATGCGATTCCTGCTCTGGCTCGTCGTCATCGCGGCTTTTCTGACTTCGCTGTCGTTCGTGGCGGTGGCCGGCCTGTACGCCTACTACGCTCGCGAGCTGCCGGACTACACCCAGCTCGATACGCGGCGGGTCTTCCAAACCGCCCGTATTCTCGACCGCAACGGCGAGCTGCTCGGCGAGTTCACCGATCCCGAAGGCGGCAGGCGAACACTCATCCCGCTCGCGGAGATTCCCAAGCCGCTCCAGGATGCGACGATCGCTTCCGAGGACGGGGCCTTTTACAGCCACCCGGGCTTCGACCCGCGAGCCATCGCGCGTGCGCTCTGGCAGAACTTTCGTGGCCAGCGGGTCGTCTCCGGCGCCAGCACGATCACCCAGCAGCTGGTCAAGAACACACTCCTGTCCTCGGAAGTCAGCGCCGACCGAAAGATAAAAGAAGCCTTCCTGGCGATCGAGCTGACGCGCCGCTACTCGAAGGACCGGATCCTGGAGCTGTACCTCAACGAGGTGTACTACGGGAACCTCGCCTACGGCGTCGAGGCCGCAGCCCAAACATACTTCGGCCGCTCGGTGCGAGAGCTCGACCTGGCCGAATTGAGCTTCATCGCCGGGCTGCCCCAGGCTCCGGCCGCGTACGACCCGTACACCAATCCGGCCGGGGCGCGAGCTCGCCAGGACTACGTGCTCGAGCAGATGGAACGCCAGGCGATGATCGACCATGTCCAGGCCGAGGCCGCGCGCGCCAAGCCGATCGTGTTGCGGCCGCCCGAGCGCCGCGACTCAGTTCAGGCGCCGCACTTCGTGGTCTTCATCCGTGAGCTCCTGGAGCGGAGCTACAGCTCGGACACACTCTATCGTGAGGGGCTTCAGATTCGTACTACCCTGGACCTTAACGTTCAGCGGATCGCCGAGCGCGCGGCGCGCGAACAGGTCGACGAGATCCGTGCCCGCAACGCGAGCAACGCGGCGCTAGTGGCGATCCAGCCGACAACGGGCGAGATCCTGGCTATGGTCGGCAGTGTCGACTACTACGACGAGCGCATCTCTGGACAGGTCAACGTGGCCCTTCGAGACCGCCAGCCGGGCTCAACCCTGAAACCGTTCACCTACCTGACCGCCTTCGAGAAAGGCTGGTCGCCGGCTACTATGGTCATGGACGCGCCAACTACCTTCGGCGGCAATTACACGCCTCTGAACTACGATGGCAAGTTTCGTGGCCCGGTTAGCGTCCGCCGCGCACTCGCCGCCTCGCTCAACATCCCGGCCGTCAAAACGCTGGAGGCGGTGGGCGTTGACGCCATGCTCGCCACCGTCCATCGGATGGGGATCACGGGCTTGCGCGATCCTGGTCGATACGGCCTATCGGTCACGCTCGGCGGCGGCGAGGTGACGCTGCTCGATCTGACGTACGCCTATGCCCCGTTCGCCAATGGCGGGTTCCAGGTCGGCTTGCCGCTTGCCGAGCGGGACAGAACACCCGGTTCACGTCAGTTCGATCCGGTCGCCATCCAGGAGATCAAGAATAGCGCCGGGCGGACGATGTACCAGTACGGTCCCCAGCCTGGCCGTGAGGTGGCTAGCCCGGGCCTGGCCTATCTGATCACCAACATCCTTGCGGACGACGAGGCTCGAGTCGAGACGTACGGGCGAAACAGTCCACTCCGACTATCGCGCCCTGCCGCGGCAAAGACCGGCACCACCGACGATTACCGGGACTCCTGGGTAGTGGGCTACACACCCGACCTCGTCGCTGGCGTTTGGGTCGGCAACAGCGACGGCAGCCCAATGCGAGACGTGCTCGGCGCGACCGGGGCTGGAAAGATCTGGCACGCGTTCATGGAGGGAGCTCTGGCTGGTACGCCGCCCAAGCCGTTCGCGCGTCCGGCGGACGTGGTGGAGCAGGAAGTCTGTACGCCCTCTGGGCTGCTACCGACCCCCGACTGCGCCAAGCGCGTCACCGAGCTGTTCACCAGGGGTAACCTGCCGACCAGGTTGGACGACCTGTATCGGCGGGCAGAGGTGTGCAAGGTCAACGGCAAGCTGGCGTTCGACCTGGTGCCAGCCAATGGCCGCGAATCGAAGGTGTTCGTGCTCTTCCCCTCCCCGTACACTGACTGGGGACCGCGCAACGGCTACCCGGCCCCGCCAACCGACCGCTGCGACGACGTCTACCGAGGCGTGAAGGTGGCCGAGATCGATCGACCCATGCCGGAGGCGCCATTGAGTGGAATCGTCCAGGTGACTGGCTCGGCCATGTTCGACGACTTTCACCATCTCGATCTGGAGGTCGGCGCCGGGCTGAGCCCAGCTCAGTGGCTCAAGCTCACCAACGCGAGGACCGAGGGTGTCGACCACGCCCTTCTAGGAGTCTGGGACACGGCAGGCCTTCCGCCTGGCCGCTACACGCTGCGGCTGACCGTCTATGACAGCCTCGGCAACTCGATCCAGAAGACCAGTCCGGCCCTGGTTGGCTCTCCTGTGCCGTCGCCAGCGCCGCTCTTCCC
>DASPXK010000393.1:0-9231 GCA_035637315.1 Chloroflexota bacterium
CAACCCGCTGGAGTCGGTCTTCAGCGGGGTGCGGTTGCGGACCAATGCGGCCAAGCGGATGCGCCGCCGAGACGCCGCGCTCTACCTGGTCTTCAAGCTGGTCGAGCGGCTGAGCCGGAACTGGCGGGCGCTGAATGGGGGGCGAACTTGATGACGTTGGTGTTGGAGGGCTGCGTGTTCAAAGACGGCCTGCTGCAGGCGCGGCTCAACCCAGAACGGACCGCCACAGCCGCATGATCAACGGACGGCGTGGAAGGGAATTTCCACAACTCTTGCGATTACCTCATCCAGTCAGGAACAATGGGTTCCGGAAATGTGACCGGCTCCGACTTCGTCATCGACGGCGGGTTGATCACCACGCTATGACCATGATCGGGGGCGAAGTCCAGGACAGCAGAGCCGGCGCTGCCAGCGAGCGGGCGGATCCCCAAGCACTGCGGCTTGATGAGCCGTCGGGCAGGTGGGTGGTGGCCGCGGCCGTGCTGGGGTCGGGTATTGCAGCAGTCGACGCGACGGTGGTCAACATCGCCTTACCAGCGCTGGGCAGCGACCTTCACGCGGGGTTCAGTGGTCTTCAGTGGACAATCAATGGCTACACGCTCACCCTGGCGGCGCTGATCCTGCTCGGCGGCTCGCTTGGCGATCGGTACGGTCGCCGTCGTATCTTTGTTCTCGGCACACTGTGGTTCGCGGTGGCCTCGGCACTGTGCGCGCTCGCGCCCAATATTGAGACGCTGGTCGCGGCACGCACCCTTCAGGGCATTGGGGGCGCCCTGCTCACGCCGGGCAGCCTCGCCATCATCGCCGCCTCGTTCACGGAACGAGATCGCGCGAAGGCCATCGGGGCGTGGTCTGGGTTCGGCGGCGTCGCCAGTGCTATTGGGCCGTTCATCGGCGGCTACCTCGTCGCGGGCCCAGGTTGGCGTTGGGTCTTCCTCATCAATCTCCCTCTGGCGGCCATTGTCGTGGCCATCTCGCAGCGGCACGTGCCCGAGTCATGGGACCCGGATGCCGTCCCGCATCTGGACCTGCTCGGAGCAGCGCTCGGGGCTCTGGGCCTGGGCGGCGTGACGTACGCCTTGATTGCTGCCGGTGGTGGCTGGTCAGCCAGTACGCTTAGCGCAACTGTCCTGGGACTGGCCGGCCTGGTCGGGTTCGTGCTCAACGAGCGACGCAGCCCCTATCCGATGCTTCCGCCGCATATCTTCGCCAACCATCAATTCACCGCGGCCAACATCGTCACGTTCGTGGTTTACGCCGCGCTGGGCGGAGTGTTCTTCTTCCTGGTGGTGGACCTGCAGGTTGTGGCCGGGTTTTCACCGCTCGTGGCTGGCACCGCCCTACTCCCTGTGACCGTGATCATGCTCGTCCTTTCCGCGCGCGCCGGTGCTCTTGCAGCTCGCATCGGGCCGCGGCTGCCAATGAGTGTCGGCCCCTTTTTCGCGGCGTGCGGCCTGCTCCTCCTGCTACGAGTTGGGCCCGGCGGGTCATATGTCGCGGATGTCCTGCCTGCCGTCACCCTTTTCGGTCTCGGCCTGGCGCTTATCGTGGCGCCATTGACTACCATCGTCCTCGCCGCCGCCGAAGCCCGACACGCGGGTATCGCATCAGGCATCAACAACGCAGTCGCCCGCGCAGCTGGCCTGCTCGCGGTCGCCGTGCTACCTGCACTGGCGGGTATCTCGGGTGACGATTACTATCATCCACAGACGTTCGCGGCTGGATTTCGCATCGCGATCATCATGTGCTCAGCGCTACTGGCGCTGGGTGGCCTCCTGGCTGCCATCGCGATTCGTAACCCGAGTCAGACTCGCAAGATGGATCTGCCAGATCGCCGCCACTATTGCGCCATCGACGGTCCCCCCATACACGCGGTCAGCCAAACGGCCCAATGAAGCCTGGTCCCAAGCACCCCATCACCCTTGCCCGGCAGCAGCCCGCCATCGACGCCGCCGCCTGGCCTCGCTTCCCGGTCGCGGGCTGGGACCAGACCGCGCCCACGCTCCATCGCTGGACGCAGATCATCGGCAAGATTCGACTTGCGCTCAGCCCACCCGTGAACCACTACTGGCATGTGCCGCTGTACGTCTCGGCGCGCGGGCTGACGACTTCGCCGATGCCGTACGGGTCGGAGCTGTTCGAGATCGGCTTCGACTTCGGCGACCACCGGCTCGAGCTCACGACAAGCTGGGGACCGACGCGCTCGGTCCCGCTCGGCCCGCGCAGTGTGGCCGAGTTCTACGCGGACGTCCGCGCCGCGCTCCAGGCGCTCGAGATCAATGTGCAGATTTGGACCACGCCCGTCGAGGTGGCCGACGGAAACCCGTTTGAGCTGGACCACGAGCACGTGGCATACGATCCGGCTACCGCCCAGGCGTTCTGGCGCGTCCTGGTCCAAGCAGACCGCGTCTTCAAGCAGTTCCGCAGCCGCTTTCTGGGCAAGTGCAGCCCGGTCCACTTCTTCTGGGGCGGCTTCGACCTAGCGGTGACCCGCTTCTCGGGACGGCGCGCGCCGATGTGGAACGGATCGGCGCCTAACGTGCATCCGCACGTGATGCACGAGTCGTACTCGCACGAAGTCAGCAGCGCCGGCTTCTGGCCAGGCGACCAAAACACGCCCCCAGTCTTCTACAGCTACGCCGTCCCCGAGCCAGCCGGCTTCCGCGAGGCGACGGTCCAGCCGACGCGAGCGGCGTACCACGCCGGCCTGGGTGAGTTCCTGCTCCCCTACAAGGTGGTCCAGGCATCCAGCCGGCCCGACGACGTGCTGCTCGCCTTTCTCCAGAGCACCTACGAGGCAGCCGCCGACCTGGGTCACTGGGATCGGTCCCTGCTCGAGGAACAGCCGCCGTGCGCCTGCGATCTGGCCGAGGTTCCAGCACGCGAACAAGCAGGAACCCGTCAATGAGCCGTTCGAAACGGCCCACGCTGGCCTCCACAATCACATCGGACGACCACGCCCAGGGTTCCACCGACGCTGAGGTGACACTGGTCCAGTACGGCGACTACGAATGCGACCCTGACCGCTTCGCGCGCGACCCGTCCGGGCCAGCGGTCGCCGGGCGTATCGACCGTGACCTGGCGAGTGGCGAGCACAGCGGGGTCGAGGGCACGCCGACCTTCTTCGTGAACGGCGTACGCCACGACGGGCCGTACGACCTCGACAGCCTGCGTGCGGCGATCGTGGTCGTCCTGCCATGAGTGCGCCGAAGAGCATCGGCGTGCCCAAGACCTGAACCGGTGAGGAGAACAGGTATGACGACCGACCAGACGCCGACCTGCACGCACCTGGACCAGGTGCACGACGTCCGCGCGCACACGCCGGAGGGCTGCGAGGAGTGCCTGAAGATCGGCAGTGAATGGGTCCACCTGCGACTGTGCCTGAGCTGCGGCCACGTAGGCTGCTGTGACAACTCGCCCAACAAGCACGCGACGAAGCACTACCGCCACACGCACGATCCGCTGATCCAGTCCTTCGAGCCGGGTGAGGACTGGGGCTGGTGCTACATCGACGAGGTGGTCCTCGAGCCCGCGCCGCTCCCCGAAGCCCGCCGATAACGCGGCCAACGACTTCCGAAGGCGGGGCGCTCAGGTTTCCGGAGCGCCCCAAAGACCACGAATGTGTCGGAACACCCTCATGACCGAGGACTACGACCTGCGGGTGTTCGCCGAGCCGCCACAGCGAGGTCGGGGGGTGGTTGCTGAAGGGTGGCGCAGCTACGCGCACGCGTTCCCCAGGTAATGATCCACCCACACCGCTTCGCCGTCGAGGGCAACCAGGTCGCGGTCCTCGGGCATACCACCGGTTCGCACCTCAGCTTGCCAGATGAGGAAGAGAGCGAGCTGACGCTCATCTGGATCGCGGGCATAGAAGGTGACCGCGTGGCCTCGTGGACGCTCATCGAGGACACGCCACAACATCGGCGGGCGTTCGAACTCGACAGCTGACGGATTGCAGTAACAAGCGGGGATGGCGGCTTCGGGGGGACATCGCCTGTCACGGGCTGCGGGAGCCCACTGGCGCGGCGGGGTGAGAGCCACGCGCACTACGCTTCGGCCTTAGGCACGACTTCAGGGGTGGCGAGCGTGGAGCACCATGACCGATCGCGCGTCGCTTCGACTATCAGCGACCCTGCTGCCCGCGGGAGCGCCAGAAGGGGATGGTAACCTCGTCGAGCGCTTGCGCCTGCCGGGGACCGATCACCCCTGCGCTCACGATCTCCCGCACCGATGCGCAGACCTCGTCGTAGGTGAGGATCAAGTCGTCCGATGCGTGGACGCCCGGCGGGAACGACCCGATCTGCTGGTCGTTGTCCGCGCCCACGGCGGAGGGTCTGCGCGACCAAGCGCGGACCGCATGGCCGCGCCGCGATGCCCTGATCGTCATCCACCGCAGCCCTTCGCCGCGTCCGGTCGATTCTGACGTATCGAAACGGCCCATAAGTAAATAAGTTTGACACCTGGCCGATCGGTCCGATACACTAATGCTCACTTTACAACCGCATATGAGAACGCGGTGACGGGGAGCAGTAGAGGCGGCGAGGCTGCCCAGAGAGCCGGGGCCAGGTGAAAGCCCGGCGCAGCTAACCTCTCGAACTCGCCCCTGAGCGGCCTGGGCGAACCCGCGACGAGGCGGACGTAGCCTTGTGACGGAGCGGCGCGCGTGAGAGCGCCATGAGTGGATGCGTTCGCGCGAGGCGAGCATCAACCAGGGTGGTACCGCGAGGAGATCCCTCGTCCCTGTAGGGACGGGGGTTTTTTCGTCGGAGCGCACGGGATCGGCTCCGGGGCCGCTTGTCGGCGGCGGAACCCGAAACCCGGGCGGCGAAACCTTGTTTAATCCCTCGACGGGGCGCATCAAGCTGGGTGGTACCACGGGTGACCCTCGTCCCAAGCGGAGCGAGGGCGCTTTTATATTCGCGGCAGCGCACTCAACGACGAGCGGCAGCGGAACGGGAGGGATGGGTACATGAAACTGAACGGCTCGCAGATCGTCGGCCGCTGCCTCCAGGAGGAGGGCGTCGAGGTCATCTTCGGGCTGCCCGGCGGGGCGATCATGCCGCTGTACGACCACATGGACAAGTTCCCCGCCCGCCACGTGCTCGTCCGCCACGAGCAGGGCGCCGCTCACATGGCGGACGGCTACGCTCGCGTGAAGCGCAACGTGGGCGTATGCATGGGCACTTCGGGGCCCGGGGCCACGAACCTGGTCACAGGTATCCTGAACGCCCACATGGACTCGTCCCCGGTCGTCGCCATCACCGCCAACGTGGCGACGAGCTTCATCGGCTCGGATGCCTTCCAGGAAGCCGACATCAACGGGATCACGATCCCGGTCACCAAGCAGAACTACCTGGTCCGCCACGTCAAGGACCTGGCTCGGTCGATGAAGGAGGCGTTCTACATCGCCCGCACCGGCCGCCCGGGCCCAGTCCACATCGATATCCCCAAGGACGTCCTGGTAGCCGAGACCGATTTCCACTATCCCGACAAAGTCGAACTGCCAGGTTTCCAGCCCTCGCTCGAGGGCAACATGGTCCAGGTCCGCAAGGCGGCACGGCTCATCGAGCAGGCTGAGCGGCCGGTCATCCTGTCCGGCCAGGGGACATTGATCTCCGGCGCGTCGGCGGAGCTGAAGGCGCTGGCGGAGAAGGCCACCCTGCCGGTCATTACCACCCTGCTGGGCATCTCGGCCTTCCCCGAGACCCATCCGTTGTCGCTCCAGTTCCCAGGCATGCATGGCTGGGTCTGGGCCAACTACGCGATCCACCACTCCGACCTGGTGATCGGGATCGGCAACCGTTTCGACGACCGCTGCTGCGGCAAGTACTCGGCCTTCGCGCCCGACGCCAAGATCATCCACATCGACATCGACCCGGCCGAGATCGGCAAGAACATCCGGACCGATGTGCCGATCGTCGGCGACGTGAAGCGAGTGCTGCAGAAGCTGGTGCCGGAGATCGGCAAGTGCGCCGACAAGCGAGCCTGGCTGCGCCAGATCGACGAGTGGCGCCAGAAATACCCGCCCAAGAAGTACCCGGATAACACCCCGGTCGTCTACCAGCCCCAGGTAATCAGTGCCCTCTACCAGGCCACCCGCGGCGACGCGATCATCGTCGCCGACGTCGGCCAGCATCAGATGTTCGCGGCCCAGCACTACCTGTACGACGAGCCGAACAGCTTCATCACCTCGGGCGGGCTGGGGACGATGGGATTCTCCCTGCCGGCCTCGATCGGGGCCTGGTTCGCCCGTCCGGACAAGACCGTCTGGTGCGTGGCCGGCGACGGCTCCTTCCAGATGACGATGCAGGAGCTGGCGGTGATGGTGGTCGAGAAGGTGCCCGTCAAGGTGGCCGTCATCAACAACGCCTCGCTCGGCATGGTCCGGCAGTGGCAGGAGCTGTTCTACGCCGGCAACTACCAGGCGGTGGACCTGACTGGGCCACCCGACTACGTCAAGCTTGCCCAGGCGTACGGTATCCCCGCCTGGCGGGTGACTAAGCCGCACGAGCTGCAGCCGGCGATTGGGGCCGCGATGGCCTACCCGGGCCCGGCGCTGATCGATTTCCAGGTCGCGAAAGGGGAGAACGTGCTCCCGATGGTCGTGCCCGGGACCGCGTTGTCGGAGGTGATTCCAGATGAAGCATACGTTGGTGGCGACGATGGAGGATGGCCCGGCGACGCTCAACCGCGTGGTGAGCCTGTTCAGGCAGCGGGGCTTCGCCATTGACAGCCTGACCATCGGCCGCACCCACGAGCCGCACATCATGCGCCTGACCATGGTGGTCGACGGCTCCAAGACGGCCGTCGAGCAGGTGGTCAAGCAGCTCTACAAGGTCATCGAGGTCCGCAAGGTCAGCGACCTGACAGACGACCAGACGGTCGAGCGCGAGCTTGCACTGATCAAGGTCACCAGCAAGAACGCGACGATGCGGGCGGAGATCATGCAGATCACCGACATCTACCGCGCCCGCATTGTCGACGTAGCGATGGGCTCGCTGACTATTGAGGTGACCGGGCCGACAGATAAGATCGAGTCGATCATCGGTTTGCTGAAGCCGTACGGGATCAAGGAGATGGTCCGGACCGGTCTGGTTGTGATGACCCGTGGCGCGATGGCCGGCCTGGAGCGAGGTCGTGAAGCGATCAGGGCAGTGAGTTGAAACCTAACCCCCTAGCCCCCTTCCCTGAAGGGAAGGGGGAACTGGCTGAACACTCCCCTTCCCTTTAGGGAAGGGGGGCGGGGGGTTAGGTCAAAAAGGAGCCCAATTTTGGCCAGAGTCTATTACGAGTCAGACGCCGATCTGGAGCTACTCAAGGGCAAGCGAATCGCGATCATCGGTTACGGGAGCCAGGGGCATGCGCACGCCCTAAATCTGCGCGACAACGGCTGCACCGTGATGGTCGGGCTCTACGAGGGCTCCAAGTCATGGGAACAGGCCGGCGGGGACGGACTCGAGGTCGCCACCACCGACCGCGCGGCGGCCTGGGCCGACATCATCATGATCCTCGCCCCAGACCAGTATCAGCGCGAGATCTTCGAGCGCGACATTCGGCCCAACCTCCAGGACGGCAACACGCTCATGGTGGCCCACGGCTTCAACATCCTGTATGGCCAGATCTTGCCACCCCCCACCGTGGACGTCAGTATGATCGCCCCCAAGAGCCCCGGCCACATCATGCGCGACCAGTTCGTGATGGGTAACGGAGTCCCGTCCCTGGTGGCCGTTCATCAGGATTACTCTGGGCGCGCTCTTGAGACGGCGCTGGCCTACGGCAAAGGCGTCGGATCGGCCCGCGCCGGCATCCTGGCAACGACGATCAAGGAGGAGACCGAGACCGATAACTTCGGCGAGCAGGCCGTGCTGTGTGGAGGCGTCAGCGCCCTCGTCAAGGCCGGCTTCGACACCCTCGTGGAAGCCGGCTACCAGCCAGAGCTGGCGTACTTCGAGTGCCTCCATGAGCTCAAGCTCATCGTCGACCTGTTCTATCGAGGCGGGATCAGCTTCATGCGCTACTCCGTCAGCGATACCGCCGAGTTTGGCGACTACTACGCCGGCCCGAAGCTGATCGACGAGCAGGTGCGGGCGAACATGCGAAAGCTGCTCGACGATATCCAGGATGGCACCTTCGCCCGGACCTGGATCCTGGAGAACCTGGCCGGGCGCCCGAACCTGAACGCGATGCGCGCCAAGGAGAAAGAGCACTTGATTGAGAAAGTCGGCGCCGAGCTGCGGGCCATGATGCCCTGGCTGGGCAAGTAGAGCTCTCTGTCATTCTGAGCGCAGCGAAGAATCCGTAGCCCGGCCTGTGGGCACGGATCCTTCGCTTCGCTCAGGATGACAGGGCGGGCGAGGGAGAAAGGCATGCAAAGAATCCTGATCTTCGATACGACGCTGCGCGACGGCGAGCAGGCGCCCGGCTTCTCGATGACTTCGGATCAAAAGATCGAGCTCGCCCGCCAGCTTCAGCGGCTGAACGTGGACATCATCGAGGCCGGTTTTCCCGCCGCCTCGCCTGATGACTTCGCCGCGGTCCAGCGGATCGCGCGGGAGGTCAGAGGGCCGGTCATCACGGGGCTGGCTCGCTGCGTGCCCGAGGACATCGACCGCAGTTGGGAGGCCGTCAAGGACGCCGAGAGTCCGCGCATCCATACCTTCATCTCCACCTCCGACATCCACCTGGAGCGCCAGTTCCGCCTGACGCGCGAGCAGGCCAAGGAGCGGGCGGTGGAGATGGTCCGCCGCGCAAAGTCGTACTGTGACGACATCGAGTTCTCGCCAATGGACGCGACCCGCTCGGACTGGAACTACCTGTACGAGGTCCTGACGGCGACGATCGAGGCCGGTGCGACGACGATTAACATCGCCGATACGTGCGGCTACAGCATCCCAGAGGAGTTCGGGGAGCTGCTGCAGGGCATCTGGGGCCGCGTGCCAAACGCCGACCGAGCGGTCCTCTCGGTCCACTGCCACAACGACCTCGGCCTGGCAACCGCCAACTCGCTGACCGCAGTCCGCTCGGGCGCACGCCAGATCGAGGTGTGCGTCAACGGGATCGGCGAGCGGGCCGGCAATGCCGCCCTGGAAGAGGTCGTGATGGCGCTCAACGTGCGCAAAGACTTCTTCGGCCAGTTCGGGACAGGTGTGAACCCGGGCGAGATCTATCAGGCCAGCGACATGCTGGCGCGCTTCACGGGCCAGGGTGTCCAGGTGAACAAGCCGATCGTCG
>DASPXK010000394.1:0-2131 GCA_035637315.1 Chloroflexota bacterium
GTCCCAGTGCGCCACCAAGCCGCTCGGCCCGCTCGAGCGCGGCCAGGCCGCGGCGGATCAGCATGCGGTCCCAGCGCGACCGGTCCTGGTCGAGCAGGAGAATTGGTTCGCCCGCAGGTCCGACCCGAGCCCGGAGGCGTGACGCCTGGATCTCCATCAGCGCCACCAGGCCGTGAACTTCGGGCTCCGCCGGCACCAACTCGGCGAGGACGCGGCCCAGGCGAAGAGCCTCCTCACACAGCGCCGGCCGGACCCAGTCCTCGCCCGCGGTGGCGGCATAGCCCTCGTTGAAGACCAGGTAGATGACTTCGAGAACCGAGGCGAGACGGGCAGCTCGCTCCGGCCCGGTGGGCACTTCAAACCTGATATGCGCCTCGGCCAGGGTCCGCTTGGCGCGCACGATGCGCTGGGCGATGCTGGCGATCGGGACGAGAAATGCGCGCGCGATCTCCTCAGTCGTGAGGCCACCGAGGACGCGCAGGGTGAGGGCGACGCGTGCCTCCCTGGAAATCATCGGGTGGCACGCCATGAAGATCAGGCTGAGCAGGTCGTCCTCCACCTCATCATCGATCGACGTGTCGAGGGCGACGGCTGCCCGAGCTCGCTCGGCTTCGCGTCCGATCTCTTCGTACTTGCGCTCCAGCGTCTGCCGGCGGCGGACGAGGTCGATCGCGCGGTGCTTCGCCGTCCCCATCAGCCACGCGCCGGGTCTGTCGGGCACGCCTGAGCGCGGCCACTGCTCGAGCGCTGCGACCAAGGCGTCCTGGGCGAGCTCCTCGGCGGTCCCGATGTCGCCGACACGGCGAGCCAGCCCGGCGATCAGCCGGGCCGACTCGATACGCCAGATCGCCTCGATGGCTCGATGCACGTCGAGCTCTCCGGCTGCGCGTTTGTCACCTGGTTCTATCGCGACGGTCACATGCCCTCGTTGTCGAAGATCTGACGGATCTCATAGGTCCCGGCATCGAACGGTGCGCGCTTGAGCCACTCGAGAGCCTCGTCCATCGATCGCACCTGCCACAGCCAGTACCCCGCAACGAGCTCCTTGGTTTCCGCAAACGGCCCATCGATGACCGTGCGCTTCTTGCCGTCGAACTGCAGACGCTTGCCCTGCGAGCTCGGGTAGAGGCGCCCGTCGCCGAGCACCACCCCGGCCTTGATCAGCTCTTCGTTGAACTTCTCGAACTCGGCCAGCTCCTGTGGCGTCGGGGGGGTCGCCGCCCTGCTCTGATGGTCTTCCTTGGCCAGCACCAACACGCGCATGTCTGTCTCCTTTTCTTTTGTCGAATGTGGTTCGGAGGCAACGAATGGCCTCGTTGATGCATCGAACGGCTCGGGGCCTTTTCGACATGGGCCGATCGAGCCAAGGACGAGGGTCTCCCGGCTACAACCAGTGCCTTCGCCTGAACAGCAGGTAGAGGGCAAGACAGACCAGCGCCATGAGCCCCAGGGCGTAGGCGTAGCCGAGCGGCCAGTGGAGCTCGGGCATGTTGTCGAAGTTCATTCCGTAGACGGTGCCGATGAGGGTCGGAGCAAACAGGATCGCGGCCCAGGCCGACACCCTCTTGATCTCTTCGTTCTGCGTGTAGCTCGCCTCGGTGAGGTTCTTGATCTCCTCGTTCTGGGCCTGGTTGACCAGCGTCGAGTTGAGGGTGAGGATGTCGTTGAGCATGTGGCGGAAGGTGTCCACGCGCTCGACGACCGTGGTGGCGTGGTCGGCTACGTCGCGCAGATAGCGCCTCAGCTCCTGGTCGGTGCCGTACTTGTCGAAACCAGCGATGAGGCCGTCGAGGATCAACAGCAATGGCCGGGTCGCGCGCTGCAGCTCGATGACCTCCTGGGACAGCTCGTAGATGCGTCGCGAAACACGCGGCGACCCACCGAAGACTTCGGTCTCGATCTCATCGATGTCTTTCTGCAGCCCCGCGATCACCGGCGCGTAGCCGTCGACGACGCCGTCGACGATCGCGTACAGGATTGCCTCGGGGCCACGCGCCAACAGCTCAGGGTCGCCCTCCATGCGCCGGCGAACCGTGGCCAGGTCGGGGGCCTGGCTGTGCCGGATGGTCAGGACGAAGTTGGGACCGACGAAGACGTGGATCTCACCGAACTCGACCTGCTCGGGGGCGTC
>DASPXK010000395.1:0-7661 GCA_035637315.1 Chloroflexota bacterium
TCCTGATGACCTCGGCGACGCTCGTCCTGGCCCTACTGCCGGTCGCGCTACAGCTTGGCGAGGGCGGTGAGCTGCGCGCTCCGCTGGCGGTGGTCATCATCGGCGGGATGGTCAGCTCGACGATCCTCACCCTTGTCTTCGTGCCGGTCTCGTACACCTATTTCGACGGCCTGCAGCGCCTCGTCACGGGCCTAAATCTACCGCGCTTTGGCCGTCGCCGGACGCTCCCGGACAGAGAGCCGCGCTTGGCGGACGAGCTTCCCATTCGGCCGGCGCCTGGCGTGCCGCCCGAGCGCGAACCCATTGGCGCTGGTTCAAGGCATCGGCCGTAGATTCACCACCAAGACAGCCTAGATTCACCACGAAGACACCAAGACATAAGGACCAGAGATGGGCGATCTCTCGCATCTTGGTGCCTTCGTGTTGGTGCTGACAACGTCTAGCCAGTCGAACCTCCGGCACTAGAGCACGGGCTTCTGGGCTGCCTCTACCCGAATCGCGGCGCGCGCTTCTCTTGGAACGCGGCCAGGCCCTCACGAAAGTGCGGCGAACGCCCGGCGGCGTCCTGGAGCAGGGCCTCGTACTCGAGCATCGCGGGCAAACTGGTCTCCTGGGAGTGGTAGAGGCCGCGCTTGATCAACCCGTACGCCACGCTCGGCCCTCGAGCCAGGCGCTCGGCCAGCTCCCGAGCCACGGCCGGCAGCTCCTCGGCTGCCACGACGCGGATCGCCAGCCCCAGCCTGACCGCCTCGGCCGCCGAGAGGGGCTCGGCCAGCCACATCAGCTCGAACGCGCGGCCCAGCCCCACCATGCGTGGCAGGGTGTACAGGTTGCCGGCGTCGGGGACGAGCCCGATTCTGACGAACGCCTGGAGGAAGCTGGCACTTTCGGAGACGAGTCGCAGATCGCAGGCCAGCACCAGGCCGACCCCGGCCCCAGCCGCCACACCGTTGATTGCCCCGACGACCGGCTTGGGCATGTTCCGAATCCGCCGAATCAGCGGGTGATAGTTGCGCCGCAGGCCATCTCCCAGATGGGGCACTTGCCCGGCCTCGAAGATCTCCAGGCGTGTCGTCAGGTCCTGGCCAGCGCAGAACCCCCGCCCGCTGCCCGCGATCACCACGGCTCGGGTCTCCGCGTCGCGTTCGGCCGCCCTGAGCGCCGCGTCCAGGTCCGCGTTCATCTGGGCATTGAACGCGTTCAGGACCTGGGGGCGATTCAGGGTGATAGTCGTCACCCGCGATCGGGTCTGGACGAGCAGCGTCTCGAAGTCCATTCAGACCTCTCCCTGGGCGCACCCCCTTCCCTTCAGGGAAGGGGGACGGGGGGTTAGGTTAGTTCAGGACTTCGTCTAGCTCGCGGCGGCTGGGGTTGACCAGGATCCGGCCGTCGATCTCGAGAGTTGGCACCGTTCGGTGGCCGCCCGTCGCGCGCTCGATCCGCTCGCCGAACTCCGGGTGCTGATCGATGTCGATCTCGTCGTAGGCCACGCCCTTGCTGTCCAAATAGCGCTTCGTGCTGACGCAGTAGCCACACCAGGGCGTGGTGTACATCCTTACCGACTGTGCCAATGCATTTCCCCCCAGTCTTGGTCACCCCAGTGCAACCGCTGTGTCCACGCGAATATTCCCCGCGCTTGTGCAAGCGGCGACTCGCGGTACACTGAACTGTCAGCGCTTCGAGTGGGAGGAGCAGGGAGATGCCTGGTATCGAAGGGGTGGAGGTTCGGGGACCGGTTCAGGGCCGAGCCGAGGAGATCCTGACGCCTGACGCGCTGGCCTTTCTGGCCGGGCTCCAGCGTGCGTTTGGCCCCACACGTGAGGAGCTGCTCAAGAGGCGGGCCGAGCGGCAGATCGAGCTGGACCTGGGCGCGCTGCCGGATTTCCTGCCCGAGACTCGTCACATCCGCGAGGCAGACTGGCGAGTCGCCCCCGTTCCCGCGGACCTGCAGAAGCGCTGGGTCGAGATCACCGGGCCCGCCGAGCGCAAGATGGTAATCAACGCCCTCAACTCTGGCGCCAACGTCTTCATGGCCGACTTCGAAGATGCTCACACCCCGACCTGGAGCAACATGGTCGAGGGCCAGGTCAACCTGATCGACGCGATCGAGCGGACCATCGAGTTCGAGAATCCCGATGGGCGCGTCTATCGCCTCAACGACGAGGTGGCGACCCTGCTGGTGCGCCCGCGCGGCTGGCACCTGGTGGAGAAGCACCTACTGGTGGAAGGCAAGCCGATCTCGGGCGGGCTGTTCGACTTTGGGCTGTATTTCTTCCACAACGCCCGCCGCCTGGCCGAGAAGGGGAGCGGCCCGTATTTCTACCTGCCAAAGCTGGAGAGTCACCACGAGGCGCGGCTCTGGAACGATGTCTTCGTGTTCGCCCAGGACGCCCTGGGCGTGCCGCGCGGCACGATCAAGGCAACCGTGCTGGTCGAGGTGCTCCTGTCCGCCTTCGAGATGGAGGAGATCCTCTACGAGCTGCGCGATCACAGCGCCGGCCTGAACGCCGGGCGCTGGGACTACATCTTCAGCGCCATCAAGAAGTTCTCCAATCGCCCTGACTTCATGCTGCCCGACCGCGCCCAGGTGAGCATGACCGTCCCGTTCATGCGGGCCTACACCGAGCTGCTCGTGAAAACCTGCCACCGTCGGGGGGCACATGCAATGGGCGGCATGGCCGCCTTCATCCCGAGCCGCCGCGACCCGAAGGTCAACGAGGTGGCGCTGCCCAGGGTCAGGGACGACAAGCTGCGCGAGTCCGGCGATGGCTTCGACGGCACCTGGGTTGCCCATCCAGACCTCGTTCCAGTCGCGATGGAGGTCTTCGAGGCTGCGCTGAAGGACAAGCCCAATCAGCTCGACAGGCTGCGCGAGGAGGTATCGGTCAGCGCCAGCGACCTGCTCGACGTTCGCGTGCCCGGCGGGGAGGTCACCGAGGCGGGACTCCGAAGCAACATCAGTGTTGGCATCCAGTACCTCGAGTCCTGGTTGAGTGGGGTGGGGGCCGCGGCGATCTACAACCTGATGGAGGACGCGGCGACGGCCGAGATCTCGCGGTCACAGGTCTGGCAGTGGGTCAGGCACGACGCCGCGCTCACGAAAGGTCCGCGGGTCACCAGGGAGCTAGTGCAGAAGCTCGAGGCAGAGGAGATCGAGAAGATCAAAACGGCCATCGGGGACCAGGCGTACAGCAGGGGACGATTCAAGGACGCCGTCGAGATCTTCGAGCGGGTGGCCCTCAGCGACCGCTTCGTAGAGTTCCTAACCATACCCGCGTACGAGTACATCGACCTGTAGCGCATGTGATGGACGACGAATCGCCCGGGCGCGGGCTGCGGCTGGCGTTCGCCGGGGCTGGCCACTGGCATTTCCGGGTCGACGCCCGCTACCTGGAGTTGGCGCGCACGTCCGGGGCCGAGATTGTCGGGCTTAGCGACGACGACGAGGGGACCGCCCGCGGTCGGGCAGCCGAGGCGGGCTGTGACTGGACGACGGATGTCTCGGAGCTGGTCGAGCGCTTCCGGCCAGACCTGGTGATCGCCCTGCCCCGCCCGGGCCGCGCCGCCGCCCAGGTGGCCCAGCTCCTGGAGTACGGTATGCCGCTCTTCGCCGAGAAGCCGTTGGGCATCTCGGCGAAGGAAGTCTGGACGCTGGTGGAGCGGGCCGAGCGCGGTTGGGTGACGGTGGCGTTCCCGCTCCGCTATCAGCCGATCTGGCCCCGGCTGGAGCGGCTTCGCGCGGACGGGCGGCTCGGCACGATCGGGCACGTCGGCGTGCGGCAGGTCGCCGGCCCCCCCTCGCGCTACCGGTCCTATGGCGTGCCCTGGATGCTCGATCCGCGAGTGGCGGGCGGGGGCCCGCTCCGCAACATCGGCATCCACTTGGCCGACATCCTCGCTCACCAGATTGGGGCGAGCTCGTCGCGCGTGATCGGCGCGGTCCAGACCCGGCGGATGCACGGCGAGCCCATCGAGGACTTCGTCGCCGCGGTCCTCGAACTAGAAGATGGTGTGATCGCCACGCTCGAGACAGGCTATACGTTCGCGCCGCCCAGGCCGGGCGACATGGACATCCGGGTGGCGACGACGGGCGCCTATTTCATCCAGCGTCGAGCCGAGCTGCTCGTCTTTCCGGCCGAAGGCCAGTCGGAGGTGGTCAGCATGGAAGGGCGGGACCTTTACCGCGAGCTCTTCTTCGACGCCTTGCGGCGGTTTCGAAGCGGCGCCCCACCCGTGGCGGCGGTGCGCGAATGCGCCCAGGCGAACGAGCTCATCGATGCGATCTACAGGTCCTTAGCCTCGACTCTCTAGCCAGGTAAACGTGAAAGCTGCGGTAGACGCCGACGTGGTGGCTGTGTCGTCGGTAGCCTGGAAGCTGACGGTGCGGGTAGCGGTGCTCGGGTTGTGGCTCGGGTTGGTGTAGGTCACGCTGCACAGCGCGGTCCGGGCTCGTGGTGGCCGCGGCACCCGAGTCGGCGGTGGTGCCGGTGCCCGTCCGACGTCTTCGAGCAGCCATGAGATCGGGCTCGGCCACAGTGTGGGATACTTGGAGTGGACCGACTGGCTGGGGTGGAGGCACCCAGGTATGGTGGCTCAACCGGAAGAAGGGCAGCAGGACATCAAACGACGTTACGACGAGCTCTACGACCGATACGGCAAACCGCTGGACGCGGAGCATCGCGGCGCGTTCGTTGCGATCTCCACGGTTGGCGCCTCGCGGATCGGCGCCGAGGCGCGCCTGGACGCCGGCTTCGATGGCGATGTCGTCTGCCCATCCAATCTCGTCCAGGGTAGTCAGCTGGCGGACGGCCATGTTCGCTGGACCCTCGCCGACGGCTCGGACATCCTGGCCGCCTACTACCTGGGCACGGTGCAGGTGGCGCCATGAGCCCGCTTCCCGCTGTCGTCACGGTTCCGGGCGACGAGCTTCTAGTCGGTGTTGGCCTGGCCCGGCACTTCCGAATCGTTCTCGACCACGGACGACAGGTTATCGTCGAGCCCTGATCTGTCTCGGGTGTCCCGAGAGTCGTCGTCGTGCCCTTCTATTCCTGGTTTGCGTACCGGCCCCGCTGGACGGTGACGTTGTCGGCCTGGAAGTGGCCCTCGTCCTGCTTGACCCCGTCCGCTTCCAGGTATCCCCGACCCGGATCTGGGGGCGCGAGCCGCGGCCGAGCCGGACCCGCTCGAGCCCATCGCGCATGGCGATCACCACCAAGGGCAGATAGGCGTCCACACGCAGCTCGACGAGGCCGCCCTCGGTGCCGTAGTGCTCCAGGCTGAGCCCGCCTCAGGCGGGTCCGCTGCCGAGAATGAGAATCGAGGATCGGATGTCCTCACCTCGATGCCCTTGAATGACCTAACCCCCCAGCCCCCTTCCCTGAAGGGAAGGGGGAGCGTAGGGGCACGGTGTAGCTTGCCCGCCGCGCGGGGCTACCGCCAGACGAGGGGCGTGTCGCCCGCGAGCCTGTAGCCCGACCTCGATCGCCACCGCCCGACTGTTGGAGGCGGAGCCGCGCTCCAGGAAATGCTGATCTGGGAGCCGCTCGCCAGGGCGGCCGCGTTGTGCTTCGAGCAGACCGTCAGCCGCTTAAGAAAGCCACCGTCCGGTTGCGTTACCTCCACGGTGTAGGTGCCGTTCGTCATGTCCGAGCAGGTTGGGGCGCCCGGTAGGCCGCCCTGAAAGTTTCGAGCGATGAGCGCGACGACGATGCTGTGGCCGGCCGCCACCACCCGCCAGTCGTGATCGTCAGGCTGGTCTGGTGTCGTCGAACGCAGTCCCGAGCGTCTGGACCACCGCCGGGGCCGCCCGGGCCGGCGGCGCGCGCAGGCCGAACGCCGCCACCAGCGCCAGCGCGGCCAGCCGAATGAAGAACGAAGAAGTCTCACTGCCCAGCCCCGCGCGCGGGCCTGGCCCGCGGCCTGGCTGCCATCCTACGCGAGGAGTGAGCCGTCTGGCCTGGCTCGTCTTGCCCTCGCCCCGGAACGCTCTTCTACCGATCTGACCCAAAGAGGCTCTCAGGATGACAACCGGGCAGCGCTCGAGGGAGAGGGGCCGGGAACAAGCGCGCTTTGAGGGCTGAGAGAAGCGCTGGACGTCTAGCGAAGGCGCCGCCGAGCGGAGGGGTGGATGGAGACATTTGTCGGCCTCGAGGAGCTGCTCGGTCGGCTTGCTCCCGTCGGCCTCGAGAAGGGCTGGGCTCAGGATGGCAGAATCGCACCCCCTGGGTGCGGCATCGAGCCGTGGCAAGCGTCTAGCTCGCGTGCTCGGCTACGAGTGGGTCGAGGGCATCCTCGCCTTCGATTTTGCCCAGGCTCCGAAACCGCTCGACCTCGACGTGCCCGTCATCGAAGAACTCTACCTCCCAGCGCTGGCCAGGGACAGTGACTATCACCATCACCGAATCCCGGACGTGCTCGAGGCGATACCAAATCTTGGCCCGCTCGAGTTGTTCGAGAAACTGGAGCAGCTTGCCTAACGAGCCCTTCATCGTGCCTCACCTGTCGAGCCGACGGTCGGTCAGCAGCTTGCGTATCGTCCGGTAGCCGGGCAAACCCCGTCTGGCCCCGCGCTCGATCTCTGTGAACGGAAGGTCCAGAATTTCTTCCCAGCTCGGCGCACCTTCTTCAAGCTCGGCATTCTTGATGCTCGCCTTCTTGCGTCTCAAAATCTGACTGACCGTCTCATCCGCGTCATTCACGGTCTTCTCGAATCGCGCTGTGTCGGCGTCTCGAAGACCTGGAGCTACCCTACGGCCTGGGCTGGAGTCAGGACCACAGGTGTGGACTCCACGCTCTCACGCGCTGATTGTCTCACATTTGAGACGACATGCCAGGGCCGGAGACGGGTCCCTGTTCTGGACGCCGAATCTCTTCTGCAAGGCGCAGGAGCCGCGTCAATCCTCGCTGATTGTCGTACGGCAGGGGGCTGGCTTTGCAGCCGTGCCGCCACGGGTGGCTACCGCCAGACGAGGGGGGTGTCGCCGGCCAGTCCGTAGCCAAAGCCGACGTCGTTGACACCGTTCGAGTTGCTGTTGCGAAGCTGCCTCACGAGCGATCCGCCAGCGGCGCGCACGATGCCGGCTGTGACGGTCCCGCTGCCATCCCAGTCGCCGACGACCGGGCTGTCGCCGGCGAGGCCGTACCCGAATCCGACGTCGTCGACACTGGTCGCGTTGGCGTTTTTCAGCTCCCAGATGCCCGGCGAGCGGTAGACGCCGATCGTCGCCCCGCCAATGCCATCCCAGTCCCCGGCCAGCACGGCGTTGGGCGGGCTGTTGTCGGAGGCGAAGCCGTAGGTGAGGACGACGTCGGCGAACCCGGAGCTATTGCTGTTGCGCGGGAAGAACTGATCGCCCCGCCGGACGCCGACCGTCTCGGTCCCGTTGCCGTCCCAGTCGCCGCAGATCGGGATGTCGCCCGGCAGGCCGAAGGTGAAGCTCAGATCCGCCTGGCCGCTCGAGTTGCTGTTGCGCAAGAGCCAGTTGCCATTGCGGAAGAGGCCCGGCGTCCGCGAGCCGTTGCCGTCCCAGTCGCCATCAGCGGGGCGGTGTCGGTGGGCAGGCCGTAGGTGAAGGCGATGTCGGCCACGCCGCTCGACTGGGCGGCGCGCAGGAGCCAGTCCCCGGCCCGGAAGACGGCCGGCTTGGCATGGCCGGCCAGCG
>DASPXK010000396.1:0-4153 GCA_035637315.1 Chloroflexota bacterium
CGAATCCGCCGCGGGCATCCCGCTCTTGCTCCCTCCCGGGGCTCCGGAACGTGAGCTCTGGCCGGCGCTCGAGCCACGGCCCGACGAGCTGGTGCTGGACAAACCGACCCTCAGCCCGTTCAACGGCACCGCGCTCGACCAGTACCTGCGCAACATGGGCGTGCAGAACCTGGCCATCGCCGGCCTGCTCACCAACGCCGCCGTCGAGACCACCGCCCGCGACGCCGGCGACCGCGGCTACAACGCGATCGTCGTCGAAGACGCTTGCGCGGCCCTTGCGCCGGAGGATCACGCCGCCGGGACGGCCTTCGCGTCGTGGTACGTGGTCAAGACGACGCGCGAACTGCTCGACCAGCTCGAGCCGCTGGTCGACTCCGCTGCAGGGTCCCAAGCCTGGCGCCCTACCCAACCGTGAGACTCCTTGACAGGGCGTTGGGCGGGAGCGATAGTGGACGCGCTGGGGCTCACCGTTCCCCAGTCAGTTCTACTCCAGGTGACCAAGGCCATCCAAATGAACGGCTCGAGCCGGCGCCGGTTCGTCCAGAACGGTTTGGCCCTGGCCGGTCTCGGTCTGCTTGCTGGGTGCGGGATAACCCTTCCTCAAGCGCAGCAGCGGGCGAGAGTGCCCCGCCTCGGATACCTCGCACTCTCGGCGGGGATCTTCGCCGGGGAATTCCACCAGGGGCTGCGCGAGCTCGGCTACGTCGAGGGCCAGAACATCCTCATCGAGTGGCGCTTTGCGGAGGGGAGGGAGGAGCGTCTCCCGGAGCTCGCGGCCGAGCTGGTCCGCCTCCAGGTCGACGTGATCGTCACGCAGGGGGTGGAAGAGGCTGCGCGGCAGGCGACCAGCACGATCCCCATCGTGATGGCCACCAGCGCGGACCCGGTTGCAACCGGGGCCGTCGCCAGCCTGGCGCACCCGGGCGGCAACGTCACCGGCTTGACCGCCGCGGGCCCGGAGCTGGGCCCGAAACGGCTGGAGCTGCTCAAGGAGGCCCTGCCTGGCGTCTCTCGCGTCGCCGTCCTCTGGGATTCGTCTGACCGAGGCAAGGCCGTGGAGATGAGAGGGATCGAGGCCGCGGCCCGGACATTGGGAGTGCAGGTTCAGTCCCTGGAAGTGCGAGGCCCCGACGATTTCGAGGCTGCGTTCGAAGCCGCCACCGACGGACGAGCCGAGGCCCTGATGCCACTGAGGAGCCCGCTGATCGCATTCCAGCGAAGCCGGATCGTGGACCTCGCGGCCATGAACAGACTGCCGGCGATGTACTCGGGGAGGGAGTTTGTGGACGCGGGCGGCCTGATGTCCTACGGGCCGAACCAGACTGACTCGTTTCGGCGCGCCGCCACCTACGTGGACAAGATCCTGAAGGGCGCCAAGCCCGCTGACCTACCGGTAGAGCGGCCCACCAAGTTCGAATTGGTCATCAACCTCAAGACCACCCAGGCGCTCGGGCTGGCCATTCCCCAGTCCGTCCTCATCCAGGCGACCGATGTCATCCAGTGACGGGCCAGAGCCGCCGCCAGTTCCTGCGGAGCAGTCGCCTGTGGCCGGGCTTGCGCCCCTGGCTGGCTGCCGGGTGACCTCATTAATCATCAATACATCCGCTCCTCTGCGTCCTCTGCGCCTCTGCGGTGAATTACCTTCCGGATGGCGTCATGCCGCTCGACGGGAAGGTACTCAAGATACTCAAGATTTCACGCTAGGCGGTTTGAGTATCTTCGCGAATGGTCGGGGAGTCTGGCGGCGCCGATAGGCTAAGTGGCCGGATCTACCGCCCGAAGACCTGTCTGATAAAGCCGCTGTCTTCCAGCTCTTTGACCAGGCTGCCGTCCACGATCTGGTCAGGGCTGAGGTCCTTCGCCTTCGGGTTCTGGGCCGAGACCTGCTCGATGACTTTGGCGACGCCCTCGCGACTCGGATACGGGACCTCTGGCCAGACGGGCGCGTAGGCCTCATAACCGACGTCGATGAAGCGCTGGTCGGTGGTCTGTAGGTACTGCTTGATCACGTCCTTGGTGAACGCCAGGTCGCTCCTCCAGCGGGCGACCGCCTCGATGCTGGCCTTGATCACGTTCAGCATCGCGGCGCGGTTCTCGTCCATGTACCTGCGCGTCACGATGATGCCCACGTTCTGCTCTGGGATGTTCAGCTTGGCCGTGTCGAGCACCTCGTGGGCGCCGATCTGCTCCGCCAGCACGTTGTTAGGCGGAGAGACCGCGATCGCTTGGACCGCGCCACTGTTGAGCAAGGCGACCTGGCCCTCGACCGAGTCGGCCGAGACGAACGTGAGATCGTCCTGCTTCCAGCCGTACAGGCCCATGATGCTCTGCCAGGCGAAGTAGTCGGCATTGCCGATCCTGGTGACGGCGATCGTCTTGCCCTTGACGTCCTCGATCCCAGGGACGTCCTTGGCGGCCAGGACTCTGAAGACGGCCTGGTTCAAGAAACCGGCCACCATTACGATGTCCTGCCCCGCCGCCTGGGCGCCGACGACCGCCGAGGCAGCCGTACTGGCGGTGTCCAGGTCTCGAGCGAGCAGGGCCGGGATGGCCGTGCTGCTGCCGTTGACGTAGCTCAACTCGAAGCTGACCCCGTACTTGTCGAAGTAGCCGGCCTCTTTCGCCAGCGGCCACAACATCTGGTTGGCGGTCTTGGCGACCCAGGCGGCGCGGATGGTGGCCAGCTTGGCCGGAGCGCCAGCGGCGGCCGCCGGGCTGGCGGCTGGACTCGGGCTTGGGGCCGGGCTGGCCGGGGCCACGAGGGCAGCCGGTTTGGTAGCCGCCGCGGTCGGGGCTGGCGGCGCGGCCGGCGCAGCGCAGCTCGCCAGGCCCAGACCTGCCAGCGCCAGTGTTCCGCGCAGAATCAAGCGCCGCGAGAGCCGCTCGGCCCGTTTGCTCGGGCCAGCCGGACTCACTAATGGCCCGTCCAGGTCGGAGGACGCTTCTCGAGGAAGGCGGAGATCCCCTCCTGGGCGTCGTCGGCCTGGGTGTTCTCGACCATGACGTCGCGAGTGTATTCGTACGCCGCGTGCTGGGGCAAATCGATCTGCCGATAGAACGCCTGCTTGCCGATCTTGACCGTGTAGAAGCTGGAAGCCGCAATCCGCTCGGCCAGCGTCCTGGTCGTGGCCTCGAGCTGGTCGGCGGGCACGACTCGGTTCACCAGGCCCCACTCGGCGGCCGTGGCGGCATCGACGAAGTCGCCGGTCAGCAGCATCTCCAGGGCCCGCTTGCGGCCGATCGCGCGCGAAACGGCGACCATCGGCGTCGAGCAGAACAACCCGATCTTGACGCCCGGCGTGGCGAAGCGGGCCCCCTCGGAGGCGATCGCCAGATCGCACGTCGCGACGAGCTGGCAGCCGGCCGCCGTGGCGACCCCGGCCACCTCGGCGATGACGGGCTGCGGTGTGCGCTGGACGGTCTCCATCAAGACCACGCACGCCTCGAAGACCTCCTGGTAAGCGGCCTCGTCCCGGCCCACCAACTCCGACAGGTCGTGTCCCGAAGAGAAGACCGGCCCGTTGGCCCGCAAGATCACTGCCCGCACGCGGTCGTCCGCGCCAACCCGTTCGAGCGTGGCCGTCAGCTCACGCATCAACTCGAGCGAGAGGGCGTTGCGGCGCTCTGGCCGGTTCAACGTGATGATCGCGCTGGGCGGTGCGATCTCGACCAGGAGTGTCTTTTCGGCCAGCATCCATTGCCTCCCAGCTCTGAGGATAGCAAGATCATGGCCGTGCCACCAAGAACCGATGCGCGTCAAGTCTCTGGCGGTGAAAGACGGCCCTCACCCCCTTCCCCCTCTCCCAAGCGTGGGAGAGGGGGCCCGGGGAGTGGGAGTGAGCGCCCATTGACAGGACGCAACCCGGGAGCGATAGTGGCGGCGGCTCTTTCCAAATCTGGGTTCCGGAGCGGCGTATGTGATCGAGTCCTTGTCCTTGGCGGCCTTGCTCGCCGTGTTCGTTGTCGCCGCGGCCGTCGTCTGGGTCGCCGGCGTCAGGCTCTCCGATACCACCGACGTGATTTCCGCGCGCTTCGGACTCGGCCAGGCACTGGGTGGGTTGATTCTGCTGGCGTTCGCCACCAACCTGCCCGAGATTGCCATCGTCGTCAGCGCGTCGGCCAAGGGCGACCTGGGCATCGCGATCGGGAACAT
>DASPXK010000397.1:0-1604 GCA_035637315.1 Chloroflexota bacterium
GCGCGCCGGCTCATGCCGAACCCGCCGGGCTCGATGACCGGCGGGGCGGGGGACCCATCCCAGCGGATGAACCCGACAACGAGGGCGTGAAAGACGACCGCCGCACCGCAGGGTGAATCGCGCCGTGAGGGTGCGTAGGGCTACCGATGCTTCCGGCCCGAACCCGTTAGCTAACCTCGCAGGCATCTCGGAAGCGCACACAGCGAGCGAGGGCGTGTGGCCAACCACACGGGCCTCGCGGAAGAGGTGCGCGCATGGTCACTACTGCCACCCGGCTGGGCTTTCGCTGGCTGCGCTCCACGCTGCTCGGCGACCGATCTGCCCAATTTACCGCAACTGAGGTGCGGTCGCTCCTCAGCCCCGATGTGCCCGGATCCACCCAGCGTCGGCAGGCGACACTGGCCACCGTGGCTGTAACAAGTGCCTGGCTCGAGTACCTTGGCAAGCGCGAGGCCCGGGAGCTCGGCCGCCTCGCGGAGCGACTTCCGAGCATCGTCTACCTGTACGCCGCGGGCGCGTCGTTGGAAGAGATCCTCCGGCGCGTCGGGGGCTGGAGCACCTGGCGGGTGGAGCGGGCGCTGGATGCTGCGTGTGCCTGCATCGCAGCATGCTTGAATGAACACCCTCTCCCAACCGGCCCCATTGTATCGGAGGATTCCCGTCACTAGCCGGCCGCGGTGACCCACGCCGGTTCACCTGATGTGATCCAGCGAGTTCCGGACCATCGTAAGGTTCGCACTCTGGCGTAGGCCCTCCCCTCTCGGGCCACGCTGCTGATAGCTCTGTCCGCCGATGACGAGGGGGTGGCAAATGACGGCGCAGGGCGGCGGAGGGCTGCTGCATTCGCCAGCAGGCTATTCCCGAAAGTGCCAACAAAACCAAACGAACTTCTTGACAACCAGAACAAGGCCGGGCATAGTAGCCGACCAGCGGCCGGATGGGCCGGCGCTGAATCTGGCTCGCTCGAGGCGGGCTGTGCATGCTGGAAGGGGGCACGAGATGACAGGTCGAGCTATTTTCTCCCGCCCGCGCCTTTTTGGCGCCGTGGCGGTTCTCGTTCTCGCGGCGTCCTGCGCCCCCCAGGCCGCCGCCCCGCCCGCAGCCCAGCCGGGCCCAAGCGGGCCAACCGTCGCGCCCGCCGCCCCGGCCGCCCAGCCGACGGCAGCGCCCGCCACGAAGCCCGCTCCAGCCGCGAAGGAGAGCTTCGACCTTGACGCCCTCGTCGCGGCAGCCCAGAAGGAGGGCGAGCTGGTCGCCTACTGGCACTCGAGTCGGATCGATCAGGCCGCTAAGAACTTCCAGGCCAAGTACGGCATCCGCGTCAAGGGCACCAAGATGAATGATGCCGAGCAGAGCGAGCGGATTTTGCGTGAGGCGGATGCCAAGAACGTCCAGGTGGACGTGCTGGGTTATGAGGATGGGCCGCTGCTGGAAAGCAGGCTTGTCCCAGAGGGATACGTGGTGAGCTGGCTGCCGCCGGACCTAGCCGACGTCGTCCCACCCAACAGCCGCAACCCGCTCATCTACCAGTGGCAGCCGCGCATGTTCGGTTACAACACCGAGGTCTACGGCAGCACGTGCCCGGTCAACAACGTCTGGCAGTT
>DASPXK010000398.1:0-3255 GCA_035637315.1 Chloroflexota bacterium
CCTAACGGACGAGAGTCGCGGGCTGATCGACGCGCGCCGACTGGGGCTATTGCCGAGCCAGTCCTGGCTCGTGAACATCAGCCGTGGCGCCGTCGTCTGTGAGCCCGGTCTGGTCGCCGTCCTGCGCGAGAAGCGGCTTGCCGGAGCGGTGCTGGACGTCTTCGAGCGCGAGCCGCTGCCGCGAGAGAGCCCGCTCTGGTCGATGGACAACGTGATCGTCACACCACACATAGCCGGACCCGACGACGTGGCGGTCATCTCCGAGCGGTTCCTCGACAACTATCGGCGTTTCAAGGCCGGCCTCCCGTTGGAGGGAGTTGTCGACCTCGAGCGGGGGTACTGAACGAGTAGGCAGCAGGCAGCGGCAAGGGGGCACCAGGCGTTCCGATCTCCCATCTACTGGCTCCCGTCTGCCCGTTATCGGTAGAATGACGCCAGCGGAGGGCTACCCATGGGTGCGTACAAGCGGTGCGACTACTGCGGCCGGACGGTCAACTGGAACGACGTCCAGGAGAGGCGGACCTGGCTGGAGCTCCATTGGGACGTGCTCGACGACGGACATCCCGAGCAGGTCTGGGACTTCTGCGCATGGGACTGCGCGGTGAACTTCGGCCTGGCTCGCCGCAAGGGCCCGGTGGACGACCTGGTCCGCGAGCTCGGCGATCGCCTGATGGCCGCCGGGGCGCCAGAAGATGACTATCTCACCGCCCTCGACCAGGAACGCACACGTCGCCAGCAGCGCCGCTCCGCCGCTCAGCGCGACGTCCGCAACCTGCTGGAGCAACTCGAGCAGGGTGCCCGCGGTGAGACCAAAGGGGACGGCCCGCCCAAGACGTAAGTTTCGAGTTCCGAGTGCGGCGGCTGGCCGATCGGATCCATCCGGAGATACATGAGCTGTTCCCCGGCTACTGCTGGGGCAAGGTGCTCATTGAGCGGATCGACAACCGACGGGGACTGGAAGAGGCCACCCTCCTGCTGCGCGAGGTCGAGACCAGGGTTCGCGACGACGCTGGGCTAGTGGACCTGGTGGCCCATCCGAAGATCGCCGCCTGGCGGCAGGCGTTCAGTCGGTTTGGCGCTCGGCCCAGCAAGTTCCAGTCATCCGTCGAAGCGTTGGCTCGACGAGCCCGTCGCGGCGACACACTGCCGCCGATCAATCCGCTCGTCGCGCTCTACAACGCGATCTCGTTGCGATTCCTGGTGCCGGTCGGCGGCGACGACCTTGACCTGGTGAGTGGCAGCCTTCACCTCAGGCTCGCCGACGGGGACGAGTTGTTCGTGCCGCTCGGAACCAAAGAGCCGGACCCACCCGAGCCGGGCGAAGTCATCTACGCCGACGAAGTGAAAGTGCTGTGCCGGCGCTGGAGCTGGCGCCAGGGTGAGCCGACCAAGATCTCGGCCGCAACCACCAACGCCGTCCTCAACGTCCACGGCCTGCCGCCGGCGAGCCATGACGAGGTGGCCAACGTCACCGAGACTCTTGCGGAGCTAGCCCAGCGAGTCTGTGGTGGCGAGGCGCGCTGGTACGTGCTGGACGAGCATACGTCCAGCACCGAGACCGAGCTATCGCTGTAGAGGCGCCCCGACGGATCGGGGCGCCTCTACGTTTCTAAGCTTCTGCGGTCGAGGGGCGCGGGATCGACACCCGCGAGGGAAGCTCAGCCATGCCCGCGCTAGCCGGCAGCGCCAGCCAGGCGACCATCAGGCCGAAGAACGAGAGCAGTGAGACCGCCATCGTGATCGTGTCCGCGTCCATGCCTACCTCCTTCATGTGGACGGTGTTCGCTCGAGCGGGGTCGTGTGTCGTTAGAGCTGGTAAGCGGGCTCTCCGTGCTGCGACAGGTCGAGACCGAGGGCCTCCTCCTGTTCCGGAACGCGCAGGCCGATGACGAGATCGATGACTTTCAAGATGACCCAGGTCGCGGCGCCGCAGTAGATCCAGGACGCCGCCACGGCGATCGCCTGGATCCCAAGCTGGGCCGGGTTGCCGTACAGTAGGCCGTTGCCGCCATCTGGATTGATGGCCAGCGTGGCGAATAGCCCGGTCGCCAGGGCGCCCCAGGTCCCGCCAATGCCGTGCACGCCCCAGACGTCGAGCGCATCGTCGACCCGCAGCCTTTCGCGAAGTTGGATCGCCAGGTAGCAGAAGACCCCCGCCCCGAGCCCGATCAAGATCGAGGCGGTCGGCGTGACGAAGCCCGATGCCGGCGTGATCGCCACCAAGCCGGCCACCGCTCCGGCCGCCGCGCCCAGCACGCTCGGATGCCCCTTGTGGGCCCAACTGACGGTCATCCAGGTCAGGGCCGCCATTGCCGCGGCCGTGTTAGTGACCACAAAGGCGTTTGCCGCCAGGCCGCCTGCCGTCAGCGCGCTGCCGGCGTTGAAGCCGAACCAGCCGAACCACAGCAGGCTCGCGCCAAGGACCGTCATGGTCAGGTCGTGCGGCTCCATCTTCTCCTCGCCCAGGCCAACCCGGTGTCCGAGCACCAGCGCGGCCACGAGCGCCGAGACGCCAGAACTGATGTGCACGACCGTACCACCCGCAAAGTCGAGCGCGCCCATCGTCTTGAGCCAGCCGCCGGCGCCCCACACCCAGTGCGCCAGCGGGTCGTACACGAACGTCGCCCACAACAGGCTGAAGAGTACGAACGCCTTGAACCGCTTCCGTTCCGCGAACGCGCCCGTGATCAGGGCTGGTGTGATCACGGCAAACATCATCTGGAACGCCATGTAGGCCAGCTGTGGGATCGTCTTGGCGTAGTCGTCGTTCGGCTCGAAGCCGACGTTGCGCAGACCGATCCAGTCGAGCCCACCGATGATTCCGCCCCGGTCGGGGCCGAAGGCGAGACTGTAGCCCCACAGCACCCACTGGACGCTGATCAGGCAGAGGATGAAGAAGCTGTGCATGATGGTGGATAGCACGTTCTTGGGTCGCACCAGGCCACCGTAAAAGAAGCCGAGCGCCGGCGTCATGAGCATGACGAGCGCGGCCGCTGCTAAGACCCAGGCAGTATCTCCAGCGCTGATGGCATCGGACATCGACTAATGACCCTCCGCGGCGTGTTGCGCATACTTTAGGAGCCACCCCGGTTCCCCGCCTACGGACGGCCAGTACAGAAAACCGAAACGCCCCTTGTGCACATCGCACAAGAGGCGTCCGGTCGCAGGGGCGCTGCTTGCTGCGCCCAGGCGGGCGCGGCGCGCCGGCGCGCTACCGCGCTGGCGGCGGCTGCTGACCCGGCTTGAAGTCGAGCA
>DASPXK010000399.1:0-2929 GCA_035637315.1 Chloroflexota bacterium
CTAGACGGCCGGACGGTGCAGGGTGTTCCCTCAGTCCTCAGTCCTCAGTCCTCAGTCCTCAGTCCTCAGCCCTCAGCCCTCAGTCCTCAGCCCTCAGTCCTCAGTCCTCAGTCCTCAGTCCTCAGCCCTCATTCCTCATTCCTCATTCCTCGTTCGTGGTATCGTCGGCCGAAGGCCAGGCGGGAGGAGACGGCGTGCAGGTCGGCGGGGTGGTAAAGCCGAACACGTATCGGGACTCGGTTGCGCTGATGCTCCTGTCGACCCGGCTGGCAGAGCTGCCCGGCGTGCGTCAAGCCTCGGCAATGATGGGCACGCCAGCGAACAGGGAGATCCTGGCGGCGACCGGTCTGCTGGCCGACGCGCTTCAAGACGCGCGCCCGAACGACCTCTGCCTGGCGGTCGAAGCAACCGACGAAGATGCCTTGCAGCGGACACTCGAGGAGGCGGAGCGGCTCCTGGCGGCCGGGCCCGGAGCGCCGGCCGAGGGCGGCGGCGCCGTCGGCGTCCACGTTCGGCCCCGCACGCTGGAGAGCGCGCTTCGGCTTCGTCCTGAGGCCAACCTGGCGCTGATCTCCGTGCCGGGGGAGTACGCCGCGTTCGAGGCCCGCCGCGCGCTCCGTCGAGGGCTGCACGTTTTCCTGTTCAGCGACAACGTCCCGCTCGAGGACGAGGTAGCGCTCAAACGGCTCGCCCAGCAGCTTGGCCTGCTCGTGATGGGGCCCGACTGTGGGACGGCGTTGATCGGCGGCGCACCGCTCGGCTTTGCCAACGCGGTTCGCCGCGGCTCGATCGGTATCGTCGCCTCCTCGGGTACCGGGCTCCAGGAGGTGAGCTGCCTGATCGATCGCCTCGGCGAAGGGATCTCACATGCCCTGGGGACCGGCAGTCGGGATCTGTCGGCCCAGGTTGGAGGTATTACGTTTCTGGCCGCCCTGAACGCCCTGGCGGAGGACGATTCGACGCGAGTGTTAGCGCTGATCGCGAAGCCGGGCGCGCCCGAAGTCGAGGCCCGGGTCTGGGAGCGGCTGTCGTCCGCCGACAAGCCGGCGGTGGCCTATTTTCTCAGCCGATCTGGGGTCGAGCGGCTGGGCGAGCGCGTGGTGGTGGCGGCCGATCTGGAGCACGCGGCTCGGTGTGCGGTGGCGCTCGCTCGCGGCGAGCGTCCGCCTACGGCGGGCACCACTCGCGTGGCGGCCGAGCAGATGGCCCAGAAGATCGTGGCCGACCTGGCGCCCGGCCAGCGAGTTGTGAGTGGCCTGTTCGCGGGTGGGACGCTGGCCCAGGAGGCGGCGCTGGCCATTCAGAGGGCGTTGGGAGCGGCGGCTGGGGGCCCGCCTCGCGAAGCCCAGGCCGGCGAGGTTCTGAACGCGAGCGGGCATCGGATCGTTGACCTCGGCGACGACGCGTTTACCCGTGGGCGCCCTCATCCGCTGATCGACTGGCGCCTGCGAAACGAGCAGCTCGTCGAGCAGGCCGGGCGTGGGAACGTGGCCTTGTTCCTGCTCGACGTCGTGCTGGGCTACGGCACTCACCCCAATCCGGCCGAGGCGCTGAGGCCAGGGCTCGAGCGGGCGCGCGAAGCCACCGCTCGAGCCGGGGCTCGGCTTCACGTCCTGGCCTCGATCTGCGGTACCGATGCGGACCCGCAGGGCTACCAGCGCCAGCGTCAGGCCCTGGAGGACCTGGGCATCGTGGTCGCGGAATCGAGCAGCGCCGCCGCGCTCGTCGCGGGACGGGTGGCCGGGCTGCTGAGCCAGGGATGAGGAATGGGCGGTTCTGAAGCGCGTCGCCTCCTTGACGAGGGCGTGCGTGCGCTCAACCTTGGCGTCGAGCAGTTCGCGTCAGCGCTGCGCCAGGCGGACGCCAGCGTCGTTTCAGTTGCCTGGCGCCCGCCGGGCGGAAGCCCACAGCTCGCGCGTCTGGCAGAGCCGGCCTTCGAGTCTCGGATCGAGGCCGCCAACGCGCGCGTGCTCGAACGGTTTCTCGACGCTCGACCTTTCCTGATCGACGTCCGGCCGGCCGCCAAAGCCATCCCCTTACTCCGGGAGCGGGTGCTCTTGCACGCCGGCCCACCGATCGCCTGGGACGAGATGGGTGGGCCCATGAAGGGGGCTGCGATTGGGGCGGTGCTCTACGAGGGTTGGGCGGCCGAAGAGCGGCAAGCCGAGCGGCTGCTGGCGGGCGGAGAAGTAGGCCTCATCCCCTGCCACGATGTCGGCGCGGTCGGGCCGATGGGCGGCATTACCTCGGGGAGCATGCCCCTGTTGGTGGTCGAGGAGCGGAACTGGGGCGGGCTGGCCTTGTGCACGCTAAACGAGGGCGTCGGGCGAGTGCTCCGCTTTGGCGCCTACGGGCCGGAGGTCCAGCAACGGTTGGTCTGGCTCAGGGACGTGGCCGGCCCGGCCTTGGGTCAAGCGCTGCGGAGCGGGCCGGGCGTCGATCTGCGGGCGATCATCGGCCGGGCGCTGGCCATGGGCGACGAGCTGCACCAGCGCAACATCGCCGCCAGCCTGATGCTGCTGCGCGAGCTAGCCCCGGCGCCAGTCGGCCTGAGTGGTAACGTTGGTAGGTCCGTCGTTCGTTTTCTTGGCCAGACCGATCAGTTCTTCCTGAACGTCGCGATGGCCGCCTGCAAGGCGATCGCCGACGCGGCGGGGGGCATGGGTGAGGGGAGCAGCCTGGTCACCGCCATGGCCCGCAATGGGGTGCGATTTGGAGTCCGGATGGGCGCGACCGGGGAGCGCTGGTTTACCGCCCCGGTGCATACGCCGCGCGGTCTGTACTTCGGCGGCTACTCCCAGCAGGACGCCAGTCCGGACATCGGCGACTCGGCGATCACCGAGACCGTCGGCCTCGGCGCGTTCTGCATGGCGGCGGCGCCGGCCGTGGTGCCGTACGTCGGGGCTGGCGGCTTTGCCGAGGCGCTCGC
>DASPXK010000400.1:0-25843 GCA_035637315.1 Chloroflexota bacterium
GCCGAGCCAGGCGGCTAGACTCGACGGTCACGTCGTCAAGACTCCGCTTCAGCTCTTCGAGCAGTCCCATTCGAGCCCTTCCGTTGCTTGCCCAATGGATTGTAACAGAGCGGGCCGCCATTCTTGCCGCCCGGCGTACTACAATAATGCGATTGGAACGCGCGGGCAGGTCACCAGCAAAGCGAGGCCGAACATGGGTCGGCGGGCGGCCACGATGCCGCAAAGGCGGATGATGGCATCTGACAAGCTCGAAGAAGGCGAACTGATGCGCGTCTACGCGCAGGCGAACCAGTACGCGGAAGAGCTGCGCCGGCTCTATTTGGAGAGACGCGCTACTCAAGCCGAGCTGGAGCAGAAGGTGCGTGAGCTCGAACGCTCGCAAAAGCAGATGCTGGCCTACGCCCACGATCTGGCGGGAATCAATCGGCGGCTTCAGACGACCTATCTGCAGACCCTCGCTGCGCTCGCCCGGACGGTCGATCACCGCGACGGGATCACGGGTGACCACTGCCTGCACGTCGCCGAGTACAGCCGCATCCTGGGGGCACGGCTGCTCGACAACGACCGCGATCAGCTTCGACAACTGGAGTGCGGCGCGCTCCTGCATGATATCGGCAAGATCGCCATCCCGGATGCGATCCTGCGCAAGGCCGGGCCGCTCGAGGAGCAGGAGTGGCAGGTCATGCGGCGCCACCCGGAGCTGGGGTGTCAGATGCTGGAGGGGATCGATTTCCTGGAGGAGGCGCTGCCGATCGTCCGCCACCATCACGAGCGGCACGACGGCGAGGGCTACCCAGATGGGCTCAAGGGCGACGCGATCCCGATTGGGGCCCGCATCTTCGCGGTCGCCGACGCCTTCGACGCGATGACCTCAGACCGACATTACCGTCGCGCCCGGAGCGTGGACCACGCCGTGTCCGAGCTGAAGCGCCACAGCGCCACTCAGTTCGACCCGCAGGTTATCGAAGTGCTCGAGACCGTCGCCGAGGAGCTGGTCTCGAGTCACGAGTCGCGGGGAGCGGGTAGCGAGTAGCGAGTAGTGACCGGTGGCCGCCGTTCGCTACTCGCTACTCGCCATTCGCAACTCGATTCGCTATGATGGGTGCTCACTTCGAGGAGGTCTAAAAGCCGTGTCGCTCTCACGTGCCTGGCGTCTCGCGTCGCTCGCGCTCGTCATCGCGTTCGCGCTCGCGGGCTGTGCAGCTCCGACCACGAGCCCGACCGCGGCCCCAAAGGCGGAGGCCAAGCCGACCGAGGCCCCCAAACCCGCCTCGCCGGCGGCAAGCCCGGCTGCCAGTCCGGGCGCCTCACCTGCGGCCAGTCCGGCCGCTTCGCCCGCGGCCGAGGCGCCCAAGCCGGCTGCCAAGGGCCCCATGCGGACGCTCAAGGTCGGTTTCATCCCGATCACTGACTTCAGTGGCATGTACGTCGGTATCGACAAGGGGCTCTTCGCGGAAGAAGGACTCGATCTGGACCTTCAGGCCATGCAGGGCGGCGCGGTGATCGTCCCGGCTCTGATCGGCGGCTCGCTCGACGTCGGGATCACCAACATCCTCTCGCTCCTCATCGCCCGCGACAACGGCTTTGACGTGCAGATCGTCGCCGATGCGGCCTATGAAGGGCCGGGACCGCCCGTCCACGCCATGATCGCCGCCGCCAACTCGCCGGTTCAGAGCGCCAAGGACCTCGAGGGAAAGACGGTCGGGATCAATACCTTCCAGAACATCGAGCATTTGATGGTCATGAAGTGGATCGAGAAGGCCGGCGGTGATCCCAAGAAGGTCAACTTCGTCGAGATCCCGTTCCCCCAGATGGCCGGCGCCGCTCAGCAAGGACAGATCGCGGCCGGCGGAGTGGTCGAGCCGTTCATCACGATCGCCAAGAGCCAGGGCCTGAAGGTGGTCGGCAACCAGTACACCGAGGTCCAGCCGCGCACCTACATCGCGAATCTGGTCGCCACGCGCGATTGGATCGAGAAGAATCCAGACGCGGCGCAGTCCTTCTCACGGGCGATGACCAAGGGCAACCAGTTCGCGATGGACAAGGCCAATGAGGCTCAGGTTCGCGCCAGCATCGCCAAGTGGACCAAGATGGACCCGGCCCTCGCCAACCAGATCGCGCTGACCCCGCTCGGGATCAAGCCAGAGCCGCCTCTGATCAACTGGTGGATCGAGGAGGGCAAGAAGCTCGGCTGGCTCAAGAGGGATCAGAAGGCCGAGGAAATCCTCGCCCCGTTCATGCGCTAGCGAATCGGTCGGGGCACGGCATGCGGTGCCCCTACAACTGGCTGCTCGTTACGATGCGCTGCGGCGCGTGCGGCGCTTCTGCTTGACGTAGTCGACCAGGATGTACTCGCCCAGCCGCTCGGGCGTCGCGAAGAACGCGCGCCCTTTGTTGATCTTCGTCATCTGGTCCACGAAGCTCATCAGCGAGTAGCTTCGCTCCAGCATGAACGTATTGATCGTGATCCGCTCGCGCGTACAGCGCTGGACCTCCCTGAGCGTCTCCTGAAACGTCCGCCAGGTTGGTGGGTAGGAGAACTCGACTCGCCCACCCTCGAAGTGGGCGGTCGGTTCACCATCCGTGATGACGATGATCTGGCGATTTCCGCCCTTGTGGCGCGACAAGAGCTGGCGCGACAGCATGAAGCCGTGCTGCATATTGGTGCCGTAGACCCACTCATTCCAGGTGAGCTGGGGCAGGCTGTCCGCCTTGAGCTCCTTGGCGTAATAGGAGAACCCGACGATGTACAGGTCATCGCGCGGGAACTGACCCCGAATCAGCGAGTTCAGCGCCATGGCGACCTTTTTGGCCGCCCGGAAGCAGCCGCGCAGGATCATCGAGCGGCTCATGTCCAGCATCAGGACGGTGGACGACTGGGTTAGCAGCTCGGTCCTGTACACCTCGAAATCGTTCGGTTGAAGGCGGACGGGCGTGCCAGGGCCCTGCCGCTCGACCGCGTTCATCACCGTCTCCTTCAGGTCCAGCAGGAACGGGTCACCGAACTCGTAGCGCTTCGACTCGTCAGTTCGGTCGATGCCGTGGCCTCGATAGTCTGTGTCGTGGCGACCAAAGCGATCCTGCTTCATGTGTGAGAAGATGTCGCGCAGCGCCTTCTGGCCGATCTTGCGGATGGCGCGGGGCGTGAGCTGGTACTTGTCGCCCCGCTTCTCGATGTAGCCGGCCTCCTCCAGGATCTTGCGCAGACGCTTGAGCTGCTCCAACGAGTCGGCCGCCTCGTCGCCGAGCAGTTTGCGCAGCTCGTCGAGGTCGATGTTCTGCAGGTCCACATCGTCCTCGGCAGTGCGCAGCTCTTTCTCGAGCCGGTCGAGCCGCTGCAGCTCGTCCATCAGCTTCATGGCTTCCTGCAGCGAGACTGGCTCGTCGCCCCGGAACGGGTACCGCTGGCGCATGTTGCCCATCGGAAACAGCTCTTCCAGGTTCATGGCTAGCTCGGCCAGCTCCTGGCGGAGCGCGGGATCACGCAAGGCAGCGTCCATCATCTCCTGGAGCTGGCGACGCTGATCGGCGCTCATGCTGTCCAGCAGCGACTGCATCTGAGCCATCTGGCGCTGGAGCTGCTCGACGAGTTGATCGAGGCTCTCGGCGCCGGGGAAGAACTGGCCCCACTTGCTCATGAACCGATCGAAGTCTGGCTCACCCCCCTCGGCCCGCTCGCGCAGCATCTGGTTGAGGTCCTTGAGCATGCTGCCGATGGCCTGCATGTCCTGGGGCGTCATACTCTGAATCGCCTGCTGGAGGCCCTGGAACTGCGACTGCATCATCTGTTGTTTGAGCATGTCCAGCAGCTCCTGGAACTGCTGCCGCGCGTCGGGGTCCATGAAGTCGTACTCGGACAGCTCCCGGATCGCGCCGCCCAGGTCCTTTGGCAGCTGGTCAAGTTGCTGGCGCTTCTGCTCAGCCATCTTCTCGAGCGTCTTCTGAAAGGCGGCTTGGTCAGCCGCCTCGACCGAGTCGACCTTCTGGCGGCCCTCCTCGACGCGCCGATCGATGCCCTCGCGCTCTGTCTGCACGATCTTGTCGAGGCGCTCTTGGATCTCCTTCAGGATCGACGACATGTCGTACCGATCGAGTCGCTCCTGGCGACGCGTGCGCAATTGCTCCACCAGGTCATGCAGCCCGGGCATCCGATCGCCCTGCTGATTTTCGGCGCCCCAGCGGAACATCCTCTGCAGCGCTCGCCAGAGATCACCGTCGTCCATGAGGTCATCTGACATGGCCTCCATCAGCTCATCGGCGTCCAGCGGGAAGAGCTGCTGGGTGCCATCCCAGCGCGAGTAACGGATGATCACGAGCGGTACTTGAACCGGCCCACCGTGCCCGCCGCCCGGTCCTTATTCAGCTTCTTGTGAAGATGGAGGCCTTCGAGGACGAACTCCATCGCGGCGGCGACGGTGGCGGGATTGCCCTGGGCGTCCAGTTTGCGGATGGCGTCGGTCAGGCCGCCGACCTCGGCCGTCTGTCGCACGTACTCGAGCAATGGCATCGTGTCGGCGACCTCGATCAGGAGGCCATTCTCGAAATTGGTGACCAGCTCGTCGAGCTCGCCGAGGGCGAAATGGCGGTTGAAAACGTTCACGACCGCGCGGTCGACGAGCTTCTGGATCACTTTGTCCTCACTCGTATCGCCGACCGTCTCGAGCTCGATCTTGCCACCCGTCGAGGCGACCAGGGCGACGAGGTCGCTAACCCTGGGAGCGACCTGCTGCTCCTGCAGCCGGATCGCCCGCTTGAGGGCATTTGAGAGCAGGTTCTCGTAGTTGCAGATCGACACCCGCACGCTGACGCCCGATCGCTGCGAGATGTCGGAGCTGCGGCGTGCCAGCTGGGTGATCTCGGCCACGACCTCCTTCATGTAGTCGGGCACGGTCACGTGGAACCCCTCGGCCGAGAACTCGGTCCGCTCCTGTTCCATGATGTCGATCTCGTGCTCGACGGTGCGCGGATAGTGGGTCCGAATCTGCGAGCCGAATCGGTCTTTGAGCGGCGTAATGATCCGGCCACGATTGGTGTAATCCTCCGGGTTGGCGCTGGCGACCAGGAACAGATCCAGCGCCAGGCGGACCTTGTAGCCGCGGATCTGAACGTCGCGCTCCTCCATGATGTTGAGCAGCCCAACCTGGATTCGCTCGGCCAGGTCCGGCAGTTCGTTGATCGTAAAGACTCCACGGTTGGTACGCGGCAGCAGCCCGTAATGAATAGTCAGCTCGTCAGATAGATAGCGGCCCTCGGCCACTTTGATCGGGTCGACCTCGCCGATCAGGTCCGCGATGGTAATGTCCGGGGTGGCCAGCTTCTCGCCATACCGCCGATCGCGGGGCAGCCATTCGATCGGTGTGTTATCGCCCTTTTCGCCCAGCAGCTCCCGGCCCAGCCTCGAAATCGGCCCGAACGGGTCGTCGTTGGTCTCCGAGCCGGCGATGGTCGGGATCTGGTCGTCGAGCAGGGTGACCAGCGCTCGTGCCATCCGAGTCTTTGCCTGGCCTCGCTCGCCAAGGAAGATGATGTCCTGGCCTGACAGGACAGCGTTCTCGAGTTGCGGCACCACGCTCTCCTCGTAACCAACGATGCCAGGGAACAGCTCTTCACTGGCGTGGATTTTCTTGATGAGGTTGGCGCGCATCTCTTCCTTGACAGAGCGCGGACGATAGCCGGCTGACTTGAGCTCGCCAAGGGTCGAAGGTTTGGCCATTAACCACTCCTGTCCTGAGCCGAAGGATCCCCCAGGGGGGGCCCGCCACCAACTGGTGATGAAAAAACGCCGCCGCCGGAATAGGGGCGGGCTGAACGTAACGATGGCACTTTCGAACAGCGCGTGTCAATCTGGCAAGTTGGGCCGACGGCCCGTCGTCCATCCTTTGACATCGGCCGAACGGCGCCGTTAAACTCTGGCGCGGCGCGGCCGAGCGTGCCCATGATCAGCAGGAACCGCGCAGGGAGGCAATAGGCGCGGTGGCTCGGTTCCTGCTTCGATTGGTGGTGAGCGCGGCGGCCGTCCTGGTTGCCCAGTGGCTGTTCCCGAGCTATGTTCGCGTGCATGGCGAGGGAGAGCAAGCTCTGGTTGGCGTGCTCGTCTTCGCGCTCGTACTCGGTTTCCTCAACGCTCTCGTTCGGCCCGTCCTTTTGCTCCTGACGTGCCCGCTCAATTTGCTCACACTCGGGTTGTTCGTCTTCGTCGTCAACGCTCTCGTCTTCTGGATCGCAACCGGGTTGGATGTTGGCGTCGAAGTGAGCGGCTTTACTGGCGCGCTGATCGGCTCACTGACGGTCAGCATTTGCAGCGCTCTGGCCAGCAGATTTCTCCAGTGACCTGCCAGCCCAGCGGGACAACACCATGCGTCTGTTGAAGCTCATGGCTCCGGGCCTGAGGATCAAGCGCTGGCTTGGCCTGACGCTGGTCGGACTCGTAGTCCTCGCGCTCGGCCTGGCCTACCTGTTCGTCGAGGCGTATCGGACTGTCGCGCTGCCAGAGGAAGCCACCCTGCTCACCCTGCAGTTCGTTCCCCGCTGGCTGCGGGGCCTGATCTTCCTCGCCGCTGGCAGCGCCATCACGCTGCTGGCCCTCTGGCAGCTCAGTCGCAGCTTGATGGCGCCTCTGTCGACGCCCCCGGGCACGGATGGGCTGGTCGATGCATTGGTCAGCTTACGGCAGCGACAGCGCGGACCCAAGATCGTCACCATCGGCGGCGGGACCGGCCTGTCGACGATGCTGCGCGGGCTCAAGGGCTACACTGCAAACATCACCGCGATCGTCACCGTAGCCGACGACGGGGGCAGCTCGGGACGCCTCCGCCGCGAGCTGGGGGTGCTGCCGCCGGGCGACTTCCGCAACTGCATCGTAGCGCTGGCAGACGCCGAGCCGCTGATGTCCAGGCTCTTTCAGTACCGCTTCGGCCAGGGCTCCGGCCTGGATGGACACAGCTTCGGCAACCTGTTCATCGTGGCCATGAGCGGCATCACCGGTAACTTCGAGGAGGCCATCCGCGAGGCGAGTCGCGTGCTCGCGGTGCGCGGCCGGATCTTGCCCTCGACACTCGAGAACGTGACCCTGTGCGCGGAACTGACCGACGAGGCACACGTGCGCGGCGAGTCGCAGATCTCCGCGACCAAGCAGCCGATCAAGCGGGTCTACCTCCAGCCGGAGCGGCCCGCCGCGTACCCTGACGCCGTCAAGGCGATCCTGGAAGCCAATCTGGTGGTGGTGGGGCCCGGCAGCCTATATACCAGCATCCTGCCGAACCTGCTCGTCGACGGGATTGCCAAAGCGCTCGCGGCAAGCGATGCCCTGGTCGTGTACGTCTGCAACGTGGCGACTCAGCCGGGCGAGACTGACGGCTTCAGGATGGGTGACCACGTCAGGGCGCTCTTGAGCCATGTCCGCAAGAACCCCTTTGATCTGGTGCTGGCCAACGACAATCTGAGCGGCGAGATCAATCCGGCCTGGCACGTGCAGAGCGTCGTGGCCGACAGCAGCGACCTTTCGCCCGATGGTCCTGAGCTGGTCCTGGCCGACGTGGTCGACCCACGCAACCCGCTCCGACACAGTCCGGACAAGCTCGCGGCAGCCATCATGCGGCTGTACGGAGAGCGTGGGGCGACAGCCCTTACCGCCGCGCGCGCGGCGGTAAAGTAGCGGCCCCGATCCATCGGGGGCCCTCCACCGCGGACGCGGTCCTGGGATATAATCCGCCCGTGACCACATACCTCAACGTCGTTCAAATCATCATCTCGGTCGTCCTGATCTTCGTGGTCCTGCTCCAAACGAGAGGCTCAGGGTTCTCCGCCACGTTTAGCTCGGATACGTCGATCTACCGCACCCGGCGCGGGGTTGAGCGGACGCTGTTCAACGTGACCATCGGCCTGGCGGTCGTCTTCATCGTGGTCTCGGTCTTCAGCGTCATTTTCGCGTAGCCGAGTCCCACGGCGTCCAGGCCAGGTGTCCACCCCGAGCACGCGTTTGTCGAGTAAGCGGACTACCGCCTGGCTCCGGCTGAGAGGCCTCGGGCCCCGGCATCGAGCCCAGGCAGTCGAGCTATGGCGTCCGCGACGGCGGGGTCTCAGGCTGGTCGCGGGCGTGCTCGCATGCCTAGTGGGGTTACTGGCGATCCCCGTCGGCTGGCTGCTGACCGCGGTCGAGCCGGCCCAGATGTCCGACTCATACGTGGAGGCGGTGGCCGAAGAGCCGCCCCTGCTCAACCCCGTCCTGGCGCCGTACACGCTGGCCGGCCAGGACCTTCTGCCGCTGGTGTTCGTGGCTCTGATTCGGGCCGATTCGGTCGGCAGCCTGGAGCCCGATCTGGCCGACTCATGGGAGGTCAGCCCCGATGGCCGTGTCTACGAGTTTCGTCTCAGGCCCGGCCTCGCCTGGCACGACGGCGTGCGGCTCGATGCCCACGATGTCGTCTTCACCGCGCGCCTGATTCAGGCGCCCGACCATCAGGGTAGCCCGGAGCTGGCGGCCCTCTGGCGGGGCGTGTCCGTCGAGGCCATAGACGACCGAACCGTCCGTTTCAGCCTGCCCGAGCGGCTGGCCTCGTTTCCTGAGCACTTGACCCTCGGAATCCTGCCCCGCCACCTGCTAGAGGGTGTGCCGCCCGGCGCGCTGCCATTCCACCCGTTCAATCGACAACCTGTGGGCAGCGGGCCTTACCGCGTCACGACGCTCGATCCGCAGCGAGCTGTTCTGGAACGGTACCTCGATTATCACGGCCCGGCCCCGCGGCTCAGGCAGATCGAGCTGCGCTTCTTCGCCGATCGCTCGGCGGCCATGGAGGCGCTCGTGGCTGGTCGAGTGGACGGGCTTGGCCATCTCCGCGCCGACGAGGTCGAGCGGGCAGCGGCATCGCCCGATCTGGTGGTCTATTCGGTGCCGGAGCGGTCGAAAGTCGCCACCCTCACACTCAACGTTCAGACGCCCTTATTCCGGGAGCGGGCGGTCCGCCTGGCGCTCGCCCGCGCGATCAGCCGCGAGGCGCTGGTCCTCCGCGCTCTGCGCGGCCAGGGCGAGCCGGCGTATGGTCCGATCCCGATCCAGTCGTGGGCCTACGCGCGGGCGCCGGGCGCGGCCGAGTACGATCCGGGCCAGGCCGCGGCGCTGCTCGATCAGGCTGGCTGGGCACTGGGCCCGAGCGCCGTTCGAGAGCGGGATGGCCAGTCGCTTTCGTTCACGGTCTTGACAGCTGACACCGAAGAGCGGGTCGGCGTGGCCAGCGAGCTAGCCGGCCAGCTCGGGCGGGTCGGCGTGGCGATGCGGGTACAGGCCCTGCCGGCCGACGAGCTGACCGAGAACTACCTGGAGCCACGCCGATTCGAGGCGGCGCTCGTCGGCCAGTGGGCGATGGGGAGCGATCCGGACGTCTACCCACAGTGGCACTCGAGCCAGGCGGCTCGGCTTGGCGGCAACTACGCTGGCTTCAGCGATCCAGACGTCGACCGCTGGCTAGAAGCTGGCCGCCAGGAGCTGGCGTTGGAAGACCGTCGAAACGCCTACTTGCACTTCCAGGCACGCTGGGCCGAGGAGCAGCCCAGCCTCATCCTGTACCACCCGCTGTATAGCTTCGCGATCCACAAGGACGTGTGGGGCGTCAGCGCCGACCCCTTGCCCGACTCGTCCTGGCGCCTGCGCGACGCCGCTGGCTGGTATCGGCCGCTGCGGCCCTCGACGGTGCAGCGGCTGCGCGCCGTGGTCGGCAGACTGGCTTTCTGGCAGAGGCCGTCCTAACGCAGACGTGACGTCTTCGACCCTACTCCTGGGTCGGCTCGAGAAGGTCCGCCAGGGCCGGATGGATGGCGACTCGCCGAGTTAGCGCCGCGACCGCCGCGCCCGGATAAATGTGCCGTGGCCCGACGACGCCATCGATCAGCTCGAGGGGGGTCTGGTCGAAGTAGCGGTTGTCGGCTTCCAGGCCTGGCGCGGAGTCTGGAAGGAGCTCCCCGGGCGGCCCCGCGTCTGCCAGCGCTCCCAGCAGCGGCGCCGGCAGCCATTTCTCTTGTCCGCACAGCGCGTGAATGGGCACGCCGTAGTGGCGCGCGGCGAGCGCCAGCCCGAGCGTGCCCATCTTGTGGATCACGCCGCTCGGCGACAGCGTGTCGGCGCCGACCAGGACGAGCTGCGCGCGAGCGACGACGCGCGCGCCGGCCGCGTCGGAGACGACCGTCACCTCCAGGCCGGCCGCGGCCAGACGAGCGGCCAGTGGAACACCTTCGAGTGCGGGTCGGGACTCGAGGCAGACGGCCACCGCAGTGCGCCCTTTGGCGGCGGCTGCTACCAGGGTGCGCTCGACCAGTGAGCTGGCCGAGATCGTGACCACCACCTCCCGCTCCTGGAGCAGACCGCTCGCGCGAGCGGCGATCCATGGCGCGTCGCGCTCGACGCGCCGCATGAAGCGGCCCAGAGCCGCCCGCACCCGGGCCGCGGCGTCAGTGTCGGTCGCGGCTTTATCCAGTGCGGCCAGGGCCACGCTGGCCAGCCGGCACATCGCTCCCATCGCCGGGCGTACGGACGCGACCGCGCGGGCAGCCTGGCGCAGCTCGCCGCGCAAGGCTCGCCCCTCGGCCTCGGCTGCTTCGACGGCCAGCTCGAGAGCGACCGCGGCTCGCCGCAGCAGCGCGGTCGCACCGGAGCGGCTGTCGCTCCGGATCTCTTCGACGAGCGAGCGCCAGTCACTCAAGGCTGTTCGGTCCGGGCGACCGGGTACGCTCCTTGACGCGCATCGATCACATGCGTACGTTACCACTCGGCTGTCCGACAGGGCGCCAGACCGGCTCGATCGGGCAACGGCGTTCGCGGCATGCCGTGCGCCGGAGAGTGGCGATGGAGTCCCAGCCCACCGACGAGGGCCACCCGCTGATCACGCTGCACCCGCACGGGGAGCTGGCAGTCCACTTCGGTCGAACGAGCAGGCGAATCAAGCTCGCCATCGAGCGTGGGATGACTATTCGCCAGCTCCTCGCTCGCATTGGCGTCCGGGAGGGCGAGGTATGGGTCTGCGCTCGCAACGGCGTGCTGGCCGAGCCAAACGATACCCTCGAGGGAGGCGACGTTCTGGAGATCTTCTCGCCCGTCGCCGGCGGAGGCTGCCAGAGCAGGTGCCGGTTGAGCTGAGCGGGCTCAGTTCGGACGGGCGCGCAGGGACGCGAACAGCTGGCCCACGCTGAAGGAGAAGCCCGGCACCACGTCCCCGAGCTCGATCCGCGCCTCACCCCGCAGTGGCCCGCGGCCCGAGCCGGCCCGGAAGACGCGGACTGCGCGGTCCCGTGGGTCTACCAGCAGCGCAACGGCGACCCCGTTTTGCACGTACCACCGGCAGCGCTGGATGAGACGCGCGCGACTCTGCCCAGGGGAAGCGACCTCTATGGCGATATTGGGCGGGACGAAGACGTCCTCCGGGACCTCGCCGTTCTCGTCCTCGGGGATCCGGTCCCATCGGAAAACGACCACGTCGGGCACGAAAGAGTTTCCCGCGAACGTTGTTCGCGTCTCGGGGAAGGCGCGGGCGAGTCGGCGCGGGACCCCGAATAGATTGAACAGCGTAACGAGCTCGCCCTGCAGGGTGCCGTGCTTGATCTTCGGCGACACCTTCTGAGTGACCCGCCCGTCTACGTACTCGAGCGCCGGCTCCTCGTCGGGGAGGCGCAAGAACTTCCCGAGTGTCAGCCTCTGCCGTGCGATCGCCACGCTAGATCTCCAAGTCGGTTCGCGTACCCAATCATATCCGGAGATGAGCTCGCGCCGACTGCGGAGCGATCATCACGCCGTGGCGTATTCGCTCAGGCCCAGCTTCTCGAGCGTCTCACTGGTTGGGACGCCGTCGTCGTCCCAACCCATCAGGCGGTAATACGCGATCCGGGCGGCGTCCAGCTCGGATGCGTCGAGTGGCTTACCGGTTGCCGAGTTGTCGTCCCGGAATGCCTTGAAGAAGCGCTTGGGCAGGGAATCGTCCTTGCTGGTGAAGCCTTCCCGCAGGTTGTAGAGCCGTGCCAGCGTCGCTGCCCGCTTTCCAACCTCTAACAGCTCCCAGATGTCAGTGTCCCAGCCTGTCATCGCGTTGACGACGGTCATCATCTGGGTGGGGCTGTAAGGCAGGAAGTGGCAGAGGCCGACCGAGTCGAGGAAGTGCCGCCAGGTCGTCTGGTGGAAGTGCAGCTGCAGCTTGTTCTCGTCGAAACCGTGCGGCTGGACGATCTTGAAGTCGCCATACTCCCGGATGCGTTCCAGGGCTGGGCTCTCCGCCGCGAAGACCGTGTCATGCATGTTGTGCATGTGGTCGGCGCCGGTCGGCGAGACCGCGTAGCCCATACCCAGCGCGTGCTTGATCCTCGGCTCGTGCATCGGCAGCTCCTGGCCCTTGACGTGGAGAGCATAGTCGTCGCTCCCGCGGCCGAGACGCTCGCTCGCCCGCTTGACCCCCTCGGCCAGCAGATCGCCAAGCACACCGCGCCGGAATGCCAGCAGCTCGATCGCTCGCAGCACCGCCCGGCCGTCCCCGAAGCGCAGCTCCTCTCCGTCGGTGTCCTCGGCGGTCAGCAGCCCACGCTCGAAGCACTCCATCGCCCAAGCGATCGTCGCCCCGGTCGAGATGGTGTCCAGACCGTATGCCGCGCACAGCTCATTAGCCTTAGCCAGAACGATCAGGTCGTCGACGCCACAGTTGGAGCCAAGTGCTGAGAGGCTCTCATACTCCGGGCCGCCGTATTGGGGGTCGACCTTTAGCTCCGCGGGCTCCTTCACCTCGACGACTCGTTTGCAGCGCACCGCGCAGGCGTAACAGGTGTCACGCTTGACGAGGATGGTGTCGCGCATAGTCGTGCCAGTGATTTTCTCGTTGCCTTCGAAGCTGCCCTCCTGAAAATTGAAGGTCGGCAGGCCGCCGGCCAGGTGTAGGCCCCGCAAGCCGCCGGCGGTCCCAACGTCATGGAAGTGGAACGTCAGGTCCAAATTCTGGGTCATCCACTTGCCCAGCTCTTGCGCTGGCTTCGGGTCGTTCATTGGCAGCGCACCCTTGGCCTTGACCGCGATGCCTTTCAAGTTCTTGGAGCCCATCACCGCCCCCAGCCCCGTTCGACCGGCGAAATGGCTGAGGTCGTTGACGACGCAGGCGTAGCGCACCAGGTTCTCGCCGGCCGGTCCGATCAGCGCCGTCCTGGCGCCCCTGTCGCCGATCTCCTCCCGAATGCGAGCCTGGGCGTCGCCGACAGCCAACCCCCAGACGGCTTCGCCGCCACGCAGCTCGACCTCCCCGTCGTGGAGCCAGAGGTAGACGGGCCGTTCGGCCTTGCCGCGCACGACGATGGCGTCGTAGCCAGCCCGCTTGCACTCCGCGCCCCAGAAGCCGCCCACCTCGGCGTTGCCGAAGCCTCCGGTGAGGGGACTTTTTGCGCCGATGCCGCTTCGGCCCTGGCCAGAGAAAGAGGCGCCTGTCACCACGCCCGGCGCGAACACCAGCGCATTCTCCGGCCCGAGCGGCGCGGCTCCCCGCGGGATGAGTGTCAGCAGATAGTGGGCTACCAGGCCGCGGCCGCCCATGAGCTTGCGATAGAAGGCGTCCTCTGGCTCCTCGATCCAGTGTCGCCCCGCGCTCAGATCAACATGCAATATCTTGCCCGTATACCCGTTCGCCATCTCCGTCCCTCTTCTTTTATCGCATCCCGCCGGGATCGCCCTTAGTGTTGCTGCCGCGTCTTCCGGTGTCAAGCCGCGCGGCGGACTACACTTCTGGATAGAGATGCGGCGCTCCATGAAGCTACACCCCCTGCCGGTCATCGGCATGGTGGCCGGTGTCGCCGGCGTCAGCGTTGCCATCGGCCTGATCCGGTCCGTGATCGTCATCCCGAACCTGTCGGTCTTGTACTTGCTGGTGGTGATGTTCAGCGCCGTCACCTGGGGCTGGTGGAATGCGCTCGGCGCGGCCGTGCTCGCCTTCCTGGCATATGACTTCTTCTTCACCGAACCCGTCCATACGTTCACCATCCGCGACCCCGAGGAATGGGTCGCGCTGTCGATCTTCATGGCTGTCGCGGCCGTGGCGAGCAACCTGGCTGCGCGCGAGCGGGCGCGGCGCCAGGAAGCCCGACGGCAGGCCCGCACGGCCACCCTGCTGTACCAGGTTAGCCGGGCGCTCGGAAGCGATGAGATCGAGTCCGGCTTGCGACTGGTGGCCGAATGTCTGATATCGGAGTTCGGACTTGACGGCGCGGTAATCGAGCTGGCCGATTCCGAGGCGCGTCTGGAGCCTCGCGTCGTCGTGGGGGATGCCGTGCCGGCGCTGGGCCCGCGGCCGGCAGGTCGCGTGTTCGCCACCAGCGCAGACCGACAGCGAGCAGGACGTTGGGTCATCGTGCGCGGTGGCGGGGCGGCGGGTGGGGCATCCGAACCGCGCGCTCCGGTGGCCAACTTCCCGCTCCGTCGGGACGACCACCAGTGGGGCATGCTTCGCCTCGTCGGACGCCCGAGAGGCTTCGCCGACGACGAGACCCAGGTCCTGGCCACGATTGCCGACCAGGTCGCGCTGGCCCTGGAGCGCCAGGCGCTGCGCGATGAAGCGAATCAGGCCGAGGTGTTGCGCCGCACCGACGAGCTGCGGACCGCGCTGCTCAACTCGGTGTCACACGACCTGCGCACGCCGTTGGCGGCGATCAAGGCCTCCGCCGAGAGCCTGCTCCAGCACGACGTGCCGTGGACCGACGAGGATCGTGAAGGCTTCGCGGCAGCCATCGCCCGCGAGTCCGAGCGCCTCAACCGGCTCGTCCGCAACCTGCTCGACATGTCGCGAATCGAGGGTGGGGCGATCCAGCCTCAACGCGAGTGGTATGACCTGGGCGAGGTGGTCCGCGAGGTGGTCGCCCGGCTCGGCCCGACGCTGGGCACTAGTCCGCTCGAGCTGGTGATCCCGGAAGAGCTGCCCCCCGTGCCGCTCGACTATCTGATGATCGACCAGGTGATCACCAACCTGCTCGAGAACGCTGTCAAGTACACACCGCCGGGTAGCCCGATTCGAGTCGAGGTCCAGCCTGCCGACGGCCGCGCTCGCGTAATCGTCACAGACCGAGGCCCGGGCGTTCCCCCCGGCAGCCGGGAGCGAGTCTTCGACAAGTTTTTCCGCCTCGACGCCAAGCCGGGTATCCGCGGGTCGGGGCTCGGGCTCACAGTCAGCCGCGGGCTGGTCGAGGCGCACGGCGGTCGGGTCTGGGTCGAGGACAACCCGGGTGGCGGGGCTCGTTTCTTCTTCGAACTCCCAGCCGGCGAGCCTCGGAGCCCCCGCGTCCAGGCCGGCTCAACCACCGAAGGCGACGCCCGCGTCGGCATTTGAGTGCCCGATGAGCGGCGCCCGCATCCTGGTCGTGGACGACGAGCCTGAGATCACCCGCGCTCTGCGCTCGATCCTGGCCGGGCACGGCTTCGAGCCGGTCCTGGCAGCGAGCGGCGAGGACGGATTGGCGTCGATCGCGCAGCGCCACCCGGACCTGATCCTCCTAGACCTGGCTCTGCCAGGTCTAGGAGGACTGGAGTTCTGCCGGCGCGTGCGCGACGAGCTGCAGCTGGACCTGCCGATCATCGTGCTGTCTGTCCATGAAGAGGAGGAGCGCAAGGTCCAGGCGTTCGAATTGGGTGCCGACGACTACGTGACCAAGCCGTTCGGCGTCGCCGAGCTGCTGGCGCGAATTCGAGCCGCGTTGCGGCGCGCGGGCGGCGCGCACCCGAGTGGCCAGGGCGTGGCGGAGCATGGCGAGTTGCGGATCGATTTGGAACGGCGTGAGGTGGCCGTTGCCGAGCGGACCGTGCACCTGACCCCGAAGGAGTACGACGTACTGCTATATCTGGTCAAGAACGCCGGCAAGCTGATCACCCACCGCGCCCTGCTCCGCGCCGTCTGGGGCCCGGAGTACGAGGATGCGCGACCATACCTGCACGTCCTGGTCGGACAGCTGAGGCGCAAGATCGAGCCCGACCCGGCGAATCCTCGGTATGTCCTGACCGAACCGGGCGTCGGCTACCGTCTGGCGGACGTCTGAACCGCCGACTGTTCGGGGCGGCCCCGAGCGGCTCAGTCTTAAATCCTTTAGCGATTCCTTAGGCAAGCGAGGAGTCGTCTACGAGATTCCTTAGGTTCGCTCATCTAGCTTTGTAAACGTGGGCCGTTTTCCGGGACTGGGCTGACAACGTGGAACCTGGTGGATCGGCCTGCCCCGAAGCCGAGCGATCGTACGGAGACGTCTGTGACCAGCACCCACGCGGATGGGACACGAGCAGCGGGCCAGGGCCGACGCGTCCGGATCCGCGAGCCCTCGCGTTGGCCCGGCAGCATCCCAGAGTCAAATAGCTCCGATCGACTCGACTCTGTTGCTGAGTCCGGCACGTACGATGCGCGCAGCGATCGGGTCCCTGTTCCGGCGCCCGCGCACGGCGACCTCCACCAAATGGAAACAGTTCACGGGCACCACCCGGGCGACCGGTACGTGCGCGTGAAGCGACACCGCAGCTTTCGGCGGGCCGGGGCCGGGCACCTGGTCCTGGCCCGCGGCGTGGGTGGCCCAAAAGGCCGCCTCGGGCGGCTCTTCGCGGCGTTCAAGAGACTGCTGGTCGGTCGGCCGCTGATGACGGCCGAGGAGCCCCACGAGCGCGTCAACGTCTTCACCGGCCTGGCCGTCTTCGCCTCCGACAACATCTCCTCGTCGGCGTACGCGACCGAGGAGATCATGCGTGTGCTGGTCCTGGCCGGAGCCGGCGCGTTGGCCCTGACGCTGCCCATCACGATCGTCATCGTCGCGGTGCTGGCGATCGTCGTGCTCAGCTATCAGCAGACCATCGGCGCGTATCCCAGTGGCGGCGGATCCTACATCGTCGCCAGCGACAACCTTGGCCCGCTGGCCGGGCTCACCGCCGCCGGCGCGCTGCTGACCGATTACGTGCTGACGGTGTCGGTCTCGATCGCCGCTGGCGTCGCCGCGCTGACCTCGATCTTCCCCGGCCTCTTCGAGTACCGCGTCGCGGCCGGGATCGCGTGCGTCGCGATCCTCTGCCTGGGCAACCTGCGCGGCATCCGCGAGAGCGGCGCGATCTTCACGGCCCCGTGTTATGTGTACCTGGTGGCGATCTTCGGCCTGCTGGGCTACGGCTTCTTCCTGTACACGAGTGGCGGACTGCCACCGTACGAGGCGCCGGCCGCCTGGAGCGAAGCGCACGGCACGGAATCGCTCGGTCTGCTACTGATCCTGCGCGCGTTTGCCTCCGGCTCGGTGGCCCTAACCGGGACCGAGGCTGTGTCCAACGGGGTGCCGGCCTTCAAGCCCCCGGAGCCACGCCATGCCAAGATCGTCCTGGTCCTGATGGGTACATTCTTCGGCTCCATTTTCCTGGGGATGAGCTTCCTGGCCGGACAACTCGGCATCCTCCCGGACCCGACGGAGGAGGAGACCGTCGTCAGCCAGCTCACGCGCACCCTCGTCGGCGACAACACCCCGTACCACTACCTCGTCCAGCTTTCGACCGCGCTGCTGCTGGTGCTGGCCGCCAACACGGCGTTCGCCGACTTCCCGAGATTGTCGAGCATCCTGGGTCGAGACCGCTTCCTGCCACGCCTGTTCGCGTTCCGCGGCGACCGCCTGGCTTTCACCAGCGGGATCGTCCTGCTCGCGGCCATCGCGGCGGGGCTGATCGTAGCGTTCGAGGGCAGCGTCACCAACCTGATCCCGCTCTACACGGTCGGCGTGTTCATCGCCTTCACTCTCAGCCAGGCCGGGATGGTGCAGCACTGGTGGAGGCTGCGCGGGCAGGAGCGAGGCTGGCAGCTCCGGGCCGGGATCAACGGTCTGGGCGCCGTCACCACGAGCATTGTCGCGATCGAGGTCGGCTTCTCGAAGTTCGCCCTGGGCGCATGGATGGTCCTCATCCTCATTCCGGCTCTGATCGCGCTGATGTGGACGATTCGGCAGCACTATGTCCGGCTGGAGGGCGCCCAGGAGCCCGAGACGCCGCTCGACCCGGCCGAAATCCGGCCGCGCGTCGTGGTCCCGATCGCCGCCGTAAACGTGCCCGCTCAGCAGGCGATCGCGTTTGCCCGCGTCGTCGCCGGCGATGGGCCGGTGACTGCGGTGCACGTGACGGACAACCCCGAGGCAGGCGCGCGAGTGCGCGCCGACTGGGAGCGCTGCGCGGATCAGGACGCGGAGCTCGTGGTGCTCGAATCCCCGTTCCGATCCCTCACGGGCCCGCTGCTGGCTTACATCGACGCGCTTCACGAGACCTATCCACAAGACACGATCGTCGTGGTCCTGCCAGAGTACGTGCCCGACCACTGGTGGGAGCACCTGCTTCACAATCAGACCGCTCTCCGGCTCAAAGCCCAGCTCCTGTTCCACCCCGGCCTTATCGTGGCCAACGTGCCCTACCACCTTGGCGCGGTCAAGCTCGCGGGAAAGGCTTAGCGAATCTTTAGCCCTCGCGTGTCGTTGCTCGGCGTCTTCTTAGGCGGGCTGGCTCAAACTGTAGATGAGGGCGGCCATGTTTGACGGCTCCGAGATAATCGTTCCGTTCGACGCATCGAGTGGTGCCGAGCAGCTGCTTCGGCACGCGTGCCGGATCGCACGCGCCGAAGACATGCTGCTGAGCGTCCTCTGCGGCGTCGAGCAGCCGGCCGGCGCCGCGCCCCATGAAGCGCCGCCTGACGACGGCCCGGTCCTCACGGCGCTCGTCCGCGCGCAGGAGATCTGCCGAGAGGAGGGGGTGGCGCCCGCGCTGGAGCTTCGCTGCGGACACAGCCTGACAGATGCCATCCTCGAGGAAGCTGAGCGCAGCGGCGCAACGCTCGTTTGCGTCAAGCTCGGCGAGCGTCGGCGCGGCGAGGCTGTGTTCGGTGCGCAGTCGCCCACCGACGGGCTGGGCATGGTCCCGGGCGGGCGGTAGGGGGCGAAGCATTCGCGCTCCGAGTGCCCGCCTCCAGAGTAACTGTCGCGCGAATGCTTCGCCCCCTACGCGCTGCCGGTGCGCGAGGCGGTGAAGATGGATGCGGCCACGAGCGCGGCGAGGATCAGGCCGGTGATGAGGACCGGTTGGACAGTGGCGGTGGCGGCCAGGACGAGGGCCGCGGCGGTGAGCGGGAGGGCCATGACCGGAGCCGGCCTCGTGTGGTGGGGGCCAAGGTGCAGGGCCCACACGGTGAGCACGTAAACGGCGACGGGGACGGTGACGGCCGCACCCGCGCCCTGGGCGGGCAGCTGAGTGCGGCCGGTGGCGTGGTCGATGGCTACCGCCAGGCCGGCACCGACGGCAGCGGCGGAACTGAAGATCAGCAGGTGGCCGTAGCCCCAGACGAAAGCGACGCGGTTTGAGACGAGCAGCCGGTGGGCGGGCTTGGCGAAGTACAGCCACCACATCGCGAAGACGGTCAGTAGGCCGCCTGCGACTACCGCGAACAGGTCCGCGGTGGCCTGGTGCGCATCCAGAGCGGACTGGATAGCGATGGTCGCGGCGAGTACGGACTCGCCCAGCACGATGAGGGTGAACAGCCCGAACCGTTCGGCGATGTGGCGCGGGTGCCAGGGTGTGGGAGCGACGCGCTCGGCCCAGACCGGCGCCAGCAGCTCGGCTGTGGCCATCACTGGCCAGCCCGCCAGGTACCACCCGACGGGCAGGCCCAGCAAGCACACCCAGCCGGCCTGACACCCGCTCACCCCGGTCGCGTACCGCAACGCGGTGCGCCGGCGCGCCGCATCCGCGCGGGCGGCGCGCAGCCACTGGGCGACCAGGGCCAGACGCATGACCACGTACCCGAGGGTGACCACGGTGAAGTCGCGAGCGTCGAAGGCCCGCGGGACGCCGGCGGCCAGGATGAGTGCGCCAGCGATCTGCACCAGGGTCGCCAGCCGGTACGGCACGTCGTCACAGTCGTAGGCGGAGGCGAACCAGGTGAAGTTCATCCACGCCCACCAGATGGCGAAGAAGACCATCCCATAGCCCACCACGCCCTGGCCGACGTGGTTCTCTGCCAGGGCGTGGTGCAGCCGGGCGCCGGCCTGCGCGACCGCCACGACGAAGCACAGGTCGAAGAACAGTTCCAGCGGGGTGGCGGCGCGGTGCGCCTCGCCGGTGCTTCGGGCCAGCATCGGTCTGAGCCATGCCCGTTCAGCCGGCGCGCTGGGGGCGGGCGGGTCGCTCAAGGGTGCTCCTGGGGTGCGGTACTGCCGGCCGCGGGCCTTCCGACCCTCACTCGCTATGCTATGCGAACCAGCGTGACAATTACCGCCGCCGCGGAGGCATCCAATGCGTCAAACGTTGCCGCCCCGCTCCCGAGATCGCGGGGAGGAAGCCGCCTCCTCTCGCCCACGCGGCCGACGGTCGCGAGAGGGGTTAGCCGCAGGCAGCGTGAAGGAAAAGCGGCTGCCCTCGGCGACCTTGCTCTCAACCGAGACAGCGCCCCCCATCGCCTCGACCAGCTCGCGGACGATGGCCAGGCCCAGGCCGGCGCCGCCGCTGGCCCGGTCGCGAGCCGCGTCGCCACGGTAGAAACGCTCGAATACGTGCGGGAGCTGGTCCGGCGGAATGCCAACGCCGGTGTCCTCGACTGTGAGCGTGAGCTGGCCGTTCCGACGGTCGCCGCGCACCGAGATGAGACCGCCTTCGGGCGTGTGGCGGAGAGCGTTTCGCACCAGATTGCCCAACGCCTGAGCCACGCGCTGCCGATCGGCCAGGGCGGGCGGCAAGTCGGGCTCGACTCGGGTCACCACGGCCACCTGCCGCTCGCGGCGGGCGACGTCGCGGATGGCCCCCGCCACGTCCTCGATTACGTCGGCGAGCGCGAGCGGCTGCAACCTCAATGGCAGCGCACCGGCTTCGGCGGTGGACAGGGCGAACAGGTCGTCCACGAGTCGGCTGAGATGCTCGGTCTCGCGATGGATGACCTCCAGGTACTCGCTCCGCCTCGGGTCGACCGGCTCGCGGTCCTGCATGAGCAGCGATTCGACGTGGGCGCGGATGGACGCCAGCGGCGTGCGCAGCTCGTGCGAGACGTTGGCGACCAGCTCTCGCTTGGCATCCAAAAGCTCCTCGGCGTGCCGCTTCTCGTCCTCCAGTTCGGCGACCGTGGCAGCCAGGCGCTTGGCCATTGAGTTGAAGCGCTGTGCGAGCTGGCCGACCTCGTCTTGCGGCCCTTCCTCGACGCGCGAGGCGAGGTCTCCCGAGGCCAGCTCTTCGGCTGCCCGGCCGAGCCGCTCGAGGCGGGCTACGAGCCGTCGCGAGAGCAGGTAGGCGACCAGACTGGACGAGGCGAGCGCGAACACAAAGGCGGAAGCCAGGACGGCCACCGTGGCGGCGCTGAAGATGGCCAGGCCTCGCCAGAAGTTGCCAAAACGGTCCGGGGAAGGCAGCTCGGACTTGGCCACGACGACAGCCGCCAGCGCGCGCCCGGGCTCCTCGAAGACCGGGTAGGCCCCAAGCGCGACCGGCCCACTGCCTGATCGGATCGACACCAGGCGGCGCGGGTCAAGCTCGCCACCCAGCGCGGCCTCAGCCAGGGGCTGCCATTCGGAGCGCTCCGGCGGAGCGAAGGCGGCGCCCGATTGGTCCGAGCTGCCCAGTACGCGCCCGTCCGGACCGATCACCACGATGTAGGCCAGGTTTCGCAACGAGGGCCCGAAACCCTCCACGCGGTACGCCGGCTCGGGCGCAAACGGCCCCGGGCCAGCCAGCACTCGGATCCTGCCGCTTACCAGCGACCGCAGGACCGCGTTCAGGTCAGCGTCCTGGCCGCGCACGACGAGCCCGGTCACGGCGCCCGCGATGATCCGAGCGTCGAACGCTGGCTCGCGGCTCGGTGTATTCTGGACCGCTACCCAGCCGGTCGTGATCAGAATGGTCGCCGCGATCATGCTGACCAGGGTGAAGGCGATCGCGACGAGGTGCGAGAGGGTGAGCTGCCAACGGAGCCGGCTGAGGGCTCGTCTCACGGCTCGTCGTCCTTGCGAGCCGCGAAGCGATAGCCGATTCCCCAGACAGTCTCGATCCGTTCGCCCACCTGGCCGAGCTTCTTTCTCAGGCGCAGGATGTGGGTGTCCACCGTGCGATCGAAGCCGCTGTAGTCGTAGCCCCACACCTTTTCGACCAGGTAGTCGCGACCAAACGCCCGGCCGGGGTGGCGGACTAGCATGACCAGCAGGTCGAACTCCTTGGGCGTAAGCTCGACGGCCCGTCCCTCGACCGTGACGACGTGCTGGCCGAGATCGACCCGCAGCGGGCCGGATTCGAGGACCGGCGGCGTGGCCTCGGCGAAGCTTCCCTCACGAAGCAGGTCGACTCGACGCAGCATCGCCCGCACGCGCGCCAGCAGCTCACGGATGCTGAACGGCTTGGTCAGATAGTCGTCGGCGCCCACTTCCAGGCCGAGGACACGGTCGACCTCATCCGAGCGCGCCGTCAGCATCAGGATCGGCACGACGCTCTCCCGACGGACCCGCCGACAGACCTCCAGCCCATCCAGACGCGGCAGCATCCAGTCCAGGATCACCAGGTCCGGGTGCTCCTGCTGGACCGCCAGCACGGCGCCCGGGCCATCGAACGCCTGGGTCACGCGATGTCCCTCGTCTTCCAGATGCCGACGGACGAGATTGTTCAAGTCACGCTCGTCCTCGGCGATCAGAATCGCCGCCACGCGCTCACAGCCTCCGTTGAATGTTAGCTCCGCGTGTGGGCCGAAGGGTCGCCAATCTGTCACAGAACGGTGAACAGCCGTCTGGCCGCGGCGGGGGTGCGGGCTGCCACGACGAGGACGACGAGCTCAACAGCATGTTCATCGAGCTGTGACAGGCGGGCCACAGCCTCGTGACTGGCGCCGTCGTATCCTGAGTGTAGGAGTCCTGACGACGGGGCCGCGGAAAAGGGGGTCACGCCGGCGGCCACCTGGCCCACGCAGCCATCGTAGGGACGTCCGAGACAGATCGGGCCTGAGCCCGAGTACAAGACAAAGGAGCACACCAATGAGGCGATTGAGATTTCCCATCGCGGTGGCGGTGACGTCACTGGCGCTGGTCCTGGCGCTTGCAGGAATCGGCCTGTTGGCAGCCCGCAGCGCACTGGCCAACGCGCCATGGATGGGCCCCTATGCCTTCGACCTCCCACCCGAGCTAAAGGGGCTCCCCGACCTGTCGCCCGAGGAGCGTTTCGGCCACTTCCTGGGCGCGCAGGTCAACTTGAGGGACAAGGACAACAAGCCGCTCACCATCAGCGCAACGCCCGGCACGGCAACCGCGGTCAGCGCGACCAGCCTCACCATCGCCGCCAACGACGGCGCGACCAAGACGTTCAGCCTCGACGACAAGACAGTCATTCGCGGCAAGCGGGTCCAAGGGGGCGCGCAGGCCACCCAGCCGACACTCGCGAAAGACGACAAGGTCGTGGTGATGACGATCGACGGCAGCTCGACGGCGACCGCGGTCATGGTCGGTGGCGGTGACGGCTTCGGACCGGCTGGTCCACACCGCTTCGGGCCAAGCCGATAGACGAGTGGGCGAGCAGCTGAGTAGACCAGTAGGCGAGTAGGCCAGTGGGAAGACCCTACTGGCCTACTGGTCTACTGGCCTACTGGTCTACTGCCTACTGCATACTGGTCACGTGAGGGTCCAGATCCTGACGTCGGTGGTGGGCGGTGGCCACCAGAGCGTCGCCCGCGCCTTGGCCGACGCCCTGGCCGACCTGGGGCAGGATGGCCTCGAGTGGTGGGTTGACGATCTCTACCTCGGCCTGGCCCGCTTCCCCGTTTCGCGCTTCCCCTGGCTTTACGCAGCCGTCACTCGTCGCCACCGCCGCCTATGGCGGCTGATCTTCCAGCTAACCAATCGTCCCCCCGGCCCCGGCCGACTGGAGCTGCTCGGCGATCCGCTGGGCGGGCCGGCCCTCTCGCGACTGTTGGCCCTCAGACGGCCGGATTCGGTCGTCTCCGTTCTGCCCGGCGTCAACGGCTTCCTGGCACGCGCCATCCGCGGCCTGGGTCTGACGGCAGACCTGGAAGTGATGGTGACAGACTGGGCCGAGATCCACCTGAGCTGGTTGTCGCCCGGGATCGGACACTACATCGTCCCCACCGAGTCAGCCGCCGAGACATGTCATCGCGTTGGCGTGCCGGCCGACAGGGTGAGCGTGCTCGGCTATCCCGTTCGCCGCCCATTTGCTCGGGCCACACCCGGGCCGATGGCAAGGTCGACCGCCCGCGCGCAACTCGGCTTGGCCGACGATCGCTTCACCATCCTGGCGATGGTCGGATCTGAGGGCTCGGCCGGCGCGCTTGCCCATCTGCGTGCCCTGGCGAAGGTTCGCCTTGACGCCGACATCCTGGTGGTCTGCGGTCGCAACGCGCGGCTGTTCAGGGAGGTCGCGGGGCTGCCATCGACCAACCGACTCAGGCCGCTAGGCTTCGTGGACGACATCGACCAGCTCATGCTGTCCGCCAACCTGCTGGTGACCAAGCCCGGCGGCGCCACATTGGCCGAGGCCTGCTGCTGCCATCTGCCGATCGTGGCGTTCGACCCGCTGCCGGGACAGGAGGAGGGGAACGCGCGTTACCTGGTGGCACGAGGCGCCGCCGAGTTGGCGAGATCACCCCGCCATCTAGCCGAGCTGGCTGCCGAACTGCGCTGGGCGGAGCCACGCCGAGCCGAGCTGGCGGCAAGCAGCGCCGCGCTCGCCCGGCCAGGCGCGTCCATCGAGGCGGCTAAGGAAATCATCGGCCGCGCCTCAGCTCGAGCCCAAGATGCACGCCCGGGCTGACCAATCCATCACGACAACCCAGACGTAATCTGTAGCGCAGGCCTAATAGCCTGGCCACGCCGACGGGGCTCGCCGCCGAATACTGTATCGAGGAGGCCGCATGTACATCAGCGCTGCTCAGGCGCTCGCTGCCTGCCGTATCGGATTCGGGCTTTACTTCATCTCACAGGCCTGGGACAAGACGAGCCGAAACTGGCTCAGCTCGGGGGCCCCGCTTACCGGCCTGCTCTTCGGCAACCCGAACGCCACGCCGCCCACCAGCGGCGCGGTCGCCAATTCCACGCCCTTCTACGTCGAGTTCCTGAAGTCGGTCGTTCAGCCCAATGTGCTGCTGTTCGGCCAGCTCGTGACCGTCGGCGAATGGGTGATCGGCATCCTGCTGGTGCTCGGTTTGCTGACCAGGCTTGGCGGGCTCATCGGGATCTGGCTCAATCTGAACTACATGTTCATGAAAGGCTTACCGTCCAATTCCGGGAGCATCGACCGACTGTTCATCCTGGCCGAGCTCGTATTCCTGCTCGCTGCAGCCGGCCTGGTGTGGGGCCTGGACGGGAAGCTGCGGCAGCAGTTGGCCGGCAATCCAGCCATTCGCTGGCTGTCCGGCCTCTCTGGCTCGGTCGAACCGACGCGCCAGCCAGAGTCTTTGCCAGCCCGTGAGACGACTGGCGTCCGCTGATCCGCGTGGGCCCCTGACCCCTTCGGCTGTGCTACAATCGGGACCAGGCGTCGCGCTCGGGCTCGTGGTGTAGTGGCCTAACATGCGGCCCTGTCAAGGCCGAGACCGGGGGTTCGAATCCCCTCGAGCCCGCTCCTTCGGCCCCCGATGTGACAGTACATCGGGGGCCTTTCCACTGGGCTCCTCCAGGGATGCCGGGCCGTCGCCCGGTACCGGAACAGTCGCCATCTCGGCCAGGACAAAGTAGGGCTGGAACTCTGGGCGCGGGCGGACTGCCTCCACGTGGCGGCCGCGAACGACGACAGCCTCGAAGAGGGCCCGAACCAGTCGATTGCGCTGGCCAGGATCAGCGTCGTCCCACGCTTTGCCAGCGTCAAGCAAGTACTGCTGCAGCC
>DASPXK010000401.1:0-8082 GCA_035637315.1 Chloroflexota bacterium
CGTAGCTGCGTCCTTGATCAGAATGTTGTGCCTGGCGCCCAGGCCGGTGGCGACGGCAACGGCCGTCGGCGTGGCCAATCCGAGGGCATCCGGGCAGGCGATCACCACGGCCGAGATGGCGAACGTCAACGCCGTGACGGCCCCGACGTTGCCCAGAAAGTACCAGACCAGGAAGGTGACGACGCCGGAGCCGACGGCGAGGATGACGAGGTACTGCGCCGCTGTGTCGGCCAGACGCTGGCCGGGCGCCTTGCTGCTCTGCGCCTGCTCGACCAGCCGCACGATCTGCCCCAGGGCCGTGTCGGCGCCGATCTTCGTGGCGCGGTACGTCACCGCTCCCGACCGGTTGATAGACCCGCCGACCACCGGATCGCCCGGCCCCTTGTCGACCGGGATGCTCTCGCCGGTCACAAGCGACTCGTCGATGCTCGTCTCGCCTGAGACGATCTCTCCGTCGACGGCCACCTTCTCGCCCGGCCGCAGGCGGATCGACTCGCCAACGACGATCTGGCTCGTCGGCAGCTCCACCTCCTGGCCGTCGCGAGTCACCGTCGCCGTCGGTGGGACGAGCTCAAAGAGGGCGCGCAGCGCGTCGGTCGTGCCGCGGCGCGACTTCATCTCCATCCAGTGCCCGAACAGGACGAAGGTCACCAGCATGGCCGCAGCCTCGTAGAAGACCTCCTCGCCGCCGCTCAGGGTCAGCAGGACGCTAAACAGATACGCGGCGAGCACGCCCGTCGCGATCAGCACGCTCATGTTGAGGGAGCGATGCCTGAGTGAGACGTACGCCCCGCCGATGAAGATCCAGCCGGCCCACCACACGACCGGCGTAGAGAGCACGAACATGATCCAGGCGGGGGGAATGCCGAAGGACGGCGGGCGTAGGCCGAGCACGCTGGTCCCGAGCGGCGAGTAGAAGACGGTCGGGATGGTGAGCAGGAGGGCGACAAAGAAGCGGTTGCGGATGTCCCGCTCCATCGCCGCCGCCATTTTCGGGTCCGACATGTCGTGCGACATGCCTCCGTGGCCCATCGCGGCATGGTCGAGGGCCGGGGGTTCTTTGGGCGCGGGCGTCGGGACGTGGTGCTGGCGAGCTTCGGCGCCGGGTCGAGTTGCCGCCAGCTCGTACTGCAGGCGGTCTTGTTTAGTGCCCTGGGTGATGGGCGCCATCTGCGCGCGATGCGCGAGGTGCGCCGTCTGATCGATGTCGCCGCCGGCTATCGGTGCGGGGGCCTCTTGGGCCGGCGCGCAGGGGCAGCCTGACCGACGCACCAGCGCGGCCAGCTCGTCGGGGGTTGTCATCCCAGCCTGGTACGTGACAGTCGCCGTCTCGGAGCGGTAGTGCACCTTCACGCCCAGGACATGGGGGCTCGTCCGTAGGGCTCGCTCAACCGCCTCAGCGCAGCAAACGCCGCACAGATCGCGGAGCCGGAGCGTCGCGACCGTGGTCAGGTGATGAGCATCATGAGCGGTGTGCACAGCTTTGACCAAACCGTGGACAGCTACGGCTGGGTCTGGATCTCTACGGGTGACACGGATCTAAGCCGAGCCAGATGGCGCTCGGCACCGTCTGCCTCGAGCCGCCCGGCGATCAGTGTCTCGCCGGTTCCGGTGTGCGCCGCTGCTGGTACGCCCGGAGGGACTCGAACCCCCGCACCTGGCTCCGGAGGCCAGCGCTCTATCCAACTGAGCTACGGGCGCGTCTCGGGAAAATATAACACGTTGAACGTTGAACGCCGGGTCTAGCCCCGCTGGCGCTCCTCGAAGAGCTTGCCGACGTGGCGCATGCGCTGGGCGGCGGTGAAGTTGGTCAGGACGGCCAGGCCAACCAGGACCGGCACCAACGCGTACTCATGCACGATCATCGCCGCGCCGAGCAGCGCGATGCGCTCGGGCCTTTGCAGCAGGCCCACCTCACACTCCAGACCGAGGCCCTCGGCGCGGGCGCGGCAGTAGCTGACCATGAACGAGCCGACCAGCGCGAGCGCCGTGGCTCCGAGGCCGATCAGCTCCTGGGTGCCCGAAAACCAGATTAACAGCCCGACGAACACGACCGCCTCGGAGTAGCGGTCCAGCACCGAGTCCAGAAAGGCGCCATAGGCGCCAGCCGTTCCGGCCGCCCGCGCGACAGCGCCATCCAGGAAGTCCAGTGCATTGAACAGCAGGAACAGCGCGCCCGCGAGGGTCAGCCAGCCCTGGGTGACGAGCACCGCCACGGCCACGTTGAGGAGAAAGCCGGCGTAGGTCAGCCAGTTGGCGTGCACCCCGGCCCGCGCGAGCACCTCGGCCAACGGTCGGACCGCGCCGCGGACCCCGAGCTTGACAGTTCTCATCCAGATGGCCATCAGTCCTCAACGCGCCAGCAGGTGAGCAACGCCCGAGGCCGCCCGTCGAACACGTCGGAAGCGGACGCGCCGGACCTTTGGAGCCAGCCGCTGAGCTTCAATCGTCTCCTCGTAGTAGTCGAGCACGCGATCGGCGATCTTGGCCCAATCATACGCCGCCGCCTTCTGCTGCCCCCGCGCCCCAAGCTCGCGGCGGAGCGCCACATCCGCCAACAGATGGCCCAGGCTCATCGCTAACGCCTCCGAGTCTTTGGGAGGCACGAGCAAACCCTCCTGGCCATGGGTGACCACCTCGGAGTAGCCCGGGATCTGCGAGGCGACGATCGGCCGGCCAGCCGCCATCGCCTCGAGCAGGACCAGCCCAAAGCTCTCCTGGCCAGTCGAGGGGGCACAGAAGACGTCCGAGTTCTGATAGAAGCGGACCAGGGTTTCTGTCGAGACGCGGCCTGCGAAGACGACTTCAGGCCAGCCTTGCGCCGCCACGTAGCGGCGGTAGGTCTCGAGCCGGCCGCCGTTGCCGCCAACCACCACCAGGCGCGCGTTCGGGAACTCGCCGCGCACGAGTCGCCATGCCCGCAGCAGATAACTGAGCCCCTTGCGTTTCTCTGGCCGGCCCACGAAGAGCACGTCGAGGCGGTCCTCCTCGAGCCCCTGGATCGGCAGCAGCGGCGTGGCAAATCGGGCGAAGTCGATCCCATTCGGGATGATCCGGTAGTCGCCGGGGAAGTGCTTCGCGACGAATTCACGGGCCGGGTCGGACACGGCGATCCTGCTGTGGAGCTTACGGAAGAACGGCCGCAGGACCGGCTTGGCGTAGAAGTAGCCGATGTTCGTCCCCCCGAAGGCGTGAAAGGTGCCGATGTTGATCGACCGCGAGTGACGCAGCACGGTCAGTGGCAGGGCAGGCATCATCGGTTCGTGGAGATGGATGACCTCGAACGCCTGCTCCTGTAACAACTGCTTGACCTGGCGGTAGCCGCGCAGCGGAAGGGTGATCCTGGCGACCGAGCCGTTGGCCGGGATCGAAACGACCCGTCCGACCCGGTGCACGTATGGCATGGCCTCGAGGCTGGCCGAGTCGGACGAGGAGGGCGCGATGACGTGGACTTCGTGGCCGCGGGCGCGGAACTGATCGACGAGGTTTTTGACGTGCTCAGTCACCCCGCCGGGATACGGGTAGTCATAGGCCGAGACCAGCGCGATCTTCATCGGTCGACAGTCCAAAGTCTCAAGTCCAAAGTTCACAGTCTCCAGATCCCCGACCTTGGACCTTGGACTTTAGACTGATCTCCCAGACCGGCTGAAACATGGTCCACTGCTCCGGGTGGCCACCGATATAGTACTCCAGACGCGCAGCGATCATCCGAGTAGTCCGCTCCACGTCAGCCCTCAGTTTGCCGGAGCGGACGACTGGGATGGGCGGCTCGACGACGCCCTCGAAACGGCCATCGGGCCGACGGATGGTAAAGGCCGGCAGGACCGGCGCTCCGCTTCGTAGCGCGAGCGTGGCTGGGCCTGCTGGCAGGCGGGCTGGGGCTCCGAAGAAAGGCACCAGCACTCCAGACCCGCTGATGTCGCGGTCGACCATGAGCGCGATGATCTCGTTGCGGCGCAGTGCAGCCAGGAGCTCGCCCGTTAGCCCGGGACCAAGCGGGACTAGCCGAACTCCGAGCCCCGATCGGGCCCTGGTCAGAAGCCGCAACAGCTCGGGCGGCTCGATCGGCTCGACCGGCACGTGGACGAGGTGCCCCTGCGCAGCCACGCTTTGGCCGCCGAGCCCGACACTGCTGAGATGTGCACCTGCGAGGATCGCCCCCCGGCCGGCCGTCAGCGCCTGGTCCAGGTGCTCCCAACCGGTGGTCGGGACCAGCTCAGCTATTTCTGCCGCCGTGAGCTGCCCGATGCGGAACGTATCGTAATAGTTCCGAGCGCCGTGTCGGAATGCTTCCCGGACCGCGCGCCGCCAGCGGGGCCCTCGCCCGCCAATCACGTGTTGCAGGTTCGCCTCGACCGTCCGTCGAGTCGGGCGGTTGGCCAGCCAGAGCAGATCGCCGAGCCGATCGAGGACTGGATAGGCGAGCGGCGGAGGCGCGCGGCGAGCGAGCGGTAGGGCCAGGCGACACGCCAGGTACATCAGCATCCCACCGCAGGGGCGAAGCATTCGCGCAAGAGGACTCCGGACCACGCGCCTCGCCGCGCGAATGCTTCGCCCCTACGCTTCGCGGGGCCACATGTTGCGGAACATGAACCACTGTTCGGGATACTGGTGGATCACGCTCTCCAGCCAGTTCATCGCTTGCTGGGTCAGCTCCTGAGCGTCGCGGGTCCGGTCGCCGCTCGGCTCGACGTCCAGGAGGGGACTGACGTGGGCTACGAAGCGGCGACCCTGGCGGACGATGCCGGCCGCGACGACGCCAGCCCCGGTCCGAAGCGCTAGTTTGGCCGCCCCCTCGGGGACTCGCGTCACGGCGTCGAAGAAGCGGACTGGAATCCCGTCGCGATCCAGCGGCCGGTCGATCAAGACGCCCAGGATCTCGTTGCTGCGGAGCACGGCCAGCATATCGCGGACGCCGTTCTCGAGCGGGATCGCCTTCATCCCAACCCGCTCGCGGATGTCCTGGACCCGCTCGTTCCATCGCAGGGGCTCGAGCGTCTCGACGATCACGTTGACCGGGTATCCCTTACCAGCCAGCACCGCACCGGCCAGGTCCCAGTTGCCCATGTGGGCCGTCACCAGAACCAGGCCGTTGCCGCGCCGCATCGCCTGGTCGATGTGGTCCAGACCAACGATCCTAAAGTTCCGGTCCAGGTCTTGAAAGTGCGCCTGCGGCAGCCAGAGCAGGTCGATCATGTACTTGCCGTAGTTGCGAAACACGCCCCGGACCCGCCGCGAGATTTCTCGCGGGTCGGCCGACGGCCCGAGCACGTGGGCCATGTTGTGCCGGGCGCGACGGTAATGCCCAGGCCAGCAGAACCCGATCAACGGGGCGAACAGGTCGGCCAGAAAATAGCCCACCTGAGGAGGTATGAAGCGGAGCAAGAAGCTCCCGATCAGATGCGCCCAGTAGACCATCACAGGGGGTCAGGGGTCAGGGGACCACGGGACGCGGGATCTCTGGCGTCCGAGTCACCGTCACCCAAGTCGTGGGTGGGAGGAGGCTGGCGCCTGGTGGAAGGGAGTGTGGATGTCCCGTCGCCCGGCACAGCAGGCAGGGCAACTGGCGCAGGCGACCCTCGGTGCGTGGATGACGTATCGTCCGCCGACCCCGCGAAGCGCACTTGTTCCTGGCCCCCGACCTCTGACGCGTGGTCCCTGATGAACGCCTCGACCATCTCGCGCGCATCGTCGTCGGAGTACTGGATCGGGGGGGACTTCATGAAATACGCCGACGGCCCCTCCAAGGTCCCCGAGATGCCTCGCCCGAGCGCGATCTTGACGCAGCGAACGGCGTCGATCACCACGCCGGCCGAGTTGGGTGAGTCCCAGACTTCCAGTTTCAGTTCGATGTTGAGGGGTACGTCGCCGAAGGACCGGCCTTCCAGGCGGATGTAGGCCCACTTGCGGTCCTGCAGCCAGGGAACGTAGTCGCTCGGCCCGATGTAGACATTGTCGGAACCCATGTCGTACTCGAGCTGCGAGGTGACCGCGTTGGTCTTCGAGATCTTCTTCGACTCCAGTCGGGCCCGCTCCAGCATGTTGTAGAAGTCGGTATTGCCGCCCACGTTCAACTGGCTGGTGCGCTCCAACCGAACGCCTCGGTCGCGGAACAGCCGGGTCAAGACCCGGTGCGTGATCGTCGCGCCCACCTGTGATTTGATGTCGTCGCCAATCATGGGCAAGTTTCGATCGCGAAACCGCTTCTGCCAATACTCCTCGCGGGCGATGAAGACCGGGATGCAGTTGACGAATCCGCACCCGGCCGACAGCACTTGCTCCACGTACCACTTGGTGGCCGTCTCGCTGCCGACGGGCAGATAGTTCACGACCACGTCGGTCTTGGTCTCCTTCAAGATGCCGACGATGTCGGCCGTCGAGCCGGGCGCCTTCTTGATCTTCTGCTGGAGGTAGTGTCCGAGCCCATCGTGGGTCATGCCTCGACGGACGGGCACGTCCAGCTTTGGCACATCTGAGAACACATACGTGTTGTTGGGCTCGGTGAAGATGGCCTCGGAGAGGTCCTTGCCCACCTTGTTGCCGTCGATGTCGAAAGCGGCGCTGAACTCGACGTCGCGGACGTGATAGCCCCCCAGGTTGACGTGCATCAGCCCGGGTACCAGCTCATCGTCACGCGCATCGCGGTAGTAGCGGACGCCCTGGACCAGCGCCGAGGCGCAGTTCCCTACTCCAATGACCGCGACTCTTACTGCGCCCATTCCACGCTCCTCTCCAATCGGGCAGGCTCGTACCGGAGGACGACTGGAGGCGGCGGGTAGTTCCCTATTCGCACGCAGGCGACGCCCGAAGGGCGTGGTATCATCCTTGGGGCGCGCAGCGCCGTCAAGACCGTAACCCAAGGGCTCGAAACCATGCAAGAGACGAAACAAGACCTGACCTCGTTGCGCGACCGCATCTCCTCGATCCTGGTGCGTCTTTGACGTCGCGGCCAAACAGCGCCGCATCGCGCAGCTGGAGTCCGCCTCAGGCGGACCAGACTTCTGGGATGATCCGGAGCGCGCCCAGGCCCTGATGAAGGACCTCGCGGCGCTCCGCGAGGAGATCGGCCCCTGGGTCGACTTGTCTGCGCGGGCCGAGGACGCGAGCGTGCTGCTGGAGCTGGCCGCCGAGGCCAGCGACTCGGCCGCCCTCGCCGAGGCTGAGGCGGAGGCACGCGCCGTGGCCGAGCGACTCGAAGAGCTGGAATTCCAGCTCGTCCTATCCGGCCCGTATGACCGCGGCAACGCCCTGCTGGCTGTCCACGCGGGCTCTGGCGGCACCGAAGCGCAAGACTGGGCCGAGATGCTGCTGCGCATGTACTTACGATGGGCGGAGCGACGCGGCTACAAAACTGAGCTGCTGGACAAGACCGACGGCGAGGAGGCCGGGGTCAAGAGCGCGACGCTCGAGATCAAAGGCCCCTACGCCTACGGCTACCTGAGGAGCGAGCGCGGCATCCATCGCCTGGTGCGACTATCGCCGTTCGACCAGGCCCACCGCCGCCACACCTCGTTCGCCAAAGTCGAGGTGATGCCGGAAGTCGAAGGCGAGATCGCCATCGACATCCGACCCGAGGATATTAAGCTGGACACGTTCCGCTCGGGAGGTCCGGGCGGCCAGAACGTGAACAAGGTCAACACCGCCGTCCGGCTGACTCACCTACCGTCCGGCATCGTCGTGGAGCGCCAGACCGAGCGTTCACAGCTCCAGAACCGCGAGACAGCGATGATGATGCTGCGCTCGAGGCTGCTGGAGCTGGAGCTGGAGCGGCGCGAGGCTGAACAGGCTGCGTTACGGGGAGAGCACGTCGAGGCCAGCTTTGGAAACCAGATCCGCCACTATGTGCTGCATCCCTACAAGCTGGTCAAAGACGAGCGCACGGGCCTGGAGACGACTGACGCCAACGCCGTGCTCGATGGCGACCTGGACGAGTTCATGCGCCGCTACTTAGCGTGGGCCGTCGGGCAGGACGGGCAGACGTAGAGTCAAGCAGGCTGGGACCGCTAAGGTGAAGCAGCCAGGCGGGCCATCCTCGTGTTCGCTCTGCGGGCAGGGCCGGCTGGACACTTTCGCCGCCCTGCC
>DASPXK010000402.1:0-8211 GCA_035637315.1 Chloroflexota bacterium
CCTAACGCTCACCCGCTGCAGCCGGCCAAGTTCGGGTTTCTGCTCCCTAGAGGCCGCCGGCGCGCTCATGCAACTACCTCCGCCAGCTTCTTCGGCGCCCGCACAGGGCAGCTCCCTGACACAAGCTTCCCGTAGAATTGCGTCGCGGATGCCGCCCAGTGCTGGGCTCCGCAGTTCGTAAACTCGATCCTTCGGGCTAGGAGCTCGACGAGTCTACTGAACCCCCCGAACGATCTGAATCTTCAGTCTCCGTGAGATCAGCGGCTACAGAGTAACGTGAACTCTACCGCTCTTGCATCTGAAGGCCGTAGCGTCGGCTGAGCAGGAAAAGGGCGGCGGTCACCACGGATAGCGCGACCGCGAGAGGGCCGGTTCCTACCCTGCCGGTCGCTGCTTACTCGCCGCGCATATAGGGACTGAAGCCCGGCCGATAGCGCTTCTCGTCGATGAACTGTCGGATCCCCCTGTCGCGTCCGCGATCAGGATCGGTGGCGCGGAGCGCGGTCCCCTTGGCGGCCAGATGGTCCTCCGACTGCCAGTAGTCCAGTGTCCGCCCAACCTTGTAGGCCTCCTTGGCCGCGCGCAGCGCGGCGGGGTTCTTGCCCATCAGCTTGTGGGCCAGCCGGATCGTTTCGTCGCGCAGCCGCTCGCCCGGGACCGCGAAGTTCACCAGGCGCATCTCGGCGGCCTGCTTTCCATCGAACGGGTCGCCCGTCAAGATGTAGTACATGGCGTCGCGCAGGCTCAACGCGTCGGCCAGCACTCGGCTGACCAGCCCGCCTGGGAAGATGCCCCAGTTGATCTCGCTCAGCCCGAAGACGGCGTCCTCGGCCGCGATGGCGATGTCGCAGGCGATCAGCGGGGTAAACGCGCCCCCGAAGCAGTAGCCGTTGACCATTGCGATCGTCGGCTTCGGGAACGTGAACAGGCGATGCCAGCGCCACTCCTGCGAGGCTCGCCCGGCTCGCCGCCGCAAGGCCGGTTTGTCGTCCAGCTCGCGGAAGAACTCCTTGAGGTCCTGGCCGGCGCACCAGCTCTCGCCGGCCCCGGTTAGAACCATCACGGCCGTCTCGGGGTCCTCCTCCAGCTCGGTGAGCACCTCGACCATTTCGAAATGCATCGTCGGGTTCATCGCGTTGCGCTTCTCGGGACGATTCAGCGTCACCCAGGTGATGCCGCTGTCCTTCTCGACGAGCACGGTCTGATAGGTCTTCGGAGCGACGGACATGGCTCCTCCCGTTCAGAGTGGTCAGGGCAGAATACCCGACTTCATCGGCAATTTCACCGCGGAGGACGCGGAGGCGTTTCCAGTGCGGTAGTGCGGTACCCACTACCGCAGTTGCGTCTGCCCGTAGATCAGTCCGACCGCGATGCCGACGAGGCTATACTGGATTGCGAAGAACGCGCCCTCGTAGAAGAGAAACGTGGGCACGGGTCCGACATCGTATTTGCCCGCCTCGGCGAGGACTCCGTAGCTGCCCAGAAGCAGGCCCGTCAGGAGCCCGAACTTGAGGCCCCTGGCGACGGGCGACCCCGACAGGGAGCAGAGGGGATAGACGTAGGCCACGACCAGCGCCCGACTCACGATGGACGCGATGCCCAGGTGAAACAGCGGCTGCTCCCTGATCCGAGCGTCGGCGTAAACGTCCTTGAACAGCCCGATGTGCCAGGCTGTGGCGATCACCATCACCATGACCACGTACGCCGCGCTGGCGAGTAGGAACCTCTTTTTGTCCATGGTCCCCTTCCCTTAGCCGTTCCCGACTGCTGGCGACCGGCTCGAGGGAATGGACGTCTCCCACTACCGAAAGCGCGGTTGAGTACCATACTGTCGAACAGTCGGGCTGATTGCCCCGGTGGAGTTCGCCCACTAATGGCGCAAAGAGAGAACCGTGGGCAGGCGAGCACGGAGCACGTGATCGCGTTGATGACCGAGCGGATCGTCGCTCGCTTCCATCCTCTAAAAGTGATCCTGTTTGGCTCGCACGCGCGCCGCGAAGCGGGAGTGGACAGTGACGTGGACCTGTTAGTTGTCTTCTCACAGTTAGAGGATGCCCATCGGACGGCCGTAGAGATCCGGCGCACACTGCGAGGCTTCGGCGTAGCAAAGGATATCGTGGTTACGACAACAGAAGAGATCACCCAGCGTGGCCACCTGATCGGAACGGTGCTCGAGCCGGCATTGCGGGAGGGCCGCGTCCTGTATGAGCGCGCCTGACGCGCGTCGTTGGCTGGCGTACGCTGATCTCGATCTCGACGCGGCGGAGCACACCGCCAGTACCGGACACCTGGCCCCACAAATCGGCTGCTACCACGCTCAACAGGCAGTCGAGAAGGCGCTCAAGGCGATTCTGATCTTGCTGCAGATTCGTTTTCCCTTCACCCACGATCTCGATGAGCTCCGTGACCTGATCCCAGTCGGCTGGGATCTGAAGCAGCAGCACCCCGACCTGAGTGAACTGAGCCAGTGGGCCGTCGAAGCCCGCTATCCGGGCAACTGGCGCGACGCGGCCGAGGCGGATGCTCACAACGCGGCTGCGCAGGCGCGGACGGTCGTGGAATCCGTGCTCAGAGATCTCGAGCAGCACGGCTTCGACGCGCAGGGATCCCGCTGAGCGGCCCCTCCGTCACCGCCTGTCCTGATTCCGTCGTGCCGGCGGGCAGCCGCATCCCGCTACGGAAAGCGCGGTTGAGTACCATACTGTCAACCAGTTGGGCTGATTGCCCTGGTCGAGTTCGCCCACTAATGGCGCAAAGAGAGAACCGTGGACAGGTGATCACCGCGGACGTGATCGCGTTGATGACCGAGCGGATCGTCGATCGCTTCCATCCGCTCAAGGTAGTCCTGTTCGGTTCGCACGCTCGCGGGGACGCCGGTCCACGCAGCGACATCGATTTGCTCGTCGTCCTGCCGGACCCGGTCGCCGACAAGCGACGGGCGACCGTCGAGATCTTGCGGACGCTCCGCGACCGCACGGTGCCGATCGACGTGGTCGTCACCACACCCGATGAGATCGCTCGGCGAGGGGACCTGGTCGGGACGGTGCTGCGCCCCGCCCTTCGTGAGGGCAAGGTGCTCTATGAGCGAAGCTGAGCGCCCAAGGGAGGTCCGGCGCTGGCTCCTCTACGCAGAGCAGGATCTTGCCCTCGGCGCAAGCCCGGACGCGGCGCCGCGGCAGGCCCGCAACTTGGCCCAGCAGGCGGCCGAGAAAGCGCTCAAGGCGGTGCTCGTGTTTCTCCAAGTCGAGTTCCCTTTTAGCCATGACCTCGACGCGCTTCGGGACCTTGTCCCAGATGGCTGGCAGCTGAAGAAAGACCATCCGGACCTCTCAGAGTTGACCGTCTGGGCTGTCGAGCCTCGCTACCCTGGCGACCTGCCAGAGGCTGCGGAGGACGATGCGCGTGATGGCCTCCGCCAGGCGCGGGCGGTCGTGGAGTCCGTGCTCAGGGACCTCGATGGCCACGGCTTCGACGTTGGGCAGCTTCGATGACCCGCGGCTCTGTCAACCTCATGGCTGGCCTCCAGGCCCAGGCGCCGGCCGAGCAGATCATCCGGGAGGCGGGTGATGAGCGCGAGGCGCTCGAGTACGTGAAGAAGCCAGCCCTGGAGAAGGGCTGACGATGGATTTCGAGCTGCCCTGGGAAGTCAAGACGCTCCAGCAGACGGTCCGACAGTTCGTCGAGCGGGAGCTGATCCCGATCGAGATACGGGTCAACCAGCACGAGGAGCTGTCCGACGACGTACTCAGGCCGCTGCAAGACAAGGTCAAGGCGTTGGGCCTCTGGCTGCTCGACGTGCCGAAAGGACACGGCGGGGCGGGCCTCGGACTGCTCGAGCGGTGCGTGATCCAGGAGGAGATCTCCAAGACCAAGGCGCTGCCCTTCCGCCACAACGAGCTGTTCGGCCCGGTCGTCGGACCGATCCTGTACCACTGCAACGCCGAGCACAGGGAGCGCTTCCTCTACCCAGTCATCCGCGGCGAGCTGCGGGTCTGCTTCGCGCAGACCGAGCCAGATTCAGGGGCGGATCCGGCCAGCATGCAGACGCGCGCGGTGCGGGACGGCGGCTTCTACATCTTGAACGGCAGCAAGCGCTTCATCACCGACGCGGGCCGGGCGGATTACGCGCAGGTCATCTGCGTGACCGACCCCGAGAAGCGGGCGCGGGGTGGGATCAGCGTGCTGACCGTGGACATGAAGTCGCCGGGCGTGACGCTGGTGCGCAAGTGGCCGACGATGATGGGCGACGAGCCCTGGGAGATCACCTTCGAGGACGTTCGCGTCCCGGTCGAGAACCGGATCGGCGAGGAGGGCAAGGGGTTCGCCCTCGGCCAGGCCTGGCTGACCGACGGTCGCGTCAAGGGGCATGGCGCGCGCTGTGTCGGGATCGCCCAGCGCGCGCTCGAGATGGCGATGGACTATGCCTGCCAGCGGGTGACGTTCGGCCAGCCGCTGTCCGAGCGCCAGGCGATCCAGTTCATGATCGCCGACTCGGCCATCGAGCTGCGGGCGGCGCGGCTGATGGTCTACGAGACGGCCTGGAGGTCCGATCAGGGGCAGGACGTGCGCAACGACAGCTACATGACCAAGATCTACTGCACCGAGATGGCCAGCCGAGTCGTCGACCGAGCGATCCAGATCCACGGCGGCGTCGGGCTCACCAAAGAGCTGCCGCTGGAGTACTGGTACCGCCAGCTTCGTAGCATCCGGATCACCGAGGGCGCGACCGAGGTACTGCGCTGGCGGCTGGCCCGCAACCTGATGCGCACGCGGGGGTAGGGGCGAAGCAGTCGGGCCTGGACTGTTCGGCCCTGAGTTGTCACGCGCGAATGCTTTGCCCAGGTTGCCCGGCCCGGCCCAGGTGGCAATAATCTCAATCAGCTTCGAGGCATTCGTTAGGAGGCCCCCGATGCCGCTCGTGTTTGGACTCGCCTCGTCACACGCCCCGTCGATGTTCGTCGGCGCCGAAGACTGGCCCAAGATCTACCAGGTCTTGACTAGCGGCGTGCCACAGCCGCCGCAGGCCGGCGAGGAGAGCCCCGAGGTCCTGGCGGGGTACGTCAGCCGCATCCGGACGAACTTCCGCACCCTGCGCGCCGAGCTGGAAGCGTGTCGACCCGATGCTCTGATCATCGTCGGCGACGATCAAGGCGAGGTGTTCTCCGGGGCGTTCATGCCCCAGATGGCGCTCTACTTGGGCGAGGAGGTGTCTGGAACAGTCAACGTCGGCCTGATCGGCCAGCCGATCGACCAGAACCACATCGTGCTGAAATGCCACGCCGAGCTGGCCAGGCTCATCCTGGAGGGTCTGGTCGAGCGGGGCTTCGACCTGGCGTTCATCCAAGAGCTGACCCCCATGGCGCGTCCGGCCGCTGGGCTGGGGCACGCGTTCATGCGGCTCTCCAACGTGCTGGGAGTGCACGAGTCCGGCCTGCCGACGGTCATCTTCTTTTTGAACGCCTACTTCGAGCCGATCCCGACCGCCGAGCGCTGCTACGAGGTGGGCCGAGCGCTGGGCGAGGTCCTGGCCAACCGGCCGGAGCGGGTCGCCGTCCTGGCATCCGGGGGCCTGTCGCACGATCCACGCGGTCCGCGGGCAGGCTGGGTCGACGAGCCACTCGACCGCTGGGTTCTGGATCGGATCGAGCGGGGCGAGGGCGAGAAGCTCAAGCACCTGTTCACCTTCGACTCCGACACCCTGCGCAGTGGGACCGGCGAGATCCGAAGCTGGATCACCGTGGCCGGGGCGTTCCACGGCAAGAAGGCCACGGTGGTGGACTACATCCCGGCCCGCCACGCCGTGACCGGGCTCGGCTTCGCGTACTGGAACGGGCGGTAGCGAGGGTGCCCGAGGAGACGGCGTGACGGCCGACACGGAGATCGCCGTTCAACCCAGGCCTCTGACCGAGCAGCAACGCGAGTGGGTCGAGCGGGGCCGGGCCGAGATCGACCTCGGACGCCTGGGAGCCCTGAACTGCGACCTGACGGACATCCCCAGCCCGACCGGGCAGGAACGCCAGATTGCCGAGTTTCTGGCCTCCCGCCTCCGGGAGGCAGGGTTGGAGGGCTGGTACCAGCCGATTGACGACCAGCAGGGAAACGCAGTCGGCCGCCTGCGCGGCAGCGGGAGTGGGCCCGACCTGCTCCTCTTTGCGCCGATCGACACCGCCTTCGCCGGCAAGGAACAGGAAGACTTGCCCTGGCTGGGCGACACCATTCGGCCCGATCTGCGGCCGAGCGCCTTCGTCGAGGACGGCAACGTGATCGGTCAGGGGGCCGAGAACCCGAAGGCGTTTGTGACCTGCGTCATAGCGGCTGCCGAGGCGGTCAGGCGAGCCGAGGTGCCGCTGAGCGGCTCGCTGCTGGTCGGGCTGGCGGGTGGTGGGATGCCCACTAACAAGCGCCCGCGGCTGGATCGCTTCAACGTCGGCCAGGGCAGCGGCTGCTCCTTCATGCTGGAGCAGGGCGTGCGGGGCGACTTCGCCATCATCGCCAAGCCGGGTTACGCCGTCTCGTGGGAAGAGGTTGGGCTGTGCTGGTTCAAAGTCCGGGTCAGGGGAACGCTCAACTACACCGGCATTCGCCACCTGGTGCCGTACAAGAACCCGATCGTGGAGGCGGCCAGGGTGATCGACGGGCTGGAGGCGTGGTTCCCCGAGTACACCGCCCGGCATACGTCCGGGCTAGTCGCGCCCCAGGGCTCGATCGGCGCGATCGAAGGCGGGTGGACCTTCAAGCCGTCGTTCGTTCCGGCTAGCTGCATCCTCTACGTGGACCTGCGGGTCAGTCCGCGCTCCAGTCCGATGGAGGTGAAGCGGGAGCTTGGCGAGGGGCTGGCTCGTATGCAGGCTGAGCACCCCGGTCTCGAGCTGGACTACGACATGGTCCTGTCCATCCCCGGCACCCACACCGATCCAAACAACTGGATCGTCCAGTCGCTGATGCGGGCTTGGGAGGACGTCGAGAAGCGCCCCCACCAGCCGATCCTCAACACCAGCGGCGCCACCGACGCCGCGATCCTGCGCGGCCGGGGCCTCCCGACCGCGCGCCTGGGCATGCCCCGCGCAGCCCCGCCGGCGGCCTATCCGGGCTTTTCGATGGGCGTCGCCAACGCCGAGAGCATGAAGCGCTTGACCGAGTGCCTGGTCTACGCGATCGTCGATACGTGCACCCGCGAGCGGGCTGAGGTAGGCTTACCGGGTTAGGAGGAGAGATGGAGGAGGCGCGCGGGGCGCTGTCGTTGGGCCGGCGTGAGTGGGACACCTGGCCCCGCTACGACGCGGCGGCGCTTGGCTTCCGCAACTACTGGTATCCGGTCCTCTGGTCCAAGAGTCTCGGCCGGAAGCCTATCGCGCTTACGTTAATGGGCGAGAAGCTGATGCTGGTCCGGGATCGGGATGGCAGGCCGTACGCGCTCCAGAACCGCTGTCCGCACCGCGGCGTGCCACTCTCGCTGGGCAAGCAGGAGTTCCCCGGGACGTGGAGCTGCTGGTATCACGGCTGGACGTACGAGCTGGCGAGTGGGACGATGGTCGCCTGCCTGACCGATGGGCCCGACTCGCCGTTGTGCGGCAAAGTGCGGGTCCAGTCGTACCCGGTCGAGGAACGACTCGGGCTGGTCTTCGTGTTCGTCGGCGACGGCGCACCCCCGCCCGTCGAGGCCGACCTCCCAGCCGAGCTGCTCGAGAACGATCTGGCGAGCGGCGGGCGAATCACCCTGAGGCGCGGCAACTGGCGCTACGCGGCCGAGAACGGCTTCGACGAGGGGCATGCCAAGTACCTGCATCGTGATTCGCTGTGGGCTTTCTTCCGCCACATGCCGGCCTACACCCGCGCGAGTGTCGTGCCGAGCGAGGACGGGAGCTGGATCACACGCGTCCAGAGCAAGGTCGCGCTCGAGGGCGAGTACCCGCGGGTCGGCAAGTGGCCGCCGCGGCGCTGGTGGAAGCGGAGCGGGAAGGGCGCGGTGGTGTCGCTGCGGCTGCCCGGCCTGCTGCGCGTGAAGTACCCGGAGTGGACCCACTACGAGTGGTACGTACCCGTCGATGCCGACCATCACCGCTACATCCAGATAGCGGTCAAGTTCACCCGCGGCCTCGACGCGCTCCTGTTCAGACTGCGTTACTGGACGTACATCCGCTGGATCTTCCACGGCATGTTCAACGACCAGGACGCCATCATGGTCGAGACCATGGACATCCCGCCCGAGCG
>DASPXK010000403.1:0-18542 GCA_035637315.1 Chloroflexota bacterium
AGCCTGAGGATGTGGGCCAGTTCGCGGCAGGCTTGCCAGCGGCTCTCATATGGCATCTCGACCGCCTCGAACGAGTGGGCCGCTCCCCCTGCGCCGATCCCGGCGATGATCCGGTTGCCGCAGACATCGGCCAGCGAGCCGAACAACTGGCTGACGACGAGCGGGTGGCGGAACGGGACGAGTGTGCCCGTGCCGAGGACCATCCGCCGGGTCAGCATGCCGACGGCGGTCAGGGCGATGAACGGATCGACGAAGCGGCGGCTCTGACCCTCGAAGGCGTGCGGATGAAAGTTGATGTGATCTCGCACCCAGACGCTGCGGTAGCCCAGCTCCTCGAGCCTGGGCGAGAAACCAAACAGGCGTTCCCAGCGCGACTCGTCGCCGAAGGGCGGCAGCAGCACGCCCACCCGGGTGCCCTGGCCGGGCCTCAGGTCCACCGCCTCGCCACGGGCCACGCCCAGCGTCAACCCGCTGTGATCCGGGGGCGAGGCTTCTCCAGGAAGACGATCTCCTCGGTCAGGCGCGCCTCTCGACTCTCGATCGGGCTGTACTTGAGGTAGCGGTCGTACCAGTCGACGATCTGGGGCATCAGGGCCGAAAAGTTCTCGGTGTACGACCGATAGTGGCTGGTCTCGGTCTGGCGGATCAGCTTCTTCGGAGGCCCGGCCCGCTCGTACAGGGCCAGCGCATGGTCCTCGGGCGTCACCACGTCGTCCTCCACGCTGGTGATCAGCAGCGCGCGCGGACTGATCCGATCGACGACGTCGATCGGGCGGTAGCGCATGATGTAGTCGGCACTCCGCAGGAAGAAGTCGCGCTCGATTCGTGCGTCGACGTCTTTCTTGTGATCAACCACCTTCCGCTCTGGCGTAGCGACCATCAGGTCCTCGCGCGGGTCAACCTTCTCGCCCGTACCCTCCAGGACCCAACGGCGGCGGTCCTCCTCGATCCGGCGGAGATAGTCGACCCACTCATATTCGCGCCGCATCTGGTGCAGCCAATCGGCGCCGTCGGCGACGACCGACTGGGCGACGACGCACCCCAGCCGCTTGTCAACGCCGGCGGCCAGGATGGCGTTGCCGCCGCCCGTCCCGCCGATCCCGAACGACCCGATCCGCCGCGGGTTCACTTCAGGCCGCGTCTCGAGATACGTGACCGCGTTGAGCAGATCGTCTAGCTGCCATTCAGGCTTGACCCAGCCGCGCTCGCCCTCGCTGTTCCCGAAGCCTCGGTAGTCGAACGCCAGCACCGCGTAGCCCGCCTCGGTGAGGCCCTCGTGCCAGGGGACGTAGCTCCTGGCGTCGGCCAGGCCCAACCAGCCAGGCGGGTGGACCAGCGCCGGCAGCGGCTCGGCGGCTGGCCGGTCAGGCAGCCGCAGCAGCCCACACAGCCTGACTCCGTCGCTGAAGAACTCGACCTGCTCGGTCTTCATGACCCCAACCTCTTTCACAATGGAACGCGCCGAGGCTCCCCATCCTCATCCTGAGCCCCTTCTTGTCATCCTGAGCGCAGCGAAGGATCTCATGCTCCTCACCATGAGATTCGTCGCTCGGCTCAGAATGACAAAAGGGCTCTACGCCTCTGCGGTGAATCCTCGCCTCTAAGCGGCGGCTTCGCGGTCGCCGCGCCGCAGGGCCGGCAGGACTTCCTCGCCGAGGATCGCCACACACTCATCCCACTCGGCAAAGCGGAATCGTAGGTCGTACACGATGTGGCTGAGGCCGGCCCGATGGTACTTCCTGGTCTCGTCGACGATGTCGTCGGTAGGCCCGGCGATGAGTGCCCCCTCGAGGTCCTCGGGCGTGTTCCAGCCGCCCGACTCCGGCAGGACCCAGTCCTTGACGCCGGTCCTGAGCATCTCCTGCCAGTTCACCTTCGAGAGCCCTTCCTCGCGCGTCCGCCCGGGGCTGGTGATCGGGATCGCGGCTGCCGTCGGGACCGGCTTACCAGCCTCGGCTGCCAGCGCCCGCAAACGCTCGACACGCTTCTGGAACGTCCTGATGGTGATTCGGCCGGGCATCCAGCCCTCGCAGTACTCCACCGCCCGGCGGAGCGAGGCGATCGAGTTGCCGCAGTACCAGATCGGGATGCTGCCTGGCCCCGACGGCGAGGGGTGAAGGTCTACGTCGTCGAACGAATAGTACTTGCCCTCGAAGCTGACCTCCTCGCCGGACCAGACGGCGCGCATAACGGCGACCTGCTCCCGGAGCAGCTCTTTGCGGTCGATGCCGACCTGGCCGGCGGCCTGGAACTCGTGGTCGAAGGTGCCGATCCCAAAGCCTGCGATCACGCGTCCTGCGCCGGCCAGGTGCTCCAGTGAGCTGAGCAGCAGCGCAGAGTGGATCGGGTGGCGATAGGGGATCAGGGAGCCAGTGCCCAGGATGATCTTCTCGGTCACGCCCGCGACCAGGCCGAGCGTGACCATCGGTTCGACGTGGGTCCGGTCCTGCGGCTCCATGTGATGCGGGTGGAAGATGAGGTGGTCCCTGACCCAGATCGAGTCAAACCCGTGCCGCTCGGCGCTCCGAGCGGCCTTGATCACGCTCTGGCGGGAGGCGTGCTCCCCGAAATGCGGCAGCAGCAGGCCGTACCGCCGCGTCGTATCTCCCATCCGCCTCTCCCTGGAACCGACAAATTGCATGCAATATACTGCACGCACCATGGGGCCGCAAGCTGTGCCGCTCGAGGAGCGCCTGGACGAGGAGTACCTCGTCCAGTGGCTGAGCCGGCTGCTCACGGTCCCGACCGAGGTGCCACTTGGCCCGAACACGCTGATCGAGCCGGACGACCCGAAGCTGGCCCACTATGTCCAGGGCGTCGTGCGACCGGAGCTTCGACGCCTGGGCATCCACGACCTCGTCGACGCCGGACGGAACAACCTGGTCGCCCGAATCGGCCGCGGCGCCAGCGAGCGCTCGCTGCTGTTGATGGTCTACACGGTCAGCCAGCACCACAACTTGATGGACGACCCCTTCTCGGGCAAGATCGCCAATGGCCGAGCGTGGGGCTTCGACGAGCCGTGTGCCTTCGGCCAGGGGGCCAGTCAGAACAAAGTCCACATGGCGGCCATGCTGGCGGTGCTCAAGCTGCTCCGCGACGAGCAGTTCGCCCTGGACGGTCGCCTGTACTTCGGGATCAACAATGAGGGACGGAGCAGCCACGCCTGCTCGCAGCTGATCCTCGGGTCGATCGACCAGAGGCCAGAGGCGGCGGTGCTGCTGACTAAGACCGAGATGGGAATCCAACTGGGCAACCGCGGCCGGGTCGACGCGGTCGTCACCGTGCGCGGAAAGGCAACCCATTCGAGTCGACCCCACCTCGGGCTGAGCGCGGTCGACGGCGCGAACGAAGCGATCAACCGCGTCAAGCGACTCGATCTGCGGGGCAGCCACCCGACCCTGGGTGGCCAGCACGCGGTAGTCTACCAGGTGACGTACGCCCCGATGGCGCCCCACACTTTGCCCGAGACGGCCCGCCTTCTGATCGACCGTCGGCTGCTGCCGGGCGACGACCCGGACGAGGCGGTTGACGAGATTCGATCCGCCATCGGCGACCTGGCGCCGTACGAAGTGACAGTCGAGCGAGGGGTGTGCATGCTGCCCTCGCTGGTCGAGCCTGACGCGCCGATCGTTCAGCAGCTTCAGGCGGCTCATCGCGCGGTGCTCGGCCACGAAGCTCGCACCTTTTACAGCATCGGCACCTACGACGCCGGCGGGCCAAGCTCAGCCGGCGTCCCGACCGTCATGTTTGGCGCCAGCGGCGGCGACTGGCCGCTCGGGATCGACTTCGTCCCCCTCTCGCACGCCTTTGCTGAAGCCCGGATCATCGCCCGCCTCGTTGTGGACACTTTGGGCGGTGGGCGGTAAGTGCTCTAACGAGCTTTGTCCGAAAAGACCCAGCTGCCCCAAAAAGCTCGGTCGGTAGCGACGGGAAGCGCAGCGCGTCCGCCTTTCACGAGGCAGGGGTGAGTTGGACGACTGAGCCAGCAGTCTGCGCCTCTGTCCCATGATGGGCATAGGTCAACTCAAACCGCCCTGGCCCGCTGATCGTGCCTGTCCACGGCCCTATGGAGGGCCGCCTTTCCGGGCCGTGAGCGAGATAGCTCGCGAGCGCTTCCCGCACCACCCGCGAGAGCGTCGTGTGCCGGCTCTCGGCGATGCTCTGTAGCTCATCCGCCTCATCGGCAGAGAGGCGGACCGACACAACGACCCCGGCACGCGGCTTCCGCTCCACTTCGATCACGTCGCCTAGTTCAATGTCGTCGGGTCCCATACTCACCCCTCTCGGACGTAGTGTAAGTATACATTCGAACGCCCGTTCCCTATCGAGTGGGACGGCCAGTGCGGGCTGCATCATAGCGCGCGCGCTCGTCCTTTGACGAGTCCCACGCGGTGGTCGGTCTCCAGACCTCCTCTACTCCAGTCGGACTCAGAGGGACCGTGAGCAGACGCCCGCCGAACGTCGGCCCGATCATAATGGCCGGGGCTTGGCGCCCCTTCTTGTTTCGCAGAAAGACCGGCTCTCCGTCAAGCACTTGCCGCATCTCGGCTTCGGCGACGCCATGCCTGGCTGCCTCATCCGCATTCCAATCGTCGATCTGGAGATCGTAAACCCGAATGCGCACGTGCCACCCCGCCGTCTACGATGTATACTCCGTAAACAAAATGTGGGCCCCGAATGGGGTGAGTGGTAAAGATGAGCGGAGACAATCAGGACATCCGGGTAGACATGGAGGCGCTGAACGCGCCGACGGTTGACTTCTTCATCCTCGCAGACCACGCCGAGGCCGTCAATGGGAAGCTCTATCTGATGGGTGGGGGCTGGGATCGGATCTTCGTATCCGACTTCAATAAGTCAGTAGACATCGCATTCGCCCTTGGCGTGCTTGTGCCCTGGAACGCGACGAACATGCGCCACACGATCCAGATCACCATTGAAGACTTGGACCGCAAGCAGCCAGTCCCCTTCAACCTCAGCGCGGGATTCGTCACCGGGCGACCGCCATCCATCACCGAGGGGGAGACGCAGCGCGCTCTGCTAGCGCTGTCCGATGTGTCGGTGAAGTTTGATGAGCCAGGTGCGTACCAAGCAATTGCGCGAATCGTCGGCGGGCATGAGCGGCGTGTCGAGTTCCGCCTGGTGGCCCTACCGACGGTCCAGATTCAAGCGCCCAAAGGGTAGGTGCCACCTACTCCATGATGACGCGGCGACTGGCCGCTCGGGATCGACTTCGTCCCCCTCTCGCACGCTTTCGCCGAAGCGCACGTCATCGCCCGCCTGGTGGTGGACACTTTGGGGCCCGAGGCCTAGACTGGGCTGGGGCGAGATGCCGGAGCGTGGCCGCCCGAGCCACGGTGCGCTTAGAGGCCCCGCCGACGTGCCGTGGCTTCGAGTGGGGCGGACACGTCTGGGTGTCGCACGTCGTCACAGCTGCGGATCCTGACCTGCCGAAGGCGCTTGCCCGCGCCTTCGAGCCGTCGCGCCGGCGAGCCCTCACCCCCTCCCCCTCTCCCAAGTTTGGGAGAGGGGGCCGGGGGGTGAGGGCTGCCCAGCGCACCCAAGACCGTGCGCGTGATGGAGCGCTCCGAGCGCGAGGTGATATCCTAGGTTGCCGCGTTACCGGGGCCAATGGGCGGGCAGCGCTTCGTCGGGCCCGCGCTGGCGTGTACTATAGGGCCAGTGGTGATGGCGCTCGGCCGGGAGGCGGGTGCCACCAGGTGAGGGAGGTGGCCCATGGCAAGGATCATGGGGTTGGGGCACGTCGGCATCTTCGTCCGCGATCTCGAGCGGATGGCCGCGTTCTACCGCGACGTGATGGGGATGACCCTCACCAAGCAGAACTGGCGCTCAGGCATCGTGTTCTTCAGCGCGGACCCCGATGCCGTCGACCACGAGATCGCCCTGGTGCGGGGGCGGCCAGAGAACGACAACCCCAAGCTCATCCACCAGATCTCGCTGCGCGTCGACAGCCTGGACGGGCTGCGTGAGTTCCACCGCCGCCTGATCGAGGCGGACTGCAAGATCGATCGGACCGTGTGCCACGGCAGCGCGTTCGGCTGCTACTTCTTCGACCCGGAGGGCAACACCACCGAGGTCTTCTGGGTCACCGGCCGACCGTGCTGGGTGCCGACATCCGAGCCGGTCGACCTCGAGCAGCCCGACGAAGTGCTCATGGCAGTCGTGGACCGCATCATCGAGCGCGAGGGACACGTACCGATGGGCGGTTTGAAGCCCGAAACGGCGCCAGTGCCCGTCTAAGCTAGAGCCGGCGCTCAAGTCCTCAGTCGGCTAAGGTCACTCGCTGGCGACCGTCTCGCTTGTAGCTGGGCGCTCTGGATCTGGAGCTCGCGACGAGCGGGCGGCCAGAGCGCCGGTCCAGCCGCTAGCGGCGGCAGCGAGCAGCAGGCCGATCATGGCGAAGAGCATCGTCTGATATCCGGTGTGCTGCAGGAGCGTGGCCAGCAGGACCGGGCCGACCGCCGCGCCCAGGTCGACCGAGAAGCGGTAGCCGCCGAGAACTCGGCTGCGCCAGGCGCGCGGCACCGACTCGGTCAGGGCCGCCGTCTGGCTGGCGCTGAAGAAGTCGCCCAGCCCGAGAACGAACGCCGCCAGCAGGAAAGTCGCGTAGCTCGACACACCAAGAAACGAGATATCGCCGATCGCCAGGACCAGGAAGCCAGCGCAGATCACTCCGCGGCGGCTCCAGCGATCTGCCAGCATCCCAGCCGGGATCGCCACTAGCAATCCGACCACCGCCATCAGGCTAACCCCCGAGGCGATCTGGACCGCGTTCAGCCCGAGCTGGTCGGCGGCGAACAGCGGCAGGGTCGTGTTGCGGAACCCGTGGCGGTTGATCATGTTAATCATCACGCCAAAATACACAGCGCCCAGTGCGAGCAGGCCGAGGCGGCTGATGGCCAGGCGGTTCTCGCGCTGCGGGGCGGTCGGCGCCCGCGCACGCGAGGCTGCCCTCGCTCTGGGCAGCACCCAGCCGAGCAGGCTGGCGCTTATGAGCGCCAGCAGCCCGCACAGCAGCATTGTGGATCTCCAGCCGAACAGGACGCCGACGACGCCGCCAACCACGGGGAAGATGCCGATCGCGGTATTGTTGGAAACGGAGTAGCAGGTCAGCACCCTGGTGCGGGCATTGGCGGGGGCGATCGAGCTCAGAGTAGTCAGCACGACGACGCTCACTACGGCACAGCCGAGCCCCATGCCCACGCGACCGACAACGGCCAGTTCAAACGTGGGCGCCAGGGCGGTCAGGAGCGAGCCGGCTAGCAGCAGCGCGTAGCCAGCCCCGGCGAGCCGCGGGCCGCCCAGACGCGCCTCGAGGAATCCGGCCGGAAGGTCCAGTGCCAGGCGCGCCAGTCCGAACGCCGAGACGAGGACGCCGGCCGTGACGTAGTCGACCGCGAAATCTCGCTGGACGAGAGGCAGCAGCGGCGTCAGGATGTTTGCCGCCGCCGACACCATGAACATGGCGACGCCCAGCAGCACGGCGTCGAGTGGCACGGCGGAGCGCATCACAGAGTTACTCCGCCCCTCCGTTGCGTGATGGGACCTGTCGCGCGACGCCGTCCAGTACCGAGACCGTCAGCGGCACCCCACAGGGTGGCGGTAGTGAAGAGACAAGCCCCTGCGCTACGGCGGGCGGCTAAGCTTCGCCGCCGGCGCTTCGACCTCGAGGGCCCCCAGGATGGCCGCCCGATACCGGCGCTCGGTCTCGATCACGTGATCGAGGATCTGCGCGGCAGACCAGTCGCCCTCGTTAGGGCCGGTCCGGGTGAGCTCCTCATCGGACAGACTCAAGAGCAGTGCCTCGAGCTCCGCTTGGGCCGACTCGGCCTTCATGAGCAGCAGCTGCGCCTCCGTGATGGGGCGCCCACGCGCCTGGAGCAGGCGGTGAAGGTGCTGGAAGTGGTCGAGCGCGTGCGAAGTAAAGGCACGCAGCATGTGGCCGACGCTCTGCTCCCTTCCATACCACTGCAGCGTCCTCCGACACTCGGGGTCGTCCAGGCCGAGCAGGGACCGCAGCGTCTCATCGCGCTCAGTTCGCAGTCTAGCGACGGCGGTCTCAGCCAATCTACCCACGGTCGAATCCACCTCCCGTCGAAAGTCGAAAGTCGAACGAGCGACAAACGGCCTGACTTCGACTTTCGACCTGCGACTAGTTAGCGATCTTGAAGTTGCGTGCCTGCTCGCGCACCTTGTCCTCATCGAACTGGTTGATGAAGTCGATCCATTCGTTGGTGTAGTACGTCTCGACGTTGGGGAGCTTACCTTCGAGGCCCAGGAAGCGTACGTACGCGGCTATCTTGTCCGGCGGCATGTAGCCCCATTTACCCTCCAGCTTGTCGATGTACGACAGATAGTCTGTGTAAATCTTGACCGCATCTCTGAGCGCCTGCTCCTCGGAGACTCCCTTCGGCTTCGACTCCGGATACATCTTCCAGTTAATCAACACGGCCGCCTCGGGGTTCTCCTTTGAGAACACGATCGACCTGGCGTATGCGCGCAGGTAGCCGCGCAGACCGGCCTCCTGCTCCGGCCTCATGCTGGTCCTTGCGACGACGTTGCCTGTGATGAACTCGTCGGCGAACTTCGGTCTGGGCAGGAAGCGGAATTTGTACTGCAGCTCCAGCGGACCAATCTGGCCCCGCGTCCCGAACGCCGCCGCAACCTCCCCGCGCTTCAAGGCCTCCCCCATCGGCGGGCCGATCCCGGTCGCCAGATACTTGACGTCGTCTGGCGAGAGGCCCGCGTCTTTGAGGACGGCGGACATGTACGTCTCTAGCGTCGCGCCAAGCTGGGGGATGGCGATCGTCTTGCCTTTCAAGTCGGCCGTGGTCCGAATGTCGCTGTCCTCCAGGACGATGCCCTCGTATTGAGAACGGTTCTGGACGTTGAAGACGGCCCTGGCTGGGACTTCTTTGCCGCTCGCGGCAGGCCGCAGTACCTGCTCCAGGCCGAAGATGCCGGCCTCGATCTGGCCACTAATGAGCATCGCGTCTTGCTGGGCATTGTTACCGCCGGTGCTCTGGAACGTCACTTCGACCGCCTCTTCGTCGAAGTAACCGAGGTAATCGCCAATCCAGGCAAAGGGGTTGGAGGGATTGCCGAGAGGCAGCCCGAAGGCGATCGTCACCTTCGTCTTCTCTTTCTTCACGGCCGGCGCGGCTGTAGGCGTGGCGGCTGGCGCTGCCGTGGCCGCCGGTGCGGTCCCGACGCCTCGGGACTCCGCGGTCGGAGCCGCGGGCTGGGCTGCCTGCTTGGGGACCGCCGTGGCGGGCTGCGGAGGTACCGCGGGGCCACAGGCCGTCAGGATGGCAGCCAGCAACAAACTCGGCGACAAATGGAGGGCGCGGTTTACGTATTCGGTCAGTGCCATGGCGTTCCTCCTTCCCAATCGCCAGCTCCCCCGCTCACGGAGAGCGAGCGCCGGTGAAATCCCGCTCTAACTTTCGACCGCCCGGCTTTCGCCGGGCGCCCAGGAAACGATATGCCGGCGCGCCAGGCCGAGCCCGGCATTGAGCAGCCCACCCAGGCAGGCCAGGATCATGAGCACGGAGAAGATGCCGGCCACGTCCAACAGCTGCTCCATGTGAAGGATCATGACTCCCAGGCCGAGCTGGCCTCCAAGAAACTCGGCCGCGATGGCGCTCGTGATGGCATGAACCAATGCGATCTCCAGGCCGGCAAAGATGTAGGGCAGGGCCGTGGGAAACGTGACCTTGGTAAAGATCTGCCAGCGGTTGGCTCCAAACGAGCGCATCAAATTGATGGGCCCTTCCTCTACCGACTTGAAGCCCGTGATGCCGTTAACGAAGAGCGGGAAGAAAGTCGCCAGGATGACCAGCACGAATTTCGAGTTGAATCCGAAGCCGAACCAGACGACGATCAGCGGGGCCAGCGCGATCTTCGGCATGCTCTGGAAGGCGACCACGAGCGGCCGGAAAAGCTGCTCGAGTAAGGAGAACCGGACGCTGATCGTGGCCAGCACGAGTCCGCTGGTGCAGCCGACCGCGTAGCCGGCCGTGACCTCGGCCAGCGTCTGGGCGATGTGCGGGAAGTAGCTGGCGCGACTGGCCACCGGCGCGGCGAAACCGTCCATCAGGGCACGAACGATGCTCGTCGGCCGGGGCAGGATGATCTCGTTGAGCTGCGTGATGATGACCGCGAGCTCCCAGAGCGCCAGGATCCCCGCGACCACCAGCGGCAGCAGCAGCCGGCTGTGGTACGTCCGGACGCCGAGCCGTCTGGGCTGACTGGGTCTGGCCGCCACCGAGGGAGCGCTCATGCCGCGCGTCCTCGAGCCCCCAGGAGCTGGCGAATGTGGGTTGCCTTTTGGCCGACGTCCTGGCTGCCCATCATCTCGAGTTCGCGGGGCCTCGCCAAGCCGACCGGAATGATGTCAAGAATTCGGCCGGGGCGGGGAGAGAGCACGATCACTCTGTCTGCCAGGAAGAGCGCCTCCGGAACGCTGTGCGTGACAAAGACGATGCTCGTGCGCCTGGACTCCCAGATGCGCAACAGCTCGAAGCCCATCGACTCGCGGGTCATGGCGTCGAGGGCACCGAACGGCTCGTCCATGAGCAGAAGATGGGGATCGTGGAGTAAGGCGCGGACGATGGCGCTGCGCTGCTGCATGCCGCCGGACAGCTCGGAAGGGCGGGCCTTCTCGAAGCCGTGCAGGCCTACCAGATCGATCAACTCCTGCGCCCGGGTCCGATAGATGGCCCGATCGAGGCCGAGCACCTCGATTCCGAGCATGGCGTTCTGGATCACGTTACGCCAGGGAAGGAGGGTCGGGTCCTGAAACACGAACCCCACGTCGCGGCGCGGTCCATCCACCTGACGACCGTCGATCGTTACCTCGCCCTGGCTCGGGGTCGAGAGACCGCCGATCAGCTTGAGCAACGTGCTCTTGCCGCAGCCGCTGGGCCCGACGATCGAGACGAACTCTCCGGCCGAAACGTCAAACGACGCGTCGCTCAGCGCCAGGACCTCATCGCCCGACGACAGGCGGTACATCTTGCTGAGCCGACGCGCCTGGATGGCGGAACCGCGAAGCTCCCCACCGGGCGACGCCTCTATCTCCTGCAGCGCGTTCAACAATGAAATGGCCGGGTTATTCGCGGCACGCACCTCGAAGCTCTCTTCAGCTTAGACCTCCAGATGCCCATCTACCACAATATTCGTGATGGCCAGCCACTCACCTCGAGCGAGCCCATCCAGGCCATCGCCGGAACCCCCCAGACTGCCGTCGGCGGGATGGGCAACGATCAGGTCCGCCGGTTGACCCACTTCGATCCGACCGCCGGGCAGCCCGAACGCGCGGGACGTATTGCCGGTCGCGAAGGCGAGGGCTGTCTCCGGCTGTACGCCTGAAACGGTCGTGAGGAGCTGGACCGTTCGTTGGACCCCGCCCGGGATGACTCCCGCTCCCGATGGCGTGTCGGTCCCAATGACGACACGATCGAGCTCGTCTCTGTCGGCCGCCTTGCGGATCACGCGACGAGCCGCCTTCAGGCCTCCCATGAGCGTGAGCCCCAGAGCACAGCGCGTCTCGTCGAACAGCCAATCGACGACCTCGTCTGGCGGCGGCCTTGGTCCGCCGTTGACCTGGCAGGCAACATCTGGCTTGATCGCGCGCAGCGCATGCTCGACGGAGCGCGCCTCCTCGATCAGCTTCGCCCCTGCGCAGTGGGCCATGACAGCCATCCCGTTGGCGTGAGCCCACTCCACGTATCGCTGCGCCTCACGGATCGACGGGACCTCGCTCATGAAGCTCAAGCGGTTCACCCCGGCCCGCGCCAGGTCCCCGAAATCGGCCTCTCTCAAGCCAGGCTCGGCGATCACCGTCCCGGCGTGGACTTTGATGTTCCGCGGCCGGTCGTAACGCCAGGAGCGGGCGGCGAGGATGGCAAGCTGTTTGGTCCCCTGCCCATCTCGTGGACGTCCAGGCAGATCGCACAGCCCGGCCGCGATTACCGATGTGGTCCCGGCGCGAAGAGTCGCCTCGAGGTAGCCACGCGCCTCGAGCTGGGGCGTGTGGTCGCCGAAGTACGTGTGGTGGTCGGCATCCCACAAGCCTGGCGCGACGAGCCCACTAGCGGCATCCACGGTCTGCTGGGCTGAACGTTCTGACCCGATCGCCGCGATCAGGCCGTTGGCGATGTAGATCGAACTGGCATCGACGATCGGGGCGTGGACGTCACCCGAAACGAGCGCCCCGATGTTTCGAATCAGGACGCTATCGGCGGGCGCCTGTGCCGAGCTCATGGGGCTGGCTCTGGAACGAGTGCGATGACTTCCACTTCTAGGACCTTCTCCTCGCGCATCAGGCAGCCCTGCAGCGTCGTGCTTGCCACCGGCGACGTGAAGTAGCTCTCCAGGACCGGCCTGATCTTGGGCAGCATCGACGGGTGCCCCACGATAACTGTCCGCTTGATCGCGTGCTCGAGAGACGTGCCGGCCTCCTCGAGGATGGCCTTGATGTTCTCCATCGTCTGACGCGCCTGTTCGGCGGGGTCGTCCGAGTAGTTGTCGGCTCCGCCGGGCTGGCGTCCGGATTGGCCGGTCACGAAGACCAAAGGCCCGACCCGAACGGCGTGCGCAGAAGCTGGCGTGCGAGTAGCCGGCGCACGGTCCGAGGGAGCTCGGATGATCTCTTTCTTCCACGACGAGGACATGGCATCCATCATTCACGGCTCAGCCGGAAAGCGCTCCCCCTCTCCCACGCTTGGGAGAGGGGGCTGGGGAACAAGTGCGCTTCGCGGGGTGAGGGCGACCGCGTGACCGTGGGCGTGCGCTTCGGATCGAGCAGGAGAGGGTTGCCATGCTCGACGATCTCGCCGTCGATCATGATCAAGCCCGGGTATGGCCGGTCGCCGTACTCGACGCACTCCAGGAACTCGTCGGTGACCGAGCCGTCGACAGGGTCCCAGGCGACGAGATCCGCCGGCTGGCCTGGCTCGATCAGACCACCCGGCAGGCCGAAGTTGCGAGCGGTGTTGCCGGTCGCCATACAGATGAGCTGGGCGACGGGAATGTCGGTCAGGTGGCTCAGCAGCGCGACCGTGCGCAGGATGGCGCCGGGCACGTAGCCGCTCCCGCCTGGCAGGTCACTACCGATCACCACCCGGTGCAGCTCGTCGCGTTCGCGCACGCATTCGAGCACGCGCCGCGCGAGCGGCATGTTGCCAATGAAGACGAGATCGAGCGTGGCCGGCGTCTCGCGAACGATCCAGTCCACGTCCTCTGGCGGGGCCGGGGTCGGCCCACCGTTCACATGCAAGGCTGCATCCGGCCGAATTACCCGCAGCGATTCCCCAATCGACTCGATCTCCTTGATGAGACTGCGATTGCCGGTGTGGGTCATGGTGAGCATGCCATGATCGTGAGCCCATTGGCGATATCGCTCGCAGTCCTTGACCGACGAGACTGGTCGGATGAACTTGACCCGCTGGATGCCGGCCTCAGCCATCTCGGCAAAATCGTCGGCGGTGAGGCCGTCTTCCGCGATCACCGTCCCCGCGTAGCACTTGATGCCGTGTGGCCGAAAGCTCTGCCAGGACTTACGCATCACGATCGCGAGCGCTTTGGTTCCGATGGCGTCGCGCGCACGAGCAGGGTCGAGTCGCCTCGAGAACGCATGCGCCTGGACGTTGGGCAGGCTCTCGGAGGGCAGATACATGCCTGGCTGATGGCCTGAGCCGGCCGAAACGACCGAAGTCGTGCCTGCCCGGACGGTCTTAGCCATGGTGTTGAAGATCTCCTGACGCGGTGAGTACTCGCCGAAATACGGATGATGGTGGGCGTCCCAGAGGCCCGGCGCGAGCGTGGCGCCGCGCACGTCGATGACGATGTCGGCCTGCCGCTGCGTGCCGATCTCCCTGATGACGCCATCCTCGACGTAGACCGAGGAGGCGTGCAGAATGGGCTGCCGGATATCCCCGCTGATCAGGGTGCCGATGTTGCAAAAGAACGCAGAGCCCAACACGGTCACCCGCCTAGCCCATCGGGACCACCCTCACGCCGTCGCGAGCGCCGGGGTCTGGCGCGCCTGCGGTCCGGCGAACTCGCCGTCGACATCGCGACGGATCCAGCTGACAGGATCGGGCGCGTAGTCTTTCTCATAGTCGCCTGGATAATTGATGCCCGGCAGGGTCGGAATCCAGTCGTAGGAGAGCACGTCTCGAGCCTCGCCGTAGAGTGATGCGACCCGCACCACGTCGGGGTCGTCCAGGACCGTCAGACGGCCTTTGTCGATCAGCTTGGCCCACTCGCCGGTCTCGCGAAGTCTGATCTCGTAGTCGGAGAGATAGTTGTGGACGTGCGGGAAATGCATGATCGGCAGGTGGTGCTCCCGCGCGTACTGGATGAACGCCTGGTCCCAGTGCTCCGCGCCCCATCCCCAGTGGATCACCCCGGCCCGCAGGCGTTCGGGGAGGTTGGTCTGGCGATCACCGTACTCCCACAGGCCCTCCCGGTTGCGGATCCCCTTCGGGTTCGTGCCGATGGTGCAGTCGTTGAAGTAGGCCCAGCCCTTGTACGGGAAGCCGGGGTACTCGGCGTCCTTGAACCGCTCGACGACCTCGCTGAACAGCTCGCCATATAGACCGCCGCCCTCGATCTTGGTCACCATCCCGTGTTCCATTGTGACCCGGATGTGGGGGTAGTAGCCGGAGTGGTTGGCGGTCCCCGCCACGACGCCGTTGAGCGCGGGATAGTGGCGCTCTTGGAACGGCAGCAGCTCACTGACCGGCGTTGCACGGCGGACGCCCTGGATCGTCGAAGCCAGCATGTGGCCCGGCACGGTGGCGGTCTTGACCCAGCGGGCGGCCTCCTCCTCGGATACGTCCCATGAGACGTCCGTCCCCTGCGGGTCGGTGATGTGGACCGCGGCGGCCCGTCCGAACTGTTCGACGAGCTTGCGGTCGATCAGGCGCCAGATCTCGTCGGGATAGGCCGAACAGCGTGAGATGAAGCTTTCGTACGCGGCGAAGAGCCAGCTGCCGCGATAGCGCTGGCTGGTAGTGCGTCGCCAGTGGTTGCCGCCCGCCTCGCCGGCGTAAACGGCCGTGTACTCAGGATGCTGTTCGAGGAACCCGCGCAGCGCCGTCGCCTCGACCTTGTACTCGACTCCGGACTCGATCATCGGGCCGAGCCGATCGTTGATCTCGCGCCAGCCGTCGGCCGCGCTCCAGCGCTCAACGGGATCGCGGACGTTGAGGTCCGACCAGGTGATGTCGTCTACCTGAGACGCGCCGGCCTCCTTCATCGCCGCCTTCACGGCCTGCATGACGAGCGGCTCCTGATCCGTGTACGTGACGATGAGGATGTGGTCGCCCTCGCGGACGGGGCCCAGGGCGGGAAACGAGTACCGCCGCTGGATGTGGACGCGGGCGACGGGAAGCAGCTCTTCCACCGTCGTGGCCCGCGCCTGCCGGATGTACCGCGGGTAGCGTGGGGCTGGATAGGCGAAGCTCTGACCGGCTTGGACCACCACCGTTCCTCCTGTTAGTCGGGCCCCCCGGTGAATCGGGGCAGCCCTACCGTTTCGCATGAAATGGGGTGCCCGTCAAAGTATTGGCTCGGTTCCCACGAATCGGCTCTCCCCTCTCCCACGCTTGGGAGAGGGGTGGGGGTGAGGGCGTCGTGAGCCCGACCCCAGTATAGGTGCGCCCCCGGCGAGGGTCCAATACCAATCTCGTTGCCCGAACATAAGCGAACCATTATAGTCAGCGCGAGATGAACGGTCGCTTGTTGCGGCTGTACTGCGAGGTGGTCGAATGCCGCAGCGTCACCCTCGCCGCAGAGCATCTGATGATCTCGCAGCCGGCGGTCAGCATGAACCTGCGTCGGATCGAGCGCCATTTTGGGGCCGACCTCTTCTATCGAAACGGGCGCCAGATGCTGGCGACGGAAGCCGGCCTGGCGGTGTATCGCTACGCGAAGAGCGTCCTGGAGGGCGAGGGCGAGGTCTCAGCTACCATCCGTGAGCTCGGGGCAGGCGCCGCCGGCCGAGTCGTGCTTGGCGCCAGCAACATGATCGGCAGCTACTACCTGCCGCCGCTACTCAGCCGGTTCAAGCTGGAGCGCCCAGACGCGGAGATCTCCGTGCAAGTCCTGCCCAAGGAGCAGATCTGCGCCGGCGTTGTCGGAGGCGAGCTGGATTTCGCGATCGTGACGCGCGACGGCGTCCCGGACAACCTGGTGTGTCAGGAGTTCCACCGCGAGCGGCTGCTCGTCGTCGCCGGCCAGGGCCACCCACTCGCCCGCCTGAGGCGGGTCGGTCGCGATGACTTGTTGCGCTACCCGCTCGTCGCCTTCTCTCGGGACGTGGCGCTCAATCAGCGCATCTTCGACCGCTTACGCGAGGCCGGACTGAGCGGGCCAATTCGAATCGCGATCCATCTCGGCCATGCCGAAGCGATCAAGCGAGTCGTCGAGGCGGGGGTAGGAATCGCGGTCCTCTTCGAATGCGCCGTGCGGCGTGAGCTGGACCTTGGCATCCTGAAGGACGTCACCCCCGCCGACATCGAGCTCTGGTACCAGCCGTTTGCCGCGATTTACCGCCCCAAGAAGCGCTTCTCAGCGCTCCAAGCCGCACTCCTCGACTTCCTCATCACCAGCGCCTTATGATTGCCGCGCGCAGGAAGGGCCCCAACCGCCCAGTTACCAAGGAGGAGTAGGCCAGTGTCCAAGGACTTGCGGACGTATCTCAGGGAGCTGGTTGATTCGAATCCCCATCAACTGAAGGTCGTCGAGCGAGAGGTCGATCCGGTCTTCGAGGCGACCGCGATCGTCGACAAGATGCAGCGCGACCCCGGCAAGCCGACCTTCCCGGCCGTGCTCTTCAAGAAGATCAAGGGCTCAGACATCCCGCTCGTCCTCAACCTGAAGGCCACCTATGAGCGCCTGGCGCTCTCGATCGGCACCGACGTCCGCAACATGGTCCAGGAGTACGCCAGGCGGGAGGGCAACTTCACTGAGCCGGAGTGGGTCGACCGCTCGCAAGCGCCCGTGAAGAAGGTCGTCTGGACCGGCGACCAGATCGACATGTACAGCCTGCCGCTGCTCCAGCATATGGAGCTGGACGCCGGCAAGTACATCACCTCCGCGGCGGCCATCACCCGCGACCCTGACTCTGGCAAGGTCAACGTGGGCATCTTCCGCCACCAGTTGCAGGCACGCGACGAGGTGGGCCTGATGACCAACCCCGCCCACCACACGGCCTACATCCTGCGCCGCGCCCGTGAGCTGAAGCAGCCGATCGAGATCGCGCTGGCGATCGGCCACCACCCGGCGATGCTGATGGGTGCCGTGTCCAAGCTGGCCGGGATCGGCGGCGAGATGGAAGTGATGGGCGGCCTGCTCGGCGAGCCGCTGGAGGTGGTCCAGGCTGACACGGTGGATCTACCGGTCCCCGCCCGGGCCGAGATCGTGATCGAGGGCGTGGTCGACACCAGCGAGGAGGCGCTGCGCCAAGAAGGACCGTTCGGCGAGTACCCGCGCTATTACACCGGCGTCGGGCCGATGCCCTTCATCAAGATCAGGGCGATTACCATGCGCGAGGACCCGATCTACGTCGACCTCTTCAACGCCCACGCCGAGCACAGCGTCCTCGGCGCTCTGCCGCGCATGGGCAGCATCTACCGGCGCGTCAAGGAGGCCATCCCGACCGTGACCGGCGTCAACCTGCCGCTGTCTGGCATGGCACGCTCCCACCTGTACATGTCGATGCGCAAGAGAGTCGAGGGGGAGCCGAAGATCGCGGCGTGCGCCGCGTATGCTGTGGACCCGATGCTCAAGCACATCTGGGTCGTCGACGACGACATCGACGTATTCAACGAGACCGACGTGCTGTGGTGCTTCGCGACTCGCTTCCAGGCCGACCGCGACATGTGCGTGCTGCCCAACTTCCTGGGCGGCCACTTGAACCCGGTCACCTACGGGTTTCATCGCGAGCAGAAGGGCCCGATGGAGACCAAGGTCATCTTCGACTGCACCAAGCCCGCCCCGCCCGAGCCGTTCCCGCCCATGTGCCGCGTGCCACAAGAGGTCTTGGACCGGATCGACCCCAGCGAGTATCTGGTCGACTTCAAGGGTGACGGTCTGCCGGTCTAGATGATCAAGGGTGATCAAGGTGCTCAAAGGTGATCAAGATGATCATGCCTATGCATGAGCGGGTTTGATGATCACCTTTGGGCTCCTGGTGTGGTCCGGCCCCGGCCCTAAAAGGCTCCGCTAACCTAACACTCTCACTGGCCGAGGAGCTGAGCTTGACTCGCAGCGGCTCTGAGTACATTCGCGCGCTGCCGAATGGCCGCGCCGTCTTACTGGATGGCAGCCGGGTCGAGGATGCAACGGCCCGTCCGGCCTTCGCGGGCGCGATCCGCTCGGTCGCGCAGGTCTACGACATCGCCAACGCGCCTCGAGCTGATCACGCGTCTGCGAGAGGGAGGTATCCAGGTGCTTTCCGTCGCCCGGTTTCTCGATGTCTTGCCGGCTCGAATGATCTAGCCCGACGCTCG
>DASPXK010000404.1:0-10534 GCA_035637315.1 Chloroflexota bacterium
ATCTCGGCCTGGAATCGGGTGCACCGATAGCACAGAATGCACCGCTCGCGATCCAGCACGATCCGATCGGACAGCGGCAGGGCTTTGGCAAGCAGCCGCTTCCGCTCGGTGTAGCGACTGGTGCCTGTCCCATACTTGAACGTGTTGTCCTGAAGTGGACACTCGCCGCCTTTGTCGCAAATGGGGCAGTCGAGCGGGTGATTGGCGAGCAGCAGCTCCAGGACCCCGGTCTGGGCGCCGACGACGTTTGGCGTATTCGTGTAGACCACCATACCGTCGACGACAGGTGAGGTGCAGGCCGTCTGGAGGCGAGGCATTTTCTCGATCTCAACCAGGCACATCCGACAGGCCCCAACTGACTTGAGCTTGGGGTGGTAGCAGAACACTGGGATCTCGATCCCGGCCTGCGTGGCCGCGTCCACCAACAGGATGCCCTTCGGGACCCACACCTGGCGGCCGTCAATCGTGAGCGTGACCAGATCGGGCGCTTGGGAGATGGGAGTTGGGAGTTGGGGGTTAGCCACGATGCGCTCCTGTCTGCCAACCCCCATCTCCCAGCTCCCAGCTCCCAGCTCCCGACCCCCAGTCGGGATACGGGCAGCGGCCCAGCTCGAGGTGCTGGAGGTACTCGTCGCGAAAGCCGCGGACGGTGGCAGTAACCGGACTGGTCGCGAAGTCGCCAAGCGCGCACAACACCTTGCCGCTGATCTCGCCCGAGAGCGACATCAAAAGCTCCAGGTCGGATTCTGACCCGCGCCCACCTTCGAGGCGGACCAGGATGTCGTGCAGCCAGCCGGTACCCTCGCGACATGGTGTGCACTTGCCGCACGACTCGTGGCGGAAAAATTCCTCCATCAGCGCCGCGGCCCGAACGATGCACACGGTCTCGTCCAGCACGATCAGGCTGGCCGAGCCGAGCATCGATCCTGCTTCCTGGACCGAGTCGTAGTCCAGCCTTGTGTCCAGCCTGTCGGCGGTGATGATCGGCGCCGAGGCGCCGGCCGGCAGGACCCCTTTCACGGGCGCGCCGGTCGACGTTCCTCCACCGTACTGGTCGATCAACTCGCGGAATGTGACCGAGCCCAGGGGCAGCTCGTAATTGCCCGGTCGCTTCACCCGACCGGACAGGCAGAAGATCTTCGGGCCCGTGTTCCTTGGCGGCACTCCGATGGTCTGGTACCAGGCGCTGCCGTTGGCCAGGATCAACGGGACGTTGGCCAGAGTCTCGACGTTGTTGACGGCGGTCGGGCGTCGGTACAGGCCCTCGACGGCTGGGAACGGTGGCCGCGAGCGCGGCATTGGGCGGCGCCCCTCGAGGGATTCGAGCAGCGCCGTCTCCTCGCCGCAGATGTACGCCCCGGCCCCGCGGAAGACGTGGATGCGAAGATCGAAGCCCTTGCCCAGCGCGTCCGCGCCGAACAGGCCTGCTCGGGTGGCCTCCTCGATAGCGGCTTCCAGGCCGTCGGCCGCGGTCACGTACTCGCCGCGAATGTAGATGAAGGCGTCGTTTGCCCGGATCGCGTAGGAGGCGATCGCGACCCCTTCGAGCAGCATGTGGGGCTCGATCTCCATGATCTCGCGGTCCTTGAACGTGCCCGGCTCCGACTCGTCGGCGTTGCAGCACAGGTATTTGGGGCCCTCGATCCTGGGCACGAAGCCCCATTTCGCGCCACACGGAAAGCCGGCCCCGCCACGCCCCCGCAGCCCGGACGCCTTGACCTCCTCGATCACGTCGTCTGGCGACATCTCGCGGAGGGCTTTCTCCCAGCCGCGGTAGCCACCCTTCTGGCGGTACTCCTCGAGGCTGACCGGCGTCGTCCGCCCAGGGTGCGGCAGCAAGATCGGTTTGTAGTCGATCATGCCCCTTCTGCCCGCGCCGGACGGCCGACGAGAGACGATGGACTATGGCGCGCCCGCGGTCGTCGGCCATCGGTCGTCCGTCGTCGGTCCGCGGTGAGCTCTTCGATCAGGGCGCACGTGGCCTCAGGGGTCAGGTGCTCGCGATAGTCGTCGTTTACGCGGCACATCGGGGCGCGGTGGCACGCGCCGAAGCACTCGGGGGTACCAATCAGCTCGATCGCGCCGTCCGTTGTCGCCTCGCCCGGCCGGATGCCGAGGCCCTCAGCCAGCGCTCCGAGCAGCCGCTCCGCCCCGGCCAGCGCGCAGGGCAGCTGGAGGCAGACCTCGACTCGCGTCCGGCCGCCCGGCCGCGTCCGCAGCATCGAATAGAAGGTCGCTAGCTCGTTGGCCGCGGCATGCGACACCCCAACCAGGTCGGCCACCTCGCCGATGGCCTCTGGCGGCAGCCAGCCGATCTGGGCCTGGGCGTGCTTGAGAGCCGGCAGGACCGCCGTGCGCCGCTGTGGGTACCGCTCGACCTCGGTCAGGATCTTGTCGCGAGTCTCAGGAGTGAGCATGCGAGCACTTAGCTATCAGCCATCAGCAGTCAGCAGCGAACCCGGGGGCTGATGGCTGACGGCTGACTGCTTCCATCACCTATCTACTTCGCCCATGATCGGGTCGATGCTGGAGATGATCGCGATCAGATCCGCCACCAATCCGCCCTGGGCGACCAGCGAGATCGCCTGGAGGTTAGCGAATGAGGGCGCCCGCTCGTGCACACGGACGGGCCTGCCCGAGCCATCGCTAACCACGTAGAAGCCAAGTTCACCGCGCGGCGATTCAACGGGCACGTAGGCTTCACCGGCCGGTGGTCGGATCCCCTCCGTGTAGATCTTGAAGTGGTGGATCAGCGCCTCCATAGAGCGGCCGAGCTCTTCACGTGGGGGCGGGACGATCTTGCGGTCGGCGGTCTTAACGGGGCCTGGCGGCAAGAAGCTCAACGCCTGCTTGCAGAGCTTGATGCTCTCGCGCAGCTCGGCAATCCGCACGCGATAGCGGTCGTAGCAGTCACCGTTCTGACCCACGATCGCGTCGAACGGGTAGCGCTCGTATCCGCAGTAAGGATTCGTCTTTCGGAGATCGTGGGCTACGCCCGAGGCCCGCAGGATGGGCCCGCTGACACCCATCTCGATCGCGTCCTCGGCTTTTAGCACCCCGATGCCGACCGTTCGCTCCTTGAAGAGCGGGTTGTTGGTCAGAAGGGCCTCATAGTCGTCGACTCGACTGGGCAGGACGTCCAGGAAATGGTCGACCGCGGCCAGCCACTCCGGCTCGAAGTCCTCGGCCAGCCCGCCCGGCCGGATGAAGCTAGTCATCATCCGCGCGCCGCTCATCCACTCGAAGAGGTCGAGCAGCGCCTCCCGCTCACGGAAGGCGTACAGAAAGACCGAGCTGGCGCCCAGGTCGAGCCCCGTGGTCCCCACCCAGACCAGATGCGAGTTGATTCGGGTCAGCTCGGCCAGCAGGACCCGACCAACCACCGCGCGCTCGGGTATCTCGCACTCGAACAGCTTCTCGATGGAGAGCGCGTAGGCCAGGTTGTTGCCGAGCGGGTTGAGGTAATCCATCCGATCCGTGAGGGTGACCCCGTGCAGGTAGGTCTTCACCTCGAAGGTCTTCTCGATGCCGGTGTGGAGGTAGCCGATCACCGGCTTGCAGGAGACAACCGTCTCGCCGTCCAGCTCCAGCTCCAGGCGCAGCACGCCATGCGTGGAGGGGTGCTGTGGCCCCATGTTGATGTGCAGGGTGCTGCCGCGTCGCTCGCTCTGGATGGCCATCCTCAGCCACTCCGCTCGGGGCCAGGCGGAGCCGACGGGCCGGTCCCATAGACGTCTCGCGTAACGGTGAAGTCGACCGGCTCGCCGCCGACCGGCGCATCGCGGCGGAGCGGGTGGCCCTCCCAGTCGTCCGGCAGCATGATGCGGGTCAGCTCGGGGTGCCCCTCGAAGCGAACCCCGAACAGGTCATAGACCTCTCGCTCGCACCAGTTGGCGGCCCGGAAGAGGGGGGTGACGCTGGCCACCGTCTCATCGGTGCGGACTCTCAGCCGCAGCCAGGCCCTCTCGGCCATCGAATACAGCAAGTACAGCAGCTCGAATCGGTCGACGCGGTCCGGATCGTCGACGGCCGTCAGGTCGATGAAGCGCCCGTACCCCAGCTCGTTGCGCAGGCGACCGGCGGCCTCCGACAGATCAGCCGTCGCAAGGCGGAGATACGGGATGCCATCCGCGGACATGCCGGCCTCGGCCGTCGGGAAGGCGGCTTTCAAGCCGTCCAGCCCGCCGGTCATGCCCCCCGCTGTCCCTTCCCGACTCGCTCCTGAAGCTTGATGATGCTATCGAGCAGCGCCTCCGGGCGAGGCGGGCAGCCGGGCACGTACACGTCGACCGGAACGATCTTGTCGACGCCTTGAACAACGGCGTAGTTGTTGAAGACACCCCCACACGCGGCGCAATCGCCCATGGCGATGACCCACTTCGGATCGGGCATCTGATCGTAAATCTCGCGCAGGACCGGGGCCATCTTCTGTGCAACGCGCCCCGAGACGATCATCAGGTCGGCCTGGCGCGGGCTGGGGCGGAACAGCTCGGAGCCGAACCGCGCGATGTCGTACTTGCCGGCCGAAGTGGCCATCATCTCGATGGCGCAGCAGGCCAGCCCGAACATGACCGGCCAGAGCGACTTCTCGCGGCTCCAATCCCGAAGCCGACCGAGCACGAAGGCCGGCGCGGCGTCCTTAGCATGCCCGCTCACCGGCAGCGGGGTACTCATTCCGCTACCGCCACTTCAGCGCCCCGCGGGCTCGAGCGTAGAGATAGCCAACCCCAAGCACGGCAAAGAAACCGCCCACGGCCAGGATGCCAGTCCAGCGCAGCTCGCGCGCGAGGACGGCCCAGGGATAAAAGAACAGCGCTTCCACGTCGAAGACCAGGAACAGCATCGCGACAAGCGCGAAGCGGACCGGCCAGCGAGTCTCGGTGGACTGCGGCTCTGACACTCCGCACTCATACGGCCGCGCCTTGGCCGGGCTCGGATGGCTGGGAGCGAGCCTGCCAGAGACGAGGACCAAGAAAGCCGACAAGGCCGCCGCGAGCGCAAGGTAGACCAGGAGCGAAGAGTACTCGGCCACGAGGCGTCCTCAAAACCGACTGGCCACCCCGGCTGGCGCCGCGCGATCGGGCCTAGCGGCGCTGCGAGGTTGATCCGCGTGGGTGGACGATGATTCCTACCTACGCTACCAGTATAGTCATCGCGCCAAGACCCAGGCAACGCGGCCGAGAGCTCACCGCCGAGGACGCAGAGGAACTCAGAGGTGCACGTCAACGAGGTCAGCGGGCAGATCGTCGACGCAGCAATGTGCGTTTCATTCGGCCCTTGGTCCGGGGCTTCTCGAGAGCGCCTACCAGGGGTGCTTGGTGCACGAACTCCGAAAGCGCGGGCTGGAGGTGCGGTCCCAGGTGATCCTGCCCGTTGTTTACGATGGCGTGACCATAGATGTCGGATACAGGATCGATCTCGAGGTGGCTGGTTCGGTGATCGTCGAACTCAAAGCAGTCGAAAAGCTGTTGCCGCTTCACCAGGCGCAGCTGCTCTCGTACTTGAAGCTCAGTGGTATGCGCGTTGGGCTGCTCATCAACTTCAACGTCCTGCATCTGCGCGACGGCGTTAGGCGCCTGGTCAACCGGCTCTGACTTCTTTGCCTCCGCGTGCCTCTGCGTCCTCTGCGGTTGCTATGCCTTTCGCCGTTGGCGGCAGGAGCTCGGCAAGGCGAGCGCGGATGATCGCGCGCGCCTCCTCGATGGCTTCGGCGCGGGGTCGATCGCGCAGGTAGCCCAAGTCGAAGACTGGCCCGATGGCCACGCGGACAGGCTTGGGGCGCGGGACCCAGGCACCGGGCGGCAGCGCCTGATACGTGCCGATCGCCGCGATGGCGACCAGCGGGACGCCTGCCGTGATGGCCAGCCGCGCCAGGACCGGGTGCACCTCGCCCAGGCCCCCCGAGCGGTTGCGGGTGCCCTCGGCGGCGATCGCGACGGCCCGCCCTTCACGAAGGCAACGCAGCACCTCTCGGACCGCCGTCAAGTCCTGGCCGTGCCGCTCGACGGGGATCATCCCCCAGCTTCGCAAGATGTGGGCGATGATCGGGACCCTCAGCAGCGAGGCCTTGGCAACCAACGCCGAGTTCGGATAAGGGTCGATCAAGCCGAAGGCCGGCACATCCAGCAGGCTGATGTGGTTGGTTAGCCCCAGGAGAGGCGGATGCGCGGGCAGGTTCTCCGCTCCGATGACTTCGAAGCGATGATAGAGCTTGAAATACCCCCCCAGGATGACCTTGCTGGCCTGAGCCAGCCGGTTGGGGCGTGCCCGATCTGGGATCCGGGCCATCGAGACATCCCCTCAGCTCGCTCCTGGATCGAGGATACCTGATCGCGGCGCGCGACGGCGGTCGGCGCGGCACGCTAGAATCCACGCGCCGAGGAGGTGTGCATGCGAGTCTACGAACGATTAGGCGTCCGACCGGTGATCAACGCACGGGGCATGAACACCATGGCCAGCGGGTCGCTCATGCCGCGACCGGTGCTAGAGGCAATGGCGGAGGCGGCGACGGCGTTCGTTGATATGGCCGAGCTCAACGCTCGGGCCGGCGAGCGGATCGCTAGCCTGATCGGAGTCCAGGCCGCCCACGTCACCTCAGGCTCAGCCGGCGGGCTGCTCCTGGCGGCGGCGGCGTGCATGGCCGGCACCGACCAGCAGCGCATCCGGCAGTTGCCTGATACGGCTGGGATGAAGAACGAGATCGTCATTCAGAGGTGCCAGCGAATCCAATACGACCAGGCGCTGCGAACGGCTGGCGCGCGACTGCTGGCGGTGGGGACCGACGAAGCGTGCACGCCGCGCGACGTTGAGGGCGCGATCGGCGACCGCACCGCGGCGCTGATCTTCATCGTCTCGCCGCGCCTGGGCGAGCAAGGCGTCCCAGTCGACCGGATCGCGGAGATCGCTCGCGCGCATGAGCTGCCACTGATCGTGGACGCGGCCTCCACGCTGCCACCGGCGGCCCACCTGACGCGCTGGACCGATCAGGGCGCCGACCTGGTGATCTACAGCGGCGGTAAGGGCATTCGCGGCCCGCAGGGGAGCGGCCTGCTGCTGGGGCGCGCGGACCTGATTCGCGCAGCCGCCGCGAACGGCTCGCCGAACGCCAGTCTCGGCCGACCCTGCAAGGTGAGCAAGGAAGACATTGTGGGCCTCGTCACCGCCCTCGAGCTCTTCCTGCGTGAAGACCACCAGGCCGAGTGGGAGCGACATCTCCACGAAGCACGTCAGATCGTCGAGGCGGTGGCCGGACTACCCGGGATCAGCGCCCGGATCGAGGACGACCAGTCGGTCTGGACCGCCCCGACGGTGTTGATCGGCATCGATGAGCGCGAGACCGGCCTGACCGCGAACGGCGTCATGGACGTGCTGCGCCACGGCGAGCCGCCGATCATGGTCCGGGTCTTCCGGGGCGGCGCGCTGCTCGTCGACCCACACTGCTTGCGCGGTGACGAAGTGAGCGTCGTGGCTCGGCGGCTGGGAGAGGAGCTGGCGCGCGTGCCAGTGACGCCGTAGCGCCGATCCGCCTAACGCGCCTTCGATCAAACCGTCTGCCCCTAGCGGAAGGGCAGCGGCTCCCACCGCTGCGGCCAGCACGGTGAACGAGCTACGGTGTGGAGTGGTCGAACGGCAGCCGAGGAGCCGGGCGATGCCATTACTGGCCTTGCGGACCTTGGCCTTCGCGGTCGTGGCGCCAGGGGCAGTCCTCGTCTACATCCCGATCCGAATCCTGGCTGCCACTGGCGGCCAGTCCTCCTTCGACCTCGGCTGGCTCAGGCTGGCAGGATGGGTCCCGATCGCGCTTGGGGTGTTGCTGCTGGCGTGGTGTTGGGTTGGGTTCATCGTCGAGGGCCGAGGCACGCCCGCGCCGTACGACCCGCCCAGACGGCTGGTGACGGGGCGGATGTACCGCATTGTGCGCAACCCGATGTACGTCGGGATCGCGATGACCTTGCTTGGCGAGGGCATTGTCTTCGAGTCGGCGGCGCTGCTGGGTTATGCCGCCGTGGTATGGCTGGGCTGTCATCTTTTCGTGCTGTTCTACGAGGAGCCTGTCCTGCGCCGGCGGTTCGGCGCCGCTTACGACGATTACCGCGAACGGGTGCCGAGGTGGCTGCCCAGGCTTCGGCGAACGGACAGTCGTCACTGAGAGCTGTGCAGCGTGCTCGGGATGGTGTAGGCTCGTCAGCGGGCGGGCTGGAAGAGCTCGATTGGGTTGCCGGACGGGTCGTCGAGCAAGATCTGCGAGCCGCCCGGCCCGGTCACGATGTCGTTGCGGAACCCCACGCCGGCCGCGCGGAGCCGATCGACCTCGGCGGCTATGTCGTCGACCACGAGGTGGATGCGATTCCAGCCGCCCGGGGCGGGCTGGCGGCCGTCGGGCATCGGTCGGCCGGCCGAGCTGGTCGCCCCACTGAGCAGCAGCCGCAGGTCCCCTCGGGTGACGTCGGCGAAGGCCGGCGCCGCGCTGGAGAGGAGGGTGAAGCCCAAGTGGGTGGTATAGAACGCAACGGCGGCGTCGACGTCGTCGACCATGTAGCGGACATTGACCGTGGTCACGGCATGCTCACCTCGCGCCAACCACCCATGTGCCGCTCACCTCGCCGGTCGTCTCGTCAAAGGCGATATGACCGTCGCCGCGCCGCCTGATCCGCCAGCCGAAGATCTCTTTGTAGAAATCGGCCGAGCGATGGACGTCGGTAGCGGGGATCTCGATGTAGCACACCTTGCCGTTTGCCCGGGTGGGAGGCATAAGGACTCCTCACGTCGTTGCCACATTCTGGCGTGCTGAGGGGCGGGGTCGGACGCCCCGGGGATGGCGGCTGGGCCACCGGGGGGGCGGCTCGCGCAATACCGCCAGAGGTGGACCTGAGGGGACTCGAACCCCTGGCCTCGCGGATGCGAACCGCGCGCTCTCCCAGCTGAGCTACAGGCCCGGACAACTCCGGATGATACCACGGGCGGGTTTTGAAGTCCGAAGTCCGGGGCCCGAGGTCCGAAGTCCGCCTCGAGACCGGTGCCAGGCTGGTCATGGCAGACGGCTGAACAACGTACGTCGGACTTCGCACTTGGGTCTCCGGAGCCGGTACAATTTTGCCGTGGCCCGTTCGGCGAGCAGCGCGCCAGCGGGCCGCCCGGCCGCCTCGGAGGCCGTACTTTTTCGGAGACAGTGTGGTGAATCTCCGCCAGGTCAGCCGTCCGCTCGCCACGGGTGTGCTGCGCAGCCCGTTGGCGAGAGGTCTTGTGATCGGCGGAGCGGCCGTGGTTGGGTGGGCGATCGCGCGCCGCTACGTCCACGACAACGACTGCCGCCTGATCGATTGGGAGTGGGCGACCATGGTGGCCGCCCGCGCCTGCGGGCCTGACGGAACGCTGCAGGCAGACTCCAGGCTGCGCCTGCAGCGTGAATACGAGGCGATGGTGCGCGAGATCGAGCAGCCTATCGCCGACTACACGGGCACCCGCCTGCCGCTTGGCCAGACCAAGGTGCTGGTGCTCGATCGGGCTGACTGGATCAAGGCCAACGTGGCCAATTTTGAGCAGCTCTTCCAGCCGGTCGAGGAGCTGTACCAGGAATCGCTGCGCAAGAGTGGCCCGGGCCTGCCCGGCATGACCAGCCTCAGCCGAATGTTCCTCTCAGGCCAGGTCGGGCTCCTGCTTGGCTACCTGGCTCGCAAGGTGCTGGGCCAGTACGACATCAGCCTGCTCGGCAGGGAGCCGCTCGAGTCAGGCAAGCTGTACTTCGTCGAGCCCAATATTCAGGTGCTGGAACGCCAGCTCGAGGTGCCGCCGGCCGAGCTTCGCAAATGGATCGCGCTTCACGAGGCGACCCACGCCCACGAATTCGAAGTCAACCCATGGGTGCGCGGATATTTGAACGGACAGCTCCACGGGTACCTGCGCAGTATGGCGGACGAGCTGGGTGGCGCGAGCACGCTGAGCGTGCTCGGCACGATCCTCACGCGTCTGGCCCAGAACGTTCGCAACGGGCACAACCTGATCGAGGCGGTCATGTCGCCGCACCAGCGCCAAATGCTGTCGCGGCTCCAGGCGCTAATGAGTCTGGCCGAGGGCTATTCGAATCACGTCATGAACCGCATAGGCGCCGAGCTGCTTCCGCATTACGACGAGATCCACGCGCGCGTCGAGCAGCGCCAGCGTGAACGCGGCCAGATCGAGGAGCTGTTTCTCCACCTGACCGGGCTGAAGATGAAGATGGAGCAGTACGCGCTGGGTGAGAAGTTTGCCTCGCGCGTGGTGGACCAGCGTGGCATGGGGTTCCTGAATCAAGCCTGGCAGGAGCCGGAGCGACTCCCGACGGAGGCCGAGGTCCGCGACCCCGAGCGTTGGATCGCCCGGATGGACGAGCTCGCGGCGGCGACATGGGCCTGATGCGCTTCACCGTCGTCGGGCGCGACTCGACGGTCAGTTTCATCGGGCCAGACCGCGCCCTCCAGGGCCTGGTTGCCGCCTGCGCGGCCGATCCACACACGCTCGAAGAGTTGCTCGACCATGCCGCGCCATTCACGGCCGA